>NZ_CP014692.1:1898333-2214722 GCF_002005445.1 Acetobacter aceti
ACATTGGCCGGGCCTTTCCCCGGCCATATTTTTTCAGGTGTCCTGTGTGACTAAAGCAGCCCTGATTCCGCGAAACTCAGCCATCTGCCGTTTCCGACAATAACGTGGTCCCGCACAGTGATCCCCAGAACGCCGGCAGCAGCGACAACCTGTCTGGTCATGGCGAGATCTTCAGCCGAAGGCGCCGGATCTCCGCTCGGATGGTTGTGCACAAGGATCAGCGCTGTCGCTTTCAGTTCCAGAGCCCGACGCACGACTTCCCTTGGATAGACCGGCGTGTGATTGACCGTGCCCCTCGCCTGCGCTTCGTCAGCAATCAGCAGCCCGATCTCATCCAGAAAAAGAATATGGAACTGTTCAATGACTTCCCGAGCCAGAACGGCTGACAGGTAAGCATACAGCCTGCTCCGGTCCGAAAGAATTTCCAGGTCTGTCAGTCGGGATTTCTGAAGTCTGATTGCAGCCTCACGAAAGACTGTTACGGCTGCGAGCATGTAAGGCCCTATCCCGGCAACAGAACGCAAAGCCTGTGCTGAAGCTGTAAGAGTACCCGCAAATGACCCGAATCGGGCAAGAAGCATACCCGCAAGAAGCATCGGTTCCTCGTGCTTCGGCATGGCCAGACGTACAAGCGCGGACAGTGCTGCAATATCGTCAAGAACAGGATGATCAGTGACGAGACCACCCTCTTCCCGCATAGACAATCCGCTGTCGAGGAGCGCTCTGGTTGGGTCAGGAGACAGTCTGGTCCCGTGAACATTCAAGTCACGGAATGTCGCTCCGTCTGAAAATCCATCATTCACGAGAAGCCTCGACGCAAACAGAAAGCATCGAAAGTCTATAGTCTTATTATTTCATTTAATACCGCCAATTTTGTTTTTTTATATAAACAAATACTAAAATTAAGACGAATTATCTGTGCAGTTTATTTAAAATAATATCCTAATTATTGAGAACCGCCGTGAGTCGTGACTGATCTAGCCAGAGATTGCGGGAATCAAGACGCTTGACCAGACCATCTTCTTCAAGTTTCCCCAGCGTACGACTGACCGTTTCCACAGACGTACCCAGATAGTCAGCGATATCGGAACGGTCCATGATCAGATTCAGAACGTTTCTTCCGGAATCAAAAACCTCCGGCTGGTGGCTGCATTCCAGCAGGAAATCAGCAACACGTTTCAGCACTCTCTGATGCGTGACGATCAGCAGATGCCGTTGTGACAGCCGCAGTTGCGCCATGGCGCCCACAAGACAATCCTGCTGTAGCCGGGGTTCGTGATTACAGAGTTCGTGTAACGCGTCACGCGGTATCCGGATAAGGCAGCAATCCGTGAGCGCACTGGCGGAGTTCAGATAAACACCGTTCCCGCCCAGCCCGAATGGTTCCCCCGGCATGAAGAAGGCGACGATCTGGTTTCTTCCATCCGCAAGCTGGTGAGCGACGCGCACAGCTCCTGAATGCGGAATGTAGATATATTGTGCGGGCGTATCCTGAACGAAAATCTTTTCCTTGCAGTCGTAGGAAACCAGTGAGGCAATTCCAGCCAGTTCCTTCTGCACCACATCGTCCAGAATCAGGAAACCACCATGATCAATGCGGTCCACAGGCCAGTGTCCGATGGCGCAGATACGAACTTTCGGCAAAGGAGTGGCGAGAATCTTCATCAAAAC
Organism: Acetobacter aceti; assembly: GCF_002005445.1. NCBI lineage: Bacteria > Pseudomonadati > Pseudomonadota > Alphaproteobacteria > Acetobacterales > Acetobacteraceae > Acetobacter > Acetobacter aceti. Next base: position 1,900,005 of record NZ_CP014692.1, read on the forward strand.
CAGTCTGAAATGAATGGGTAGAAACGCGGGAGCCGACACTGAAGAAGTGTCGGCTCCGTAAGGGCTGATCAGATTTGTCCGCCGAACGGTTTCAGCAGACGCGATGCACCCAGTTATATGTGTCCGCAACACGGCCGCGCTGCGTCCCGATCAACGATTCCCGCAGGGCGCTGGTCACAGGACCTGGGCCTGTTCCTCCCGAAATCTTGACTTCACCGCCGCTCTTGGTGCGGACAGCGCCAATCGGAGAAACAGCAGCAGCCGTGCCGCAGGCGAAGGTCTCGGTCAGACGTCCAGACTTCGCATCCGCGAGCCACTGATCGATCGAATACGCCTCCTCACGCACCGTCATGCCTTTCTCGCGGGCGATCGTGAGGATCGAGTCACGCGTGATGCCGGGCAGAATGGTTCCGGTCAGGCCCGGCGTGCTGATGGAGCCGTCATCGAACACGAAGAATATGTTCATGCCGCCCATTTCTTCAATGTAGCGGTGTTCGACGGCGTCAAGGAACACAACCTGATCGCAGCCCTGCGCCTTGGCTTCCGCCTGCGCCAGCAGGGAGGCGGCATAGTTGCCGCCACACTTCGCAGCACCTGTGCCGCCGGGGGCCGCACGCGTGTAGGTCTCGGAAACCCACACAGTCACAGCACCTGAGCTGAAATAGGCTCCCACAGGCGCCGCGATCACCAGAAACAGATATTCCGATGCCGGTTTGACGCCCAGAAAGGCGTCATTGGCGAACATGAAAGGACGGATATACAGGCTGGCGTTCTCACCCGACGGTACCCAGTCGCGGTCCGCTTTCACGAGTTCATCAACAGCGCGGATGAAGAGTGACTCCGGCAGCTCTGGCATGGCCATGCGTTCGGCAGACGAGCGGAAACGGCGGGCATTGGCATCGGGGCGGAAGATGGCGATGCCATTATCCTCGGTGCGGAAAGCCTTCATGCCCTCAAAGATTTCCTGAGCATAGTGCAGAACCGCAGCAGACGGATCGAGTGTCAGAGGACCGCGCGGCATAACCTTCGCATCATGCCAGCCTTCGCCATCCTTGTAGCGGATCATAACCATATGATCGGTGGCGATACGCCCGAACGCGGGGTTGGCCATAAGCTCGGCCCGCTTTTCCGGCGACGTAAGATTGGAATGCGGAAGGGTTTCGAAGCTGATGTCCTCGGCGCTGCTCACGACCTGCTCTCCTGCCCTTTTCAACGGGCTTACTGTGGTTCCATGGCCGCCTGGGCCACTATTGCGCCACACTTGAGCGGAAAATATCGCTTTGGGCAATCCGGTTGCGACGCAATTCTGCCGCCTGTTTCCAATGCAATGACCGATCGGTCAATCCCTTGGGAACAGCTCCTAGGCATGAACATGTTTCAGGGCGGCTTCCAGTTGCCCGGAGACAAGCGTGGGTAGATCGGCCGGCATTTCAGCAATGGCTTCCGCGCCAGCACTGACCAGCTCACCTTCTCCACCATAACCCCACGCGATGCCAATGGCCCGGATGGCGTTGGCGTGCGCGCCGGAGATATCGAACCGTCGATCTCCGAGCATGATGGCGTGATGCTTTTCAATCCCGTGATCGGACAGGACGGAGGCGATCAGTTCCGGCTTTTCCGCGCCGCTGTCATCCGGACGGGCGCCATAGACTTCCCGGAATTCTGTCAACAGTCCCGCACGTTCAAGGATGGCGCGAGCCAGCGTTCTGGGTTTGGATGTCGCAATATAGAGGGAGGCGCCCGCCTCTTTGATGGTTGCTATCGCCTCCCGCATTCCCGGGAAAACAGGCGTCTGGAACATGCCCTCGGCTTCGTAATGCCATCGGTAACACGCCATCGCGTGGTCACAGCGGTCATCGCCATAATGCCGGAGAACCTCTCCAATCAGATCTCTCAGCGGCGGCCCCACGACCCAGGTGAGATCCTGATCCAGATCAGGATCATGGCCAAGCTCGCGGATCACTTTACGGATTGTTGCGACGATCCCTGCACGGGAGTCGATGATTGTTCCATCGAGATCGAAAAGAACCGAGGAACCGGCAAGAGGGTGCGCTGTCATACTTCCAGTTGAATACGCTTCCGGACAGCCGTCAATGCAGTGTCTGTCATCTGGCCTCCCGGTAAGGGTCTTGTCTGAATATCGCGGCTGCCTGTAGCGTGCGGCCTGTGGATGGTGCCCTGCAAGGCCTGCTTAAAATAGTGCAGGCCCGGCACGATCTGAAACTCTGGAGATCGCCTATGTTCAGCCACATCATGCTTGGCAGTAACGACATCGAAAGATCACGCAAATTCTACGACGCCATCTTCGCGGCAATCGGTGGCGCACCGGCAACCCTGAATCCAAAGGGACGCCTCGTTTACAGCCATAACGGCCAGCGTCTCGTCATCGGCAAGCCTCTCAATGGCGAACCCGCCACCGGAGGCAACGGCTCGACCGTCGGTTTCGCGATCGAGACGCCGGAAAAGATCGACGCATGGTGGAAAGCCGGTGGCGAGAACGGTGGTGTCCAGATCGAAGACCCGCCAGGCGTACGCAAGAATGCGACGGGTGACCTGTATCTCGCCTATCTGCGTGATCCAGACGGCAACAAGCTCTGCGCCCTGCATTCCATGTAAGGCTGCTTAACAGGATGATACCGGAAGATCGATTTCCGGTATCGCCTTGTCCGCCTGTATTTATTTGAAACGGCAGGGCTGGTCGCTGGTTGGTGTGTCACTGGTTTGAACAACCATCAACTCGACCGGGTCATCACCCACATTTCCTGCGTCATGCCCGATATGGCCCTGCTGGTCCTTGCGGCTGAGCTGATCCTCACCCAACGAGACCTCACCCGGTCCCATGACGACTTTGTGCCCATCCATGGCCGTTACGTACCAGGACCCTTTGAGCGGGACGATCCACTGTACTTTCGGATCGGGATGCCATGCTCCGTCCCAGTGCGCTGGTTGCACAGTGAAGATCACCTGAGCCGGGCCTTCCTTCAGACGATCCTGCCACTGCGGTCCAGCCGGTTTCGACATGGTTTTCAGATCAAAGTTACGGATCGGGCAGTGTGTCATGTGACTGATACCGTCGTGATCGCTCCAGTTATGCCAGTACCACATGGTCGGGTGAGGCGGCGTCTCATCGGCCCGCGCCATTCCGACGACACTGAGCAGACCCGCCAGTCCGGCAAAAATCGTTCCGGGCTTTATCATTCTGCTTTTCCAGACTGCCTGCGCGGAGGCTGATAGCGTTTTTCGGGTGACACCGCATCAAAGCGCTCCCTGCTAGGGGTAGCCAACAGTTCGACAATCATGCCCCAGGGTGTCTTTCCGTAGCAGAACAGGTTGCCCGGCCCTTCTTCCAGTGAAGGCTGCTTCTGCGGCTCTGTCATCAGAACACCCCCGGCTTCAGTGAAACGGGCGCATCCTGCTTCGATATCGTCAACATAGACCGCGAAATGCTGAAGCCCGAAATCGCAGGGGCGCAGGGCGGAATGCTGTTCCGGGCCGTGCATTTCAAAAAGTTCGATACAAGGCCCCTGCCCCAGCGCAACCATGCACATTTCTTTCACGACCGTTCCGGGTACAAGGTCCAGAATCTTTTCGACCTTACTTCCCTCCTGCGGGTGATCCGGCGTCACATTGCGGTAAAGCGGAACAGCTCCGAAGGCTTTTTCCAGAAAACCCAGAGCCGCGTTGATGTCAGGGACAGTCACACCGACATGATCAATCCCGCGTGGCAGACCTGAACAATCTTCGGTCTCTTTCATGGCCGCTTCTCCTGATCCATCTCTGAAAACAACGGCTCCTGCGCTGATCAGTTGCATCTGAAAACCCGATGGACAGAACCGGCGCTCTCGACGCGCCCCCGCTCCCCGGCCTATTTCTTGTCCTGTTTCAAGAAAGGGTGACGCATCGTCATCCTGCCTGACAGGAGACCGGCCCCCGCCGGGAAACATGCTCATGACTGTTGCCATTGAACGCCGTTTTGAAGCGGCACGCGCCGTTGTGGATGATGCCGCACGGCTGGCCCTTTCCATGAGACCGCCTCCGGGTGGACCGGTCGGCACGCTGAAATCGGCACAAGACTGGCTGACGGAAGCAGACGGTGCGGTTGAAGCGTTCATCTCCAGACGTATGGCGGCTCTTTTCCCGGATGACGGATTTCAGGGGGAGGAGGAAGGCGCGACACGCAGTGGCAGTCTGCGCTGGGTTGTCGATCCCATCGACGGCACCTCCAATTTCGCACGCGGCCGCAATCGCTGGTGTGTCTCGCTCGGTCTTCTGGAAGATGACCATCCAGTTGCCGGCATCGTCTGCGCGCCCGCTCTTGGCGAAACCTATACAGGCCTGATCGGCAAGGGCGCTTTCCTGAATGGCAAACCCATCAAGGCGTCACCCGTAAATGACACACGCAGCGCCATGATCGAGATGGGCTGGAGCAACCGGGTGCCGAAACCGATTTTCATGGAAAAGATCGGAGCCATTCTGGACTCAGGCGCGATGCCCCGTTCGGGTGGTTCCGGCGCGCTGGCGCTGACCGATGTGGCTTGCGGGCGGCTCGACGCCTACATCGAAATCGTCATCAATCTCTGGGATGTCGCCGGCGCTCTCCCCATTCTGGCGGAGTCGGGCGCGAAAGTTTCTCCCTTTCTGCGTGATGGCGGCCTGACCGGAGGCGCAACCATTCTTGCCGTCGCGCCCGGCATTGCTGACGCTCTGGCGAAAGCCGTACAGATTCCACTCATCTGATGCCCCAGGTCATCTGACACCCTTGGCCCAGGTGGCGCGACGCCACCCGGTGACCGTCAAAAACAGCCTTATGTAACAGTCAGCTACAAAACAATGACCTTTCATGTCTCAAACAGGGTTCTCGCCGCACCTTACGCACGATACCTTGCAGCCCATGTCATTTTCGAATGACGACAAGGAGTTTGAAACATGAAGAAAATTGCACTCTCTCTCATGCTGGCGACCGGTCTGGCGACAGCACCGACATTCGCTCACGCAGCATCAGCGCATGTGGTCTGGGAGAAATACAAGGCAGGTCGCGCCCTGAAGCATCTGTCCGCCGACGGGCAGCGTGCTTTCGGTGATCTGCTTCAGGCCCATGACCTGCTGGCGGCAGGCAAGACGGAGCAGGCCATCCCGCTCCTCTATGATGCGAACAAAAGCCTGACAGCGGCTTCAAAGGCGGACAAAAAATTTGTCACGGCTGAAGCCTCCCTGACCCCGGCGCCGCAGCATCCGGCAGCACCGGGCCACACACCTTCCACCACACAGGACGTCTGGATCCCGGTTGGTGGTGAGTTTGTGGAAACGGAAACGCTGGCTCCCGAAAAGAAAGCCGCCATCGCAGCCGCTAACAGCCAGATCAAGGCCGGCAAGGCTCCTCAGGCCGCAGAGACCATGCAGGTTGTCGATGACAATCTGGACTTCATCGTGGCTCTGGCTCCACTGAACGCCACACAGGGTGCAGTGAACCGTGCGCAGGTCTTCACGGAAGGTCGCAATCCGCAGGCTGCACTTGATGCGGTGACCCAGGCACTGAACGGCCTCGTATTCGTCGATGATGACCTGATGGATGCAAAGGCCGCGCCCGCAAAGGCTTCGGCACCTGCCTCTGCTCCGGCAGCCAAGACAGCACAGTAAGGCTGACAAGATTACTCCTGATCATCCGTTGGATCGATCAGGAGTAATTTTATGCTGCATGAGATGTGCGGAAAGCAGGCGGAGCGTTCGCTGACAAAGGTCCGTTTTTTCAGTCAGTCAGGCCTCAAGCGGACTGCATGGTCCATGCGTGCATTTGCAAACGATGCAGAGGCTCACTCCCCTCGCTCAGAAACGCTTCGACGCGGTGACTACTGATCCCCGTGCGATTTCGTTGGAGCGCTTGGCCGCCAGCTTGCGTTCCTTGCGTTCTTTCATGGCCATCCGCTCATAGCGGATGCGCTGGCGAATCCAGTTCAGCACACCCGAGAACATCAGCACCGTGATGCCGACAAAGGTCCAGCCGTCCAGCGGCTCCCTGAAGACGATGTAGCTGAGCACCACGCCCCACACCATCTGGCTATATTGTGGGAGCGCCACGCGGTTTGCAGGCGCCTTTGCCGTCGCCATCATCATCAGCAACTGACCAAGAGCCGCGAGAAATCCGTAGCCGAACAGGAAAACCCAGTCTTTGACGGAGGCGGGCCATGTTGCATGCACGCCCATCAGAATGCCGTTTCCAATGATCGGACCGATAAGGCTCGATCCGAACAGGGACAGACGGGTCTTCTCACGATCAGCCAGACGATAGGTGATCACGCTGCCCGCGTTCGCAAACGCGGCGACCAGGGCGCACAGATGTCCGAAATGCAGGGCGCGGAAGCCCGGACGCAGCACAATCAGCACGCCGATAAAGCCGAGAATGACCGCAAGCCAGGCCCAGAAGATGACTTTTTCTTTCAGAAAAACTACTGAAATGATCGTCACGAACAGCGGCATCAGGAACATCAGCGACATGGCTTCCGGCATGGGCAGAAGCATGAAGGCTTCGACACTCGCCGCCGTCGCCACGAAAACGCAGATCGCTCTGAGAAACCACATCGTCCACAACTGCGGACGTACGACATCGATGTAGGACTCTCCTTTCTGCCGGATGAACGGCAGGATCAGAAAGCCGAAGACACCTCCGGAAAAGGCGACTTCAAACGGGTCCAGAGATCCTGCCAGCAGTTTGGAAAAAGCGTCACTGATGGAAAAAGCCGCATAAGCTCCAAAGGCGAGCGTCATTCCGGTAAAGAGGTCTCTCGGAGTCATGGAATTATTACGCCGTCTGCTGGAGAAATGCGAAAAACAGTTGTGTGGGCCTGAAACAGGGAGCCGCGTATAATCATCGCGCTATATAACGTCACGCGCTATTATGCGGCTGGCACAAAAAAAATTTACAGCGTGTTTTTCTGCACTACGAAATACGCAGGTCTCCGGAAAAATAGCGCTCAATTATTTCAAACAATATTAACTTAAAATTTTCATATTACTTATCCACAAATCAGATATGCGAGTCCCAAAAGAAAAACCCTGAAGCAGGGGCTTCGCGGTCAATGCTATATTTCAAGGACATCTTTACTATAATCGGGAGCAGTTCTGCTCCCGCAAGGCGGCCCTACTCGACCGTAACCGACTTCGCCAGATTGCGTGGCTGATCGACATCCGTGCCTTTGAGAAGGGCTGTTTCGTAAGCCAGCATCTGCACGCCGATCGTCTGGATGATGGGCGTGACAAACGGATGCACCTTGGGCAGCGCAATCGTCTGCTCGGCGATGGCGGACAGACGATCCCTGCCGACTTCGTCGGTGAACGCCAGAAGACGGCCACCACGCGCCTTTGCCTCCTGAAGATTGGACAGGGTTTTATCGAAAAGCACGCCGGACGGCACTGTCGCCACGATGGGCACCGTGCGGTCAATCAAGGAAATCGGCCCGTGCTTCATCTCGCCAGCAGCATAGGCTTCCGCATGGATGTAGGAGATCTCCTTGAGTTTCAGCGCGCCTTCCATGGCGACCGGATAGGCGCTGCCTCTGCCGAGATAAAGCACATCACGCGCCTCAGCCACGACCGACGCCATCTGGCGAATGGCATCGCCATGCGTGAACACATCTGCCGCACGGCTGGGCAGATCAAGAAGAGCTGAAACCAGCTCTTCCTCACCATCCGCATCAAGTTCGCCACGCATCCGGGCAATGGCGATGGTCAGGCACGCCAGCACCGTCAACTGTGCTGTAAACGCCTTGGTTGAAGCCACCGAAATTTCCGGCCCTGCGACAGTACCCAGCACCGCGTCACTGTCGCGGGCCATGCTGCTATGTTCAGCGTTCAGGATCGACAGGATCGGCAGGCCAGCGTTTTTAAACCCGCGTAGCGCTGCCAGGGTGTCTGCTGTCTCACCCGACTGGGAAATCAGAATACCCAGCGAGCCCGGCGTCAGAGGCGGGTTGCGGTAACGCATCTCGCTGGCGACATCGATATCCACCGGAAGACGAGCGATTTCTTCAAGCCAGTAGCGTCCAACGACACCCGCATAAAAAGCCGAACCACAGGCGGTTATGACGGCACGGGGAATGGTGGCGAGATCGAACGGCATCTCCGGCAGCACAACCCTGCGGGTCGCCGGATCGATCATCCGCTGAAGCGTCTGGCCAATGACCAGCGGATGCTCGTGGAGTTCCTTCTCCATATAGTGACGATAACCGTCCTTGCCGACCGCACCGGCAATGAGCGCCGTCGTCTGGATGGTTCGCTCGACTCGCTCGCCGGAGTGATCGAAGAACTCGGCCCCATCACGGTTCAGAACGACGCAGTCGCCATCATCAAGATAGGCGATGCGGCGCGTCAGGGGAGCCAGCGCGAGACTGTCTGAGCCCAGAAACATCTCGCCATCGCCAAAACCGACAGCCAATGGTGCGCCATGACGGGCTCCGATCATCAGCCCTTCATGCTCGGCGAAGATCATGGCTATGGCATAAGCCCCTTCCAGACGGCGCAGGGCTGAAAAAGCGGCCTCGCGCGGCGACTGACCCGCACCGAGATAATGATCGACCAGCTTGGCGATCGTCTCGCTGTCCGTCTCGGTCTCGAAGCTCTGGCCTTCGGCCTCAAGCTCGGTCCGCAGGGTTTCGAAATTCTCGATGATACCGTTATGCACGATGGCCACACGAGCGGTTCCATGCGGATGCGCGTTGGTTTCGGTCGGTGCGCCGTGCGTGGCCCAGCGGGTGTGACCGATGGCGGTCTTCCCATGCAGGGGGGTCTGCTCCAGAATCTTGCCGAGATTATCCAGCTTGCCTGCCGCGCGGCGACGCTCGATATGACCGTCGGCATTCAGTGTGGCGACGCCGGCCGAGTCATAGCCCCGATATTCCAGCCGACGCAGACCTTCAAAGACGATCGGCGTTGCCTGTCTGTGTCCTACGACGCCACAGATACCGCACATCAGCCCTGTTCCTTCTTTGCCCGGAGCGCTGCACGGAAACGTGCCGCCCATCCAGTTTTGTTTGTCTGCACACCGCGCGCAACCGCCAGCGCGTCCGGCTCCACATCATTGGTGATGACACTTCCTGCCGCCACCAGTGCGCCATCCCCAATCGTCACCGGGGCAACGAGAATGGAATCCGAACCGATAAAGGCGTTCGCGCCGATGGTCGTGCGGTGCTTGAACACGCCATCATAATTGCAGGTGATCGTCCCGGCCCCGACATTGGTGGCCGCCCCGATGCTCGCATCCCCAAGATAGGTGAGATGGTTGGCTTTTGCACCGTCTCCCATCGTCGTGGCCTTGAGTTCGACGAAATTGCCGACGTGACAGCCCTCACCCAGCTTTGTGCCAGGACGCAGTCGCGCATAAGGGCCGATCAGCGATTTCGACCCCACCTCGCACTGTTCGAGATGACTGAACGCCCTGATTTCCGCACCGGAACGCACCGTCACGCCGCGCCCGAAGACCACGTTCGGCTGCACGACCACATCAGGCTCCAGCACCGTATCGAACGAGAAGAAGACGGTCTCCGGCGCAGTCAGGGTCACGCCGTGCTCCATTGCCTCACGACGCAGACGACGCTGGACGGTCGCCTCGGCTTCCGCCAGTTCGACGCGCGAATTCACGCCGAGCAGTTCACTCTCCGGTGCTTCGACAGCGCGAATGATGCCGCCCTGCTCCCGCACGATGCCGACTACATCCGTCAGGTAATACTCGCCCTTGCTGTTCGCATTGCCGACCTTGTGCAGCCACTCGCGGAAACGGGTCGCGTCGGCGCAGAAAACACCGGCATTGCACAGATCAACGGTGCGCTCGGCATCCGAGGCGTCAGCCCACTCAACGATCTTTTCGACCGTTCCGGTGTCATTGAGGATCACACGACCGTACCGGCCGGGCGTGGCGGGCCGCATGGCGAGCAGTGCGAGGTCCGTATGCCCTGTCTCACTCCGCCGCGTGTCGAGCATGCGCCGGAGCGTCTCGGGCGTGATGAGCGGATTGTCGGCATAGAGAACCGCAACGTCGCCATCACCAAACAGGTCTTCTGCCTGAAGCGCCGCATGGGCCGTGCCGAGGCGGTCATGCTGGATCACCGTTGCGTGGGGCTCGGCACAGCGCGCGAGATCGTCCATGTCGGGGCCGATAACGACGACGACACGATCGAATATCTTTGCAGCACTGGCGATCAGATGGCTCAGCATCGGCTGTCCCGCCAGTGGCTGAAGCGCCTTCGGCAGGGAAGAGCGCATCCGCGTGCCGAGACCGGCTGCGAGGAGAACGGCTGTGGAAGAGCGGTTTGCGGACGGTTTTGTCATGGTTTTCTGGCGGTAAGCCACTGGCGGGATACTGTCAAACCTGTGAGGTGTGTTTCTGTTTCACTTCGCGTTACTCTGCTTTTCCGGACCGGATTGATGGTGGGGCGACACGGCATGCGACTGGTGGTTTTCGATCTCGACGGCACCCTCGTCGACTCACTTCCCGATCTGTCTGACTGTGTAGGACTGCTGCTGGCAGAACATGGGCTCCCCGCCCCTTCGCAGGACGCTGTCCGGACCATGATTGGAGATGGTGTCGGCAGGCTGGTCGAGCGGGCGCTCGATCACGCGGGTGCAAAAAATATCGACCCGCAGAGCGCGGTTCATCGTTTCATGGAGCTTTACGGACCGCGTTCAACAGACCGCTCCCGCCTGTTTCCGGGCGCGGAGGAAACGCTTCACCGCCTGGCCAGCGAAGGTGTGGCTCTGGCCGTATGCACCAACAAACCCGTCCTGGCCGCGACAGATATCCTGCGGACCCTTGGTGTTCTTAATCTATTCGCAGCAGTAGGTGGCGGGGATTCCTTCCCTGCCCGCAAACCAGATCCAGCGCATCTTCTGGGCACCATTGCGCTCGCCAACAGCACACCCGCCAGATCCATCATGGTTGGAGATCATGCCAACGACATTCTGGCGGCACAGGGAGCGGGAGTAGACTCAATCTTCGCCGGGTGGGGCTACGGTATTCCCGCTTATGCAGCCGGAGCCTCGGCGGAAGCCGAAAAATTTTCCGACATTCCTGCCCTTGCTGACACGCTTCTGGCTACAGACTGAAGACTTCCGTTTCATAAGAAATGGCGTATTGGGTCAGCATCTGATGTATTTATTGAAACGACTTCCACAAAATGATGGCGTCATCTTTCCTGCCGGTTAAATCCGGCAGGCATCATCATTCAGTTCACACTACACAAACAAATTTCCAATTAATGATTTTCCGGTTTTAAGCGATCTGAAATATCCGCGAGCTACCGTGCCCTGAACAGATCAAGGCCGGACGAGTGTACGCTTCACAGACCTCCCCTCATGTTTTCATCGCCACGCCTTGCTTTGGCGGACTGGTCACGCAGACCTACATGCAGTCAGTCATCGGCTGCATGGCCATGGCCCAGCATCACGGGATCGAACTGACTCTGTCACTCGTCGGGAATGATGCTCTGGTCACACGCTCACGCAATACGCTGCTGCACCAGTTCTACGCCCAGAGCGATGCGTCTCATATTCTCTTTGTCGACAGTGACATCGGCTTCGCCCCGGATGCCGTGCCACGACTTGTGGCGGCAGGAAAAGACCTTGTCGCCGGGCTCTACCCTCTCAAGGACCGTTACTGGGATACGTTCACAGACGTCCTCATCAAAAGAGACGAGCCTGCTGAAACGGCCTCCCTGCGCTATGTCGGCGAAAGCACCTCGCTGCATGAGCATCAGCCCGGCGAAGGCCCTTACGCCGGGCTGGTCAAGGCAGGCTATGCCGGAACGGGTTTCATGCTCATTTCCCGGAGAGCTGTCCAGCGTATGATCGAAGCCTATCCGGAGACCCGCTACAAACGGATTGACGCCCCAGTCGCGCAGGACAACTCAGCGTCCGTCGAGACAGACGCCTACGCCCTCTTTGACTGCATGGTCGATCCTGAAACCGGCACTTACCTCAGCGAGGATTTCACGTTCTGCAGACGATGGCGCGCTCTTGGCGGCGAGGTCTGGCTCGATCCCGGTCTTGAGCTTTCCCACACGGGCGCATCCACCTTTGTGGGCGATCCTTCACTCCGCCTGGGCATCGCCAGAGGTCAATGAGCAGACAGGACGACACGCTGAACCAGTCAGAAATCCGGGAACGTTTCTGACAGCATTCCTCCCTGCCGCAAGGGGGCGACCCGCCGGGCAAGGCCAGTCGCGTCGTCTGTCTCGACCATCAGGCCGCAGACCGTCGCCTCTCCTTCCGCTGGCTGCAGGCGCTCCCCCGGCATCTTGCGGACAAAGCGGGCGACAGCGGCGTCTTTCTGCATGCCGATGACGCTATCGTAGTCGCCGCACATCCCCGCATCACTCTGAAACGCCGTTCCTCCGTGGAGAATGCGGTGATCGGCAGTGGGAGTATGGGTATGGGTACCCACCACCAGCGACACCTTGCCGTCCAGGACGTAACCGAGCGCCCATTTCTCGCTGCTGGCTTCCGCGTGCACATCCACGATGGCCGCCTGCACTGTGACGCCGAGACGATGTCTGGCAAGCAGCTCAAGCGTCAGGCGGAACGGGTCATCGAGAGGGTCCATGAAGAGGCGCCCCATGACATTCGCAACAAGCGCCTTTCGGCCATCTGTAAGCGTGACAATCGTGCTGCCCTGTCCCGGTGTGCCGGGGGGGAAATTCAGCGGCCGCACAACCGTGGGCATCCCATCGATTTCACCGATAAGGTCGCGACGATCCCATGCGTGATTGCCCAGCGTGATGACATCCACGCCGCACCCCATCAGATCCCGCGCTATTCCAGGCGAAAGTCCAAATCCGTGACTGGCGTTTTCAGCGTTGACGATCACAAGGTCGAGGGCCAGTCGCTCACGAAGCGTGGGAAGACGGGAGGTCACGCCGTCTCGTCCGCTACGCCCGACAACATCTCCCAGAAACAGAATTCTCACGACATGACTCTCACAATGATCTCAGGCTTCCATAACGCCGGGTGTCTGGAATGACACGACACGGTCAGGTTTCCTTACAGAACCGAACCGTCAGCGGGGGTGATATTTTCTTTTTCAGTAACGATAACCGGCAACGGCACGTCAAACGGCCCCACCGGAATGTCATTCACTTCCTGCACAGAGCAGGCATAGCCTATGGCGCGGGCATCCGGCAAAGACGCGAGCGTGCGATCATAATATCCCCCGCCATAGCCGAGCCTGTAGCCTCGCCGGTCAAAAGCCAGCATGGGCACAAGAATCAGATCAGGCACGTCAATCGGACCATCGGGATAAACTGTTCCGAATCGTCCCTCTCGCATCAGGCTGTCCGGTCCCCATTGCCTGAAAAGCAGAGGAGATCCTTTGGGTGGCGTTTCAGGCAGCAGGATTTGCCAGCCTCCCTTATGAAGCCGCCCATACAAAGGACGCAGATCAACCTCACCCGGCATTGGCCACACACAGGCGATACGGACAGGAGAATCGGCGCGAAGAAGGGTATGGATCCGATCGCAGATCATCTCTGATGCAGAGGCGTCAGCAAGTTCCATCCGCTGCTTCATAAGGAGACGCGCGTCCCGCTTCCTGCCTGTTGTCTCGGGGAGCTCTCGGGAGTGTGTCATGGAGTCGGAAAAACCGTGTGGAGCCGCCATGGCCGTTGGACTTTACAACCTCCAGGACCTGCTAGTGCAGGTGGGCGCCGGAATACCATGACCAAGATCACGACAGAGCCAGCTCCCGAGGAAGTGCTTATCGGCCCAGGGGATGAATTGCCTGACGCACCGGGCAGCTCCACATACATAATCTAGTCCGCCTCAAGCGCCGCCGCAATGGTTTCGGCACGTTCAGCCAACAAAGATAATTCATCCATGAGGCGTGCATTCTCCCGGGTTGCGGCTTCGCCTGCCGCAATCGCCTTGCTGGCTTCGGTGGAAACCAGTTCAGCGGTGAGGTCGGAAAGTTCGTCAGCCATCAGCAGTGATGCAAGAACGAGAATCTTTGCCTCTCCGCTGAAACCGAGAGCCCTGACCCGCGCCACCCGCTTGCTGACTTCCTGCGCCATATCCAGAAGATGGCGTTCTTCTCCGGGCTCACACCCGATCTGGTAGGCATACCCGTTGATGCGCACTGTTACCTGCGGCATGGATCAGTACCCTCCGCCATGATGTGAACCGTCACGCTCGGGGAGATCCCTCCAGCCTTCATACGAGTCCTGCTCGCCCGGCACCGGATCTCTTTCACTGTAAGACGGCTCAGACGACGAAAACTCTTCGATGGTTTCAGCCGGTTCGCCCTCGGGATGGACGGAAGAAAGCCCTTCAAGCACATTTTTCACGTCAACCATCAGCGCATCAAGTGTCGCAATGGCTTTCTCGACCTCTGGTCCCGTCTCTTTCGCGGCAGGAACCGGATCGGGCACACGCTCCCGTTCCTCTTTCTGACGAAGTTCTAGGGCAAAAGCGATCCTGTCCAGCGCGGAACGAAGCCGTGAAACAGGATCGACAGGCCTATTGTTGTCCGGCTTGTTCTCGCTCATATGCGACACGTGACTCCGTCCTGATGTCCATCTTTGGAATTTTGTTTAGAAATCGCCCGCAAAGGATTGAACGTCAAGCATGATCGGGCAAATCTGCCAGCATCCTCCCACAGGAAATGACGATACCGGACCCGGCTGTGCTTTCCTGGTTTCCAATTTGCGGGAGGCCTGTGAAGCGCTCAACGTCGCTCGGGTGAATGGATTGTCTGACGTTCTCCTCATCTCGCCTCCCGGAGCGACCGGGTCTATGGGAGCGCCATGGTGGATGGCCATGATGACAAAACTAAGAACACTTCAGGGTGACGCCCATATTTTCAGGTCCATCACCGATATTCTCGATTGCGGCAGCCAGGCGGGCCGCGCTGTTTCAGCCCTGGCTCAGGGCCAGAAACACATCGTGTTCGATCCGGCCTCTCCCCAAAGGAAGGCTGTGGAGATGCTGGCGTCCTCGCTTGGCGCAGTCGTTCTGTTCACACGCCCCGACACGATTCAGCCTTTCCCTCTTGGCATCACACGGTCTTCCGGGGAATAAGCCTCTTTTCACAGATGAGCCCGCTATCGGAGACTGAAATGAGCAGCAAGCAGCCCGAAACGGGTCAACGCCCCGAACCCTGCGAAGGGTATCTCGTCACCCCGCCCCTGCTTCAGGCCAGTTCCTTTGCAGACCGTCTCGACCGGGCGCTGGCGATGCTCCCGATAGCAGCGGTCCGACTGAGACTGGCGCCCTCAGATCCTGACAGTATGAAACGGACGATCCATGATATCCGGCTTGTCGTGGATCAGCATGACGCCGCGCTGATACTGGACGGCCTTCCGGAACTGGTGCGTGAAACGGGGTGTGACGGTGCCCATGTCGAAGCAGAAGACATTGCGGCGGCCCGCAAGATACTGGGAAATGACTTCCAGCTTGGTGCTTCATGCGGCCTGAGTCGTGATCTGGCCATGCTGGCTGGAGAAAAAGGTGCTGACTACGTTGCTTTCGGGCCGTTTGGCGCCGAGCCTGAAGCGGACGGCCTTGCTCTCCTGAACTGGTGGCGGGAAGTGATGGAATTGCCTGTGGTTGCCGAATATCGCCCTGCGTCTGATGCGACTGACCTCGTTCACACTGCAATGCTTCAGACGCTTGCGGCAACGGCGGATTTTCTGGCGCTGGGAATCACGGCAGAGGGTGAGGCCTTTGACGCCCTCTGGCAGACACCAGAAAAGTTCCTGCCTCTCTTTACTGAATCCGTTGAAAGCTGAGCAGAACCACCGCCATCAGCTGTCAGGATGAAGGCTGATGGCGGCGGTCCATCGTTGTCACGGACCCTGCGGAATCCAGTGTATTGAGGTCGTGCACATCATAGGCGATGGACCGCACCATGGCGGCAAGCGCTTTCGCACACAGATCCGTATGATGGACTGAACCGGCCTCCCCCGTGAAGTCAGACCGGAAATGCACACCCCGGCTTTCCTGTCTCTGATAAGCGGAAATAATCATCATCTGGGCAATCAGGGCTGCATCATCACAGGATGCCAGACGGGAAACACGGAACAGGGCCTGCCGTAGGGAGAAGCCCTCTCTTACAGGCCCCAGAGCCATCTTCACCAGCGGACGCAGCATCTCTCCCACGCCATTCGGGACAGAGAATTCTGGTGTTATCATGGACACATCGATCAGCGTATTTTTTGATTGATTCAATACGCTTTCGGCAACCATTTCACCGCACACAATCATTTCCAGCAGAGGATTGCCGGCAAGGGTGGACGCGCCATGCAAACCGGTACTGGCGCACTCCCCGCAAGCCCACAGTCCGGAGAGCGACGTTCTGCCAGCGGCATCAGCCTGAATGCCGCCAATATGAAAGGTGGCGGCCGTCTTGACCGGCAACGCTTCACGGCGCGGATCAAGACCGATGCTCATACATTGCTGCAGAAAGTGATCCAGCCAATCGCCAGCAATCACCGGCAACCCAACAAGCTGTTTCCTTATGTCGAGAAAAACAGAGCGTCCCGCATCACCATAGTGCTGGACAATGCGAGCAAGTTCATCCTGCTCCTTACCTGACACATCCTGCCGGTTTCCGGTTTCATCCAGAAGGAGGGCATGCTCTGCCCATAAGGGGTAAGGAACCGCAAGTCTGCTTTTGCCGCCGGTTTCAATTGACATCACAAAAGGGTGAAACTGGACAAACTCCATATCACGAAGCTTCGCCCCAGCCCTTGCGGCGATCGCCATACATGAACCTGCCCCGTGAGATAGTCCGGGATCATCTCCAAACAGCCCGCATGCTCCGCTGCCAGCCATGATAACGGCACCGGTATCCAGAATACCGGTTTTATCTCCTGTCGCGAGAACCGCGCCCCTGACATGCCCTTCTACAAGAATGAGCTGACGTAATGCAGTTGACGGGATGATCGTGACGTTAGGTCTTTTCGCGAGAATGCCGAGCAGGATGGCATGGAGGGCGCTTTCAGATTCCGGCCAGCCATGCGTTCTGATGAAATCGTATTTTTCAAGGCCGGCCAGCGCCTGATCCATTCGTCCCATGATGCACTGCACGACATCAAGCCGGGCCAGTCCCTTTGCGGCGCGTAGTGTCCGGGCAGCCCTTTCTGTTGCGCCACCCGCCTCTTTCAAAAGAGTGGAAAGGCTGTCGGAGCCCATATCCGTTACCTGAGGCTCTCTGCCAGCAATAAGCACGCAGGGCGCATCGTTCATATGCAGCGCCACAAGGGCTCCGGCAATTCCGGCACCGACAATCAGTGGCTGTCCACGTAATTTTTCAAGATTGACGGTGTGAGCCGTAACCATGCCTCTTCCTTTTCAGCACCGCACCGGCTCCTGCAGATTCAGACCAAGGCTGTACTTTTTCGTCATCGTACCGCCTGACAGGGTCTGTCGCGCAGCAGGCTCACCTCCACCTTCATCAAGCATGCATGGAGGATCAGTCAGCTTCTTCTCTCAGAGAAAAGTCAGTAAAGGGTTACTGGAGCGGCTCACTCAACAGTGCCTAATTTTCATCTTGTGGCGGATCCGGGCTCTCTGATCTTCTACGATACGAAAAAAGCAGGTTTTCGATCGTTTCCATACCGGTCAATGTTTCCGCCAAAGGCAGGACCAGTGGCAGACACTGGGTATTGCGGGCGATCACTACATCGTTTTTGAATCGAAACAATCTGGCGGGACGACCAAATATCTCGTCACTGACGCCACCAGCTTCCTCAATCAGACCGCAATTCGTGACACTTCTGCGAAAAGCCTGCTTGTCCAGCGTCTCTCCCAGCACACCCTCCATCGATGCCTGAAACTGCGGAATTGTGAAGCGTTCCGGCATCAGCTCCACTGGCATGGACAGGGATCTGAGGGGCTTTCGCAGATGCCCCAGTCCCTGCGCCAGCCATTTGTAAAATCTGCTGTCAGCAAGGGTCATCATATCCATCTGTCCATCTGCTGGCAGGTATCCGGCCTCAATCAGCACCCCGCAACGCTCCGGGGCAAGCTCGGGTCGCCAACGCAAACCTTCGAGCGCAAACAGCACACATACCTTTTTGCGCACACCCACCTGCTCGGATGTGGTCGGTGGCGTCACCTGTGCAAGAAGAAATTCTCCCAACCTGTTTTTGAGAGTGACGCCGTGATCATTTCTCTGATCCTCCCACGGTAAAAAATCGTAACAGGATGACCAGCCCTTTCCGTCTCCTCCTGTCTGTGTGGTGACAAGATAGGGAAGCTCCACGATTTTCCGAGCGTCGGACGTCTGCTCCATGCTGGCGGGCAACTGTTCGGCGCAGGCGGAAAGGATGCGTCTATGAGTGACAATCAATGTCTCAAGCGCCGCCTTGATCTGCGCCTCATCACTGCCGTAAAACTGCATATGCGGCAGCTTTCCCTGCCCGTCAGTCAGAACAAGTGGCTCTCCGGCCTGCAGGGCAACGGGCACCGCCGCAATGATGATCCCGGCTCCCTCCGTCATGTTGGGCGGATCATGTCAGCCACGTCTTCGGCTCACTTTGCTGGACGATGCTCTCGTGCGACGCTCATCGTTCCGTTGTTTCAGGCGAGCGTACGCACTCCCACACATACCTCCAATCCCGGCCCCCGGCTCCGGTTGCACGACCCACAGGACCGCCTACTCGTGAAAAGCCGTTTCAATACCGTACAACTCTCTTGAATCATTGCGGGGCAAGCCCGACAGGACAAGCGAAACCGTCAACGGTCTGTCAACGGGTCGCGTTCATTATGTCATGGCTGTTGCACCGCAATAACTTTTCCTGTCGTCTGGAACCCTGATCCATCCGCAGACTTTTTAATCCTATGCACAGCGTGCTACGCTGTCGCGAAGATTTGCAGCTTTTTTTCTTATAAAGAGAGGGTCCCGATGGCAGCCACCAGCGCCAAAGAAAGTCTCATTGCCCTTCTGCGGGGTGTTGAAAAGTTCAACACTGAAGTTTTCCCTGAAAAACAGAATCTTTTTGAAGGACTGGCAGAAGGCCAATCACCCAGCACGCTGTTTATCGCCTGCGCAGACAGCAGGGTGAACCCGACCCTCATTACCCAGACGGATCCCGGCAATCTTTTCGTTCTGCGCAACATCGGCAACATTGTGCCGGCCTATGGCGAGATGCTTGGAGGCGTCTCTTCGGCTATCGAATACGCCGTGCAGGCGCTGGGCGTCTCCAACATCATCGTGTGCGGTCATTCGAACTGCGGCGCAATGATGGGACTGCTGGACCCTGATCCGTCCAAGCTGGACAAGATGCCAACCGTCAAATCCTGGCTCCGCAATGCCGAGGCCGCAAAGGCGGTCATCGGCGCGCTGAACAGCACCGATGTCGGGCCAGCCGCTGTTCGCAGCCTCGCCGAGCAGAATGTTCTGTTGCAGATTTCCCACCTCCGCACCCACCCTTCCGTGGCCGCAGCGCTAGCGCAGAATAAACTGATCCTCCAAGGCTGGTTCTACGACATCGGAACGGGTGAAGTGATGGTACTGGACGAACAGTCCCGTAAAACCATTTCGATCGACGAAGCCATTGACCATCTGGAACAGTCGAAAACTGCCGCCTGACGCTACTTTTCCCGGATGAAAGACACATTCCTTCTGACGGGGAGACGCTGGTTTCGAACAGGCGCTATCTGGGGCGTTATCTGGCTGTCGACTCTCTTCCCACAGGAAGGACGCTGCCAGCCGCTTCGTATCACAACCTGGAACATGAGCTGGCTGACAGCCCGTCCGGCGTCTGATCCAGCGCTGCCGGAAGACATCTACCATCGTTCGCCCGACGATGTTCGACGCCTGACTGATTATGCCCGTCGTGTTGATGCGGATATCGTCGGGTTTCAGGAGGTTGACGGTCCGGAGATCGCAGCCCGGGTTTTCCCGCCCACCCGCTACCATGTCTACATGACAAGCGATCCCGTTGTGCAGCGCGTCGGGGTCGCAGTCAGAAACTCCCTTGCTGTCGAGCGCCACCCGGACCTCACCGACCTGAACGTCTATCCTCCCTCGGCTCCGCATCCTCTGCGCAGCGGTCTGGATATCACTGTTTCTGATGGAAAAGCCTCTCTCCGCATTCTCGTGCTGCATCTCAAGACGGGATGCTGGGACAATCCACCCGACGAGCGCAAACATGCCTGCCCGACCCTGCGTCGTCAGTATGAAATCATTTCCGACTGGATTCTTGAGCGTCAGGACGAGGGAGAAGCCTTCGCCATCATGGGGGATTTCAACAGGAGAATGACGCCGGGTGATCCGTTCTTCCTTGAACTTTCACAATCGGCCCCTCTCCTTCTGACGACCGCAGGCAGGGCCAGCCCATGCTGGGGTGGCGAGTATTTTATTGATCATATACTTCTGGGAGGGCAGGCCTCAGGCTGGCTGGTGCCTGACAGCCTACGGGTCATGACTTTCAAGGGGGTGGAAGAGACTCCCAGAAACACTTCTGATCATTGCCCCGTCTCAGTCGAGCTTTCGCCTCCCTGAAGAGCGCAGCATGGCATGGACAGCGCCTCGCCTGTCATCCGCTGATTGCAGATCTGCCCGGTACGCCAGAAACCCTGTCAAACGGCTTCCCGTGCAGGAAACACTCCCAGACTCTGCAGCGCCGGATCGTGCTCCCATTCATCAAGCGGAACAAGATCCACCCCGACCCGCAGCAGATCGCCACCACCACCGAGAATCAGCCCTCGAACCGGGCTGATATCCGCATAGTCACGGCCCCAGCCGAGAATCACATGCTCATCCCGCACGACAATGCCATTGGTCGGATCAAGGCCGATCCATCCCGTCTCCGGTCCAAGCCAGACGCCAACCCATGCGTGAGAAACATCAGCTCCCAGTCTTCGCTTCTGTCCGGCCAGCGGCCTCGTACGGATATAACCCGACATATAGCGCGCAGGCAGCCCCAGCCAGCGCAGTCCGCTGAGCATGAGGTGCGTGAAATCCTGACACACGCCTTCCCGGCGCTGAAGAACTTCTTCCGGCGTCGTACGTAAGGTCGTGACACCGGATCGGAAACGGAATTCCTTGTACACCCGCTCGTTCAGTGCGAGCAGCCCTTCCAGCACAGGCCGTCCGGGAGCGAAATCCCCGGACACATAGTCTCCCACAATCCGGGAGGGCCCACCCATCGGACCACCGAAAAGATACTGAGACACATCGGGATCCTGAGCCGCCAGCAACGCGACATCCTCCCACGCCAGAGTGCTGTCGGCAGGCGGTGGTTCAGGAAAATACACGTCGACATCGGATAGGGCGACAATGTCAAAATGTGAGTGCGGCGCTTCATGGAACAGCCACACGATCCGATTGCCGAAATGATCGACGCCCGTTTCACGTCGCACAGGTGCCGGAGCGCATTCCAGATGGGTGCGCAGAACCGTCTGCCCCGGACAGTCACGAGGCGTCAGGTGCAGGATATGGGCTGCCAGCTCCACTGGATGACCATACGTATAGGACGTTGTATGCCGGACACGATAGATCATGTCATGGCTCCGTCCATATCGATGGCGGTCTCATTACCGATGCCGACAAGCCGGGGAGAGTTGAGCACGGAGAAGTAGCTTCGGCCTATCTGCTCTGAAAGCTGAAGAACGGCTGCCTGCGTCTGTTTCAGGGCCGGAGGCAGAGCTGCCGTCGCCTTATCCTGACTGGCGGCAGAGAGAACCGAGGCGACCATGTCTGCCAGCGTTGCAAGAATACTCCCCGCCGCGTCCGCCAGTTCATAGGATGCTGACCGCTGCCCTTCCGACATGGAAGGACTGTCCGTAGCAAGCCCGGCCAGAGAATCCCGCAGGGCGGCAAGCTGGTAGGCGGCCCCGCGGGGATTGTCTTCATCAAGAAGAAGCAGATCCAGCACGGGCGCCGGCTGAACGACCCCGAAATAACGCGAGCGATAGGTAATCACACTATCGCAGAGCTGCAGCATCAGACGCAGCGCGGATTCCATCCGCCCACGTTGATACACGTCCGGCTGTTCAAGCACTCCCGAACAGATGAGCAGCACGGAAGACGCACGCTCAATCCGCCGTCCGAGGTCGAGGAACTGACGGCCACCGGACCGGACCATGCTTTCCGCGGTGAACCCGGACAGGGTTGCGGAATACAGCAGCAGGTCATTGGTCAGCACCGACAGCAGATCCAGCATGCGGGATGGATCTGCACGACGAGGACGCCGATCCATCATTTGAAGGATCGCACCCGCACGATGGGAAATGAAGTCACGGACGTCCTGCGTCAGCCGATCAACCAGTTCCGGCACAAGACGGATTATCTTTCTCAGCACCCGGGCGAAGAAACCGTCGGAGCTACCCACGGCGAACAGTTCGCGAACCATGCCGGCATACCCATATCCCGGCACAGGAGCTTCCTGCACGAGTCCCATGGTGCGCATCTGCCGCATCAGGACTGCAATATCCGCCAGTTCCCGTGGGGATGGCTCAGTACCGGCCATATGCGTCATGACGACCCGCAGGAGGCGGGCGCCGCTCTCAATCTGCTCAAGATAACGTCCCAGCCAGAAGAAATCATCGGCCGCCCGGCTGGGAAGATCGCCCTGTGACCTTCGGATCGCCATCGGGCGCGCCCCGGAGAAAGGGGTTTCCTGACGGGCAAAATGCTCATCCATCATGACCCAGACATCCTTGGTCGTCTGGTTTTCCCTGATCGGTCCAGCCGTGACGGCTTCTCCCGAGTCAAACATGCGTGACACGCCACCGGGTAAAACCGACCAGCCACCCTCATCCTGAATCGCAAACATCCGCAGGACGATGGAACGCGGCACTATTTCCTTTTCGCCGACACAGGGTGAAAGGGAGGCCAGAGGTTCACGGCAGGCAACGTAACGCCACGGCTCCGTCCGGACCTTCTCCCAGAGAAGGGCACGCTGTTTTTCGTCCAGCATAGCCAGACGCTGAACGGGAAGCTCCTCCCCTATGGCGGAGACAACGGCCCAGTAGTCAGTGGTATCCTGATGCGACTGCGAACGCCCGAGCAGGAGCTGCTCGAGAAACACCCGGTTATCCGGCTGCCCCAGCCAGAGACTTTTCACATTTTCCAGACTGAGCGTTTCACCAAAAAGCCGCGATGCAATTTCAGGCAGAAACGACTGCACTCCAAGCGCTTCGATAAATCCGGCTCTGGGATCGTTGATCAGACGGACAGAACCGTTACGCGCAGCATCAAGCAGGCCAGCCACGCCCGCAGCGCCTGTTCCATCCAGCTCAAGCGGATCAATCGAGTCAGCATTCTGCCTGACCAGCAGGACATCCACCTTTCGCAGCCCACGAACGGTCTTGAGCCACAGCTCTCCTT
This sequence comes from Acetobacter aceti, assembly GCF_002005445.1. Taxonomy (NCBI): domain Bacteria; kingdom Pseudomonadati; phylum Pseudomonadota; class Alphaproteobacteria; order Acetobacterales; family Acetobacteraceae; genus Acetobacter; species Acetobacter aceti. The sequence goes on from NZ_CP014692.1 coordinate 1,923,319, forward strand.
CCCGGACCGTAAGATCACCCGCTTCCACCAGCGTGCATCCCAGTTCCCGGGCAAGAATGACATGCTCGCTCCAGTAGGGACTGGTCGGTCCCGGCGTCAGAAGCGCCGGATGGGCTGTCTCGTTCATACCTTTCTTCTGAACACTGTCCTGCCAGCGCTCGAGGAAAGGGCCCAGCCTCTGCAATGCCGCCCCCGCGAACAGCTCGGGGATCGCCCTTGCCATCTGCCTGCGGTTTTCCAGCGCAAGGCCAACACCATTGCTCTGGCGCACACGATCCGCCAGCACACGCCACTGCCCATCAGATTCGCGGACAAGGTCCACGGCATAGGACGAGATGAAGTGATGAGGCGCAGGCTGAAGGGCGTCCACGTTTCCGCAGCGCAGAAAGCCTTTGTTGGCCCATACCAGCGCGGGAGGCAGCAGATGATCCGCCAGCACTCTGCGTTCGCCATATACATCCCGGAGAGTGGCTTCCAGAAGACGCGCCCTCTGGATGATGCCGTCTTCCAGCCTGCCGAATTCGTCCGCCTTCAGGAGCAAGGGTATCGGATCGCACTGCGCTCCGATGAAACTGCCTTCATTCCGGTTGTCCGCGGATTCCTCGACACGGGCAGATGGGGAAGGCAACAGCGCTCCGGTCTGATCGGCCAGGGCAAGCGCAATCTGCTGCTGACGCGACCGGAGTTCCTGATGTCCCAGATCGGAAATGGCGCTGAGAAGACGGCGCCACTGTGGGCGCACGCCTCCCTGTCCGTTGACCATCTCATCAATTGGAATCGCGCCACTCATCCGATCGGTTCTAGGGTGTCGCACTCTCTCCATGCAATCCTGCATTGAAGAATGCGACAGATTTCCTGCATGAAACAATACAGATCAATGACTTACTGTGGCGCGGAGATCACGGGTGGAAGAGGCAATCCATGCACGAGATCATGAACGAAACGCAGTTTTTCCGTGATGGAGGGCGTAATCACAAACGGATAAAGGTCCGGCTGCCCCATTGAGCGGTTGAGCGCGTTCACTGCCAGCGTGAGCGGAGGCCAGGCCACCAGCAGTTCATCGAAGCTTGCAGCGCCGTAGGCGTCGAAATTGAAACTCTGGGACAGGCTGCCATCCTGCGCGACAGTGGGGCTTACCGCCACACCAAAGGACACCGCTGTCTGGAGCGTATCCACGATATGCAAATAGTGCGCCCATGTTTCCGCAAAATCTTCCCATGGATGGGTTGTGGCGTAAGAACTGACATAATGTTCCTCCCAGCCTGCCGGCGGACCATTCTCATAATGCTGCTGAAGGGCTGCGCCGTAATCCTGTGTATGATCGCCAAACATGGCGCGACAGGCGTCCTCGTGACCCGCATCGCGCACCAGTATATTCCAGTAGAAATGCCCGACTTCATGCCGGAAATGCCCGAGCAGCGTACGATAGTGCTCACCCATTTCGACACGCATTTTCTCACGCTCGGCATCATCCGCCTCGCGTAGCGCTATGGTGATCTCGCCCTCGTCATGGCCCGTCATGACCTTCTCTTCGCCGTTTTCCGGGTCTTCAGGAAAACTGAACACCAGTCCGCCCGTCGGGTTCTCGGCACGGGTCGGTATGGGAAGGTTCAGCAGAAGAAGACTGTAGAAGAGGCGATGCTTGGCCTGCTCCAGACTTCGCCACAACTCCTGATTCCCTTCCTTGTTCAGGTCGGGGATGACGTGATTATAGCGGCACGCCATACAGAGCGCGTCAGAGCTTCCCTCAGGAACCAGCCAGTTGCAGACATCATATTCTGCATTTGTGCAAAGGAAACGTGTGGGCGCCTGAGCGTCAATCCCTACGGCAAGCCAGCCATTGTCATCCGCATTCGGTTCAAGCGCCAGCAGCCTGCCTGTTTCCGTGCAATAACCCAGCCTGTGACCACATCTTTCACAGTGTGTATTCTCAAAAAAAAGAACCTGACCGCAACTCTGACAACTGAACAGCTTCATGACAGCACAATTTCCCTCTGCATCCATCTGTCCGGTGAACGTGCTTCAGACGGTTTCGTTGCCAAAAGTCTCTGCGCAGCAATTCATTTTTTTCTATAATTATATGTTTGTGAACGTAACTTTAATCTGCAAATGATTTTTCAGCGCGACCGTTTTTATTGCCGGACAGATTGAGAGAGCCCGGCCTTTAACGCCCCGACCTGCATATCTCTCAACACCGCGACTGCGACGACAATTCAGACCCGCGCAGAGGACGACGAACTGATTTTTCTGGCCGTCCTCGCGGATGAAAACATGGCTTTCCTTTCCTGACGATCATTCCGCTCTCTCTTGCCGCATTTCCAATGTCACCAGCTTCTGAAATCAACTTGTGACCAATCGGAAGAAACGGGAAATTACGCCAACCGATACTGTCGGGCGAACAGAAAACGCCAACAGGAGCGCGCAAGCTGAAGAGACTCCCGTCAGAACAGCCTTCTGGAGCCGTTTGATATTTCTTCTTACAGGAGCACAGAAGACGCCTTGTCGACGTTCAGATCGATCAACGCACAGGGTCGGGTCCGACAAAGATCACAAACAGGACATTTATTCCATTCGTTCCTGATTAAATCAGGAATTTTCGAAAACTTTCTTTCAAAAAAGCTTCACTGACGGAACGCCGGCGGGGCATTGAAAAATACCCCGCCGGTCACGGTTTTTCAGAACCGTCTGAGGTCCAGCGTCCTCGGCTGCTCCAGCGACCGCTCCACATGCGGCTCCTTCATGGTCCCGGACGTATGACCAAACGGGAAGAAGCGGATGCGACGGCGCGCCTCTGCCTCATTGGCGTTGACGGGGCGCGTCTCGTAACTCCGCCCGCCCGGATGCGTGACATGGTAGGTCATCCCGCCGATGCTGCGTCCGGTCCATGTGTCATAGATGTCAAAGACCAGAGGAGATTCGACTCCGATGGTCGGATGCAGCGAACTGGGCGGATTCCACGCCTTGAACCGCACGCCTCCGACATATTCTCCCTGTCGCTGCGTACCGGTCAGCGGCACCGCGCAACCGTTGCAGGCGAGGATGTACCGCTCGTCCACCCAGCCGGAAACAAGGGCCTGCACACGCTCGACAGAACTGTCGACATAGCGCGCCGTGCCACCGGCCACAGGCTCTTCCGCAAGGGTATTCCACGGCTCCAGAGCCGTGCGGAGCTCCAGCGTCATCCCCAACTCGGTGATGGAGCCGATTTCCGGGAAACGGAACTGAAAATGAGGCTCGAACCACTCGGCTTCGATCGGCGCACCCAACAGACGGAGTTCGTCGATTGCATCCCCGAAATCCTGCCTCACATAGTGCGGCAACATGAAATCATCATGCAGACGGGTGCCCCAGCGCACCAGACGGCGCTCATACGGCTTCTTCCAGAACGCCGCGACCGCTGCGCGCATCAGCAGCACCTGCGCCGCCGACATCCGGTGATGGGGCGGCATTTCGAATGCACGGTATTCCATCAGCCCCAGCCGCCCGGAACTGCTTTCCGGCGCGTAGAGCTTGTCGATGCAGAATTCCGTGCGGTGGGTGTTGCCGGTGATATCCGCGAACAGGTTGCGGAACAGCCGGTCCGTCAGCCATGGCGGCGTGAACACCTCCCGGTTGACCTGCCGGAACGCGATCTCCAGCTCATAGAGAGCATCCTGTCGGGCTTCGTCGATACGCGGATGCTGGGAACTCGGGCCAATGAACAGGCCGCTGAACAGATAGGACAGTGACGGGTGATTATGCCAGAATCCAGCCAGTGACTTGAGCAGGTCGGGCCTGCGAAGGAATGGACTATCCTCGGCGCTGGCCGCTCCCATCACCACGTGATTGCCGCCACCCGTGCCGACGTGACGTCCATCAAGCATGAATTTTTCCGCAATCAGCCCGACCTTACGGGCTTCCTCGTAAAGCTGGCTGCTGCGGGTCTCATACTCATCCCAGCTTGCTGCCGGATGCACGTTGACCTCGATCACACCCGGATCAGGCGTGATGGAAAAGGACAGCAGACGCGGATCACGGGGTGGCGCATAGCCTTCCAGCACGATCTTGCGCCCGAACTCGGCGGCTGTCGCCTCGACGGCGGCGCAGAGATCCAGCCAGTCCTCGACAGCGTAAAGCGGCGGGAAGAACACATGCAGGATACCGCCGCGGGATTCCACGGTAAGCGCCGTGCGGACGACATCAGGTTCCTCACGATTGACCTCCAGCAGATGCTCGCTGAGCGCCTTTTCAGTGCTGATCCGCCAGGGTTTGCGTACAGGGTAAGGCGGCAGCGCCGGAAGATCGGAGAGTTGCGCGACCGGACGCTCAGGAGGCGCAACCGATCTTCTGATAAGATCAGGCACATCCGCACGATAGGTCTGCGCTGAACGCCGCGCGAAGGCCGGATGGGGCGGCAGACGGGGATGCGGTGCGAAAGGATCGACCGGAAACGACGGCTCGATATCATCGGCATCCGCCCAGGGCAGACTCTGAAGAGGAAGGCGGAAACCAATGGAAGAGTCGCCGGGCACAAGGAAGATCGTCTCACCCCGCATGAACCAGCGACCCGACTGCCAGCGTCGCACCCTATCCTGCACGGTCACCCTGAGCGGCAGCACTGACCCGGATTCGCGCGACAACCCACGACCGAAGACACGCGCCAGACGCTCCCGTTCCATCGGGTCATTCAGCTTCGAGCCTTCCGCGAGCACGTTGGCTGGCAGGCGATGCTCTTTCCAGAGGTAGTAATGGATATCTTCGTACGCTGGCGTGACGAGTTCCGGATCAACCTGCAACCTGGCCGCCAGTGACTGGGCGAAACGTCTTGCATCATGCTCCGTGGCGTTGTCGGTATCGTCGTCTGACGCAAGCAGGCCACGATCAAGCCAGACCGGTTCCCCGTCGCGCCGCCAGTATGTGGTCAGCGCCCAGCGCGGAAGCTGCTCGCCCGGATAATGCTTGCCGAACAGGGTCATGTAGGTTGCGCCGGGCGACCAGATCGTCATGAGACGCCGTAACAGACGGTTGGCGTAAGCCCGTTTGGTCGGGCCGAGAGCCTCGATATTCCATTCAGGCGCATCCATGTCATCTGCGGCGATAAAGGTCGGCTCGCCGCCCATGGTCAGGCGGACGTCACCGTCTTCAAGCTGCCTTTCGACCGCCTCGCCCGCATCAAGAATGGCGTCCCACGTCCGCTCGTCATACGGTTTTGTCGTACGGGGTGTTTCGGCGACGCGCTTCACCTGCATGTCGAACCCGAATTCGGTTTCGCACAACTCGACACCGCCGGAGATCGGAGCAGCCGAACCGGGTTCAGGGGTCGCCGCGAGCGGGATATGTCCTTCACCCGTCAGCATGCCGGACGTGGCATCGAGCCCGATCCAGCCCGCGCCGGGAAGGTAGACTTCGGCCCATGCGTGCAGATCGGTGAAGTCTCTGGCTGGTCCTTCCGGTCCCTCCAGAGGTTTTTCATCCGCAACGAGCTGGATCAGGTAACCTGACACAAACCGGGCGGCGTAACCGAGGTTACGGAGAAGCTGAACGAGCAGCCAGGCGCTGTCACGGCAGGAGCCCTTGCCTTCTTCGAGCGTCTTTTCCGGCAGCCAGACGCCGGGCTCCATCCGGACGATATAGCTGATGCGTTTCTGCACGATCTGGTTCAGCGCCACCAGCATATCGACGGTGCGCTGTTTTTCCCCCGGAATTTCAGCAAGCAGCGCCTTGAGCAGAGGGCCGGCCGGTTCCAGCTTTCTATAAGGAGCCAGTTCCTGATCCAGAACATGGTCGTAAGTAAACGGCCACTCTTCCGCATCGGGTTCAAGGAAGAAGTCGAAAGGATTGATGGTCGCCATGTCCGCGACAAGATCGACGGTGACATCGAAATGGGTGACGCGTTCGGGGAAAACCACGCGCGCCTGCCAGTTTCCCGAAGGATCCTGCATCCAGTTGATGAAATGAGGCTCCGGTTCGATGGTCAGCGCATAGGATAGGATATTTGTCCTGGCATGTGCCGCAGGTCTGAGGCGAATGACCTGAGGCCCCATCATAACAGGGCGGTCATAATGATACGTTGTCTTGTGAGTCAGCGCGACGTTCAGCGTCATCGTCATCTTTCCAGATCGGTCCGTTAAGGATTAAACCTCACCTCTCGTCACTTCGACAGTCTTTTTCGTTACGATTCAAAAAAAAATTACCGATACCTCTCGAAAAAGACAGCATTCTGTCATGCACACATCCTGCCCTGAAGAGCCGAAATGCCTGCCTCATCCGACAGTTCCGAAACCTCCTGCAATCTCGCTCATGACCTGCGGGACTGGCGCTGCGAAGAGCTTCAGCCTGATGTCCGCCTGATCGTGAATGAGTCGGAACCTGAGTTGACGCCAGATGTGGAAAGGCATGTTCAGGCCATCTGGGACAAGGCCCGCGCTCTCCGTCCCAAACTTTTTAACGGGCGGATTTTCTGCATGGACAGAATCGCCCCTGACCGGATCGAAGGTCACTGGACAGAATACCGTCGGGCGCTGGCTCAAATGGCGGAACCGACGATTTTCGGAGATACTCCGCTCCACCAGCTTGCTGTTTGCGGACTGCTTCGCTGCGCGGACGGCGTCGTTCTGGGGCGACGCCATCCCTCGTCGCTTTATCTTGGCGGGTTCTGGCAGTCACCGCCTGCGGGAACGGTGGAAATGCGGAAAGAGGCGCAGTCTTTCTCTCTTGCCGACCAGATTCTGGCGGAAGCAGAAGAGGAGGTGGGCCTCACCCATCATGATGTCAGTGTCTCGGCTCCCCGCCTTGCTGTCACTCACTCCAGAACAGCCATTGTCGATATTGGCGTTCCCCTGACAACACCGCTTTCCTTTACTGCCGTTCAGGACAGATGGATGTCTCATGCCAACAGGGAATACGATCGGCTGACTGTGATTTCAGATGACCAGATTGAGGACTGGCGCCTGCGGGAAGACGTTCTGCCCACGACACGCGCCCTGCTCCACACGAAATGAGACCTTTTGTTACAGTCATGTGTTTCATTCATGGCTGCAATACGATTTTCATTTACCGAAATGATCAGCAATGCTAGATTTGCTTCAGGATTAAGCCCCAAACGAAACAGGAGCCCGTGCCATGGTCACCCGCATTGCTCGTTTTGTCTCGAATGGCCTGATTGCCGTTCTGGTGGCGTCGAAGGACGAAGTCGGCATTTCAGTAACTGGCGCTACTCCGTCACAGCAAAAACCCTTCTAGGTTTGCAACGCATTCGTTGGCGCAGAAGATGAATCTTGCTGCCATATGAATTGTGGACATCAATATATAAGCGCAGTGATTGTATCGTATGGCGATTCATTGCCAAACTTTGAATGTTATAAACATCCTTTTGATAAGATGGCGTTTTTATACAGATACCAGATGTAGGAAGGTTTTGATTTTCGATTGTTTTTCTTCGAAATGCAGGCAGCAATATTCCATCGTGGGGGAGCCGCCTGATTTTATTACAGCCATCTCCCCGCTCCCCCAACAATCTCTCCTGCCTTACCGGAGAGATTGATCAGAAGAATATACGAACATCTGAAGCTACTGACCTGACCCGCAGTCAGATAAAGGCTAACAGATCTGCCTTGGCTATATCGACAAAATTACGGGGCTTTGAATTCAGTCAGCTTTTGTGCGTTCGATACGGCGGGAGGAAGCCTTTTTTTGAATAAAAAGTCTGATGTTTGGTAAGCTTTCAAGTGTATCGCATCAGCCACAAACACAAGCCCGTGGAAAAAGCATATTGATCTTCTCCATCTGCCGCTCAGACAGAAAAAACAACTCATTCACAAACTCATCCTCTACTGGCGAACCGGCGAATCACAATTGATCGTTCAGCCCAACAAACCAGCAGATCCTGATTCTAATTGGCCGCATTCTTGTTTTTTGCATTGAAAAACAAGAAAAAATACATCATGTACAATAGTTTAAAACAGTACAATAAGAACGAAAAATAATTATCAGTTTTTGTATGGTTTGACGGATGACAAAATGCACTGTACCCAAAATAATACTCTGGATCCTTATGATAAATTATATCATAAGGAAAATTAGAGTAAATTATAACGCCTAAAAACGATGCAAATGGAATAAAGCCATATTTAAATTTTGAAAACCAAAGAATAACCAAAGAATAACCAAAGAATAACCAAAGAATAACCAAAGAATAACCAAAGAATAACCAAAGAATACATTAAAAATTCAAGAAAATAAAATATAAAATAAACAGACCCATCGACCATAATGTATTTATATTTTTTCAAATGAGTTATTTTTATTAAACATTCAATTTTTTTCAAATCCATTAAAACGTAAAATGAATAAAAAGAAACATAAATCAATACAAGACAGATCAAAGAATATGCAATATTTTTCGAAAAAACATTCATTTTAATATTTTCCACAATATAAATGAATAATAATAGAATTATTTAACATATATTTACAAAATCCCGAAATCTAGAAATGCGATTTAGATACACGACTGACAATCAGAAGATGACTGTTGCAGCGAGTGTCAACATACCCCAAGTTTTTGGGTGAAGTCTTTCTGTGAAAGCGAGGCGCTCCATATCTGCTCTCAACAAAGACCGTCAGAATATTTCTTCAAATCCATATCTACGGATCTTTTATCAAATACCCCCAGAGACAAACAAGAAACAGGTCATCCCTCTTCTCCACTATCCGCCAGACAGCGGAGAAGAAAACGATCCAGGTCAGTGCGTATCAGGCAGAGCGTAGACAACCAGTTCATCGCTGACCGGTGTCATCATGAAGTGATGCCCTCCGGCCATGATCGCAACATACTGCCTGCCCTTGTACTCATACGTCATTGGTGTGGCCTGTCCGCCACCTGGCAGAACGGCGTTCCAGACTTCCTTGCCTGTTTTCAGGTCGAAAGCGTGGATGAGGTTGTCTGTCGTCGCTCCAACAAACACCAGTCCCCCAGCCGTAATGACCGGACCACCATTGTTAGGTGTGCCGATTGTCAGCGGCAGGTAGGTTGGAAGCCCCCACGGACCGTTGGCGCGGGCGCTGCCCAGCGGATGTTGCCACAGCACTTTCCTTGTGTGCATGTCGATCGCCGTAATCATGCCGTACGGCGGTTTGTTGCACATCATGTTGGTAAACTTGTTCCAGAAAGGCGTCACGACGATACCATAAGGCGTATCGGCCATTGCGCCATTTCCTTCGGCTCCACCAGCCTTGGGGTTGAAATGGGGGCTGTCGATCGGCAGCAGGCCGAGTTCATCGGCCCTGGTGCGGTCAACAAGCTGATCCCGCATCGGGGTGTTGTTCCAGTTGGCGATCAGGATACCGGTTCTGGCGTCATACGCCATGCTGCCCCAGTCGCTGCCGCCATTGTAGCCCGGATATTCAATCCATGGCCTGTTGATCTCGGGCGCAGTAAATTCACCCTCATATTTCGACTTGCGGAACAGGATACGGCAGTAAAGCTGGTCGATCGGGGTCATGCCCCACATGTCGCTTTCCTTGAGATCAGGAAAACCAAGACGCGGCATACCGACCGACCAGGGCTGGGTTGGAGACCGCGGATCGTTCGGCACATCAGTGGCTGTCGGAGCCGGACGTTCCTCAACCGGCAGAACCGGTTTTCCCGTGCGCCGATCCAGCACGAACGTCTGACCTCGCTTCGACGGCACGATCAGCGCAGGAACAGTGCCATCCGCCGTCGGCATGTCGATCATGGTCACCTGAGAACCCATGTCGTAATCCCAGACATCCTTGTGCACGGTCTGGAAGACCCAGCGCGGCGAGCCGGTTTTGACGTCGATGGCGACAATGGAAGAGGAAACAGCATTTTCCTCGGGAGAGCGCATGGCGCTGTAATAGTCGGCCGCAGAATTACCCGTCGGCACGTAAACCAGCCCCAGCGCATTATCACCCGTCATGGTCGCCCAGGAATTCGGTGTGCCGCGACTGTAGTGCTCACCTTCTTTCGGCTCGCCATGGTCGTTGGGGCGGTTGACGTCCCAAGCCCACAGGAACCGTCCGGTTTCCGCGTCGTAACCACGGATCACACCGGACGGCGCCCAGCGTCGCTGACCATCAAGCACTTCCTGATTGGTCACAACAGCGCCGTTCACGACCGGCACAGGGGCGGTGATGGAGACGAATCCCGGCACCGACTCTCCCATCCCTTTCATGAGATTGACTTCGCCGTGATAACCGAAGCCTTCGCACTTCCGCCCTGTCTCCGCATCGACCTCGATCAGACGCATATCCAGCGTGCCTTCGAGAATACGGTTGTGACAGGGCTGTCCCTCAGGAACGGTCGAGGACGTGTAATAGGTTACGCCCTTGCAGGCCGCCGTGTAGGGAATGCTCTCGTATTTGACACCAGCCTTGAAATGCCAGACTTCCTTGCCTGTCGCAGGATCAATCCGCATCATGTCGTTCATGGCGGAACACATATAGAGCCCGTCACCGACCTTGATCGGCGTGGTCTCGGCCGCCCATTTGTTGGCCTGTCCCGGACCGGGCTTGCTACCCGTGTGATAGACGAACGCCTGCCTCAGTTGCCCCACATTTTCAGGCGTGATCTGATCCAGCGGGGAATAGCGCGTGGCGTTGCTGTCGCGGCCATAAGCCGCCCAGTCGTCGTGAGCAGGATGACTGCTTTCCTGATCCACTGCCGGAGTGGCTTCGCTGGGAGGCGCTGGCGGCCCGTCCGGAATATTCGCAGCATTCACACCGCCCGCCTGAGGCGCGCTGGGTGACGGTGCGCCATACCAGCTTCCGGGATGAGGCAGAGCATCCTTGCTGGCTCCACTCCTCTCGCCCGGTGGATCTTCATTCTTGGATGGAACCTGAGCCCATGACGCCGTTACAGGCGCAAGGAGAGACGGCAGCCCACAGACGATGGTTGCCGCCAGCAGAGTGGTTTTGCGCGTCATACCGCACTTCCTCTGAGAGATGTCTTGCGCTGGGTACGACGCAGAACCGGAATGGTGAGCAGCACAGCAATAGCGACAAGGCTGGGTCCGAACAGGCGGGGAAGAAGTCCCCAGCCATCCATTCCGACTTCCCAGAAAGCCCAGGGCCAGGTGCAGAGCCACGCCGCAAGGTAGACAAATGCTCCGGCGACATGTCCGAACACCATCAGAACACCACCTGTGATGATCGTCGCTCCGAAAAGCACGTAATATAAGGAGCCACCCAGAGTCGCCAGTTGCGCCCCCATGATGAGCAGGGGCAATCCAAGCAGGACAAGCAGAACTGCCACAGCAAATGTGGCCCACTCCGCCGCGCTTCTGGGACGGTGAACAGTTTCCATGAAAAAACTCCGGCTGCGTTAACTCGCTGCACCGGCATAACGCCGGTCGGGATGAAGTGTTTCCATCTGGCAAAACTCCCTGCCGTGATTTACCGACGAACCAGATCGGGTGGTAAATCCTGATGACACTCTTTCGGAGAATGAAATGCGGCGAATAAGCGTTGCTGCAGGACTACTGTTCTGCTTTTCGGCCCATGCGCAGGAAGCCATCACCACACCTGAGAGAATGGACGGGCCATGGGTGGCCTTGCATCATTCTTCCGATGGCGGCGAGCATGTCGATGCCTGTATCCTCAAGGCCAGTGGACTGGCGCTTCAGTTCCAGGCGACACAAAAGGCTGCCTCCATTCAGGTCGCTGACGAAAGCGCCTCAAGCGGACAGTCCCTGCCTGTAACCTTGAAAGCCGGCAGCTTCTCAAGAACATTCCAGATGACATCGACAGCGTCAGAGAGCCTGTCAGCCCGCATCAAAGCTGAAGCCATGCGAACCATTCTGGACGCTTTCAGAAAAGCGCCGTCCGTGATCGTTCAGATCGGCTCGACCGATGGCGAGCCGATCCCTCTGGAAGGAAACACGCGGACTCTCGACGCCTTTCTTTCCTGCATGAAAACACATGCGTTCGACGGGCTGGAAAAAGGGGGCAGCAAAGTCCGGCATTAACGGACTCGCAGGTACCTACTTCCCGCACTCCCTTCTGGAAACGGACTGCAACGCCTTGAAGCGTCAGATAGCGTCAGATACCTATCCAGATGGCGGCCAGCACGAAAATGGCTCCCAACGTGACGAGAACCATCGTTCCGGCGGCATTGCCTGGCATGACAGCGGGAAGTTCAGCCACAAATCTTGCCGCGGCCAGCAGCATCAACGCGCCAACGATAAACACCACTATCCTGACAATGGACGTGGAACTGATGGGAAAACGTCTGATCGGCCGCATGGTGACTCCGGGTCCGCTCCTGTCCGGAAACTGGTGAGGAAGCAGTCCCATGCTCTATCAGCTCCCGGAGACAGGACAACCCTCGACTTCCGCTCTCTCTCATGCAGAAAACAGCAGGCGAGTGCCATGACGCTCATTCCGCACATATTTTTCTGCGCAAGCCCCAGAAGCTGTCTTCCCGATAACGGCAGGACACTCCTATAAGCATTCATGCTCAAAGGGTTCCTCACTGTTGGCGGCTGGACCATGCTCAGCCGCATCCTCGGCCTTGTCCGCGATCAGCTTCTCGCCGCTTTCATGGGCGCCGGACCGATGCAGGACGCCTATCAGGTCGCGTTCCGTCTTCCCAACATGTTCCGGCGTCTGTTCGGAGAGGGTGCGTTCAACGCCGCCTTTGTGCCGCTCTTTTCAGCCGAACTGACAACGGAAGGGGATGACACGGCCCGCACGATGGCGCGGCAGGTGTTTGGCGTTCTCCTGACATGGCTGGTGATCCTGTGCGTTCTGGGCGAGATTTTCATGCCCGCCGTTCTGCGCGTGATCGCTCCAGGCTTCGCCGAAAACGGGGAGCAGTACGAGCTTGCCGTTTCACTCAGCCGCATTACCTTCCCCTATCTTGTGCTGATCTGCGCGGCCGCACTCGTGTCCGGCGTGCTGAATGGACTGCACCGCTTCAGCATGGCCGCAGCCGCCTATCTCTCGTTCAATGTCGTCGGGATCGCCGCCGTCCTTTTTGCAACCCCGTTCTTTCCGGACGTCGCCCACACGGCGGCATGGGGCGTGACGGCATCCGGTTTCGTGCAGCTCGGCCTGCTCATGTACGCGGCCCGGAAAGCCGGTTTTGATCTCACCCCACTGCCCCCCCGCATCACGCCCAAGATCCGCCAGCTTGGACGACGGATGCTGCCTGGACTGATCGGCAGCGGCGTCACGCAGATCAACCTGACCATAGACACCATCATCGCGACCCTGCTTCCGGCCGGCAGCGTCTCGCTGATGTATTTTGCCGATCGTCTGAACCAGTTGCCTCTTGGCGTGCTCGGGGCCGCCGCCGGAACGACGCTCCTGCCGGTCCTGACCAGACATCTGGCTTCAGACGACATCGACTCAGCCCATGCCGCACAGAACCGGGCCATGGATTACGTCCTGATGCTCACCCTGCCCTCCATGGCCGGACTGCTGGTTCTCGGCACGCCCATCATGCAGGTTCTGTTCGCGCATGGCTCTTTCAGCCTGCTGGACGCAGCCCTTTCCGCCCAGTCACTGCGGGCCTATGCGCTCGGCCTTCCTGCCTTCGTTCTGGCGAAGGTCCTGGCTCCGGCCTTCTTCGCGCGCGGTGACACGTCCACACCTGTCAAAATCGGTTTCTTTACCCTGATGATCAACCTGATCCTCAACCTGCTGCTGATGAAACCTCTGGCGCATGTCGGGCCTCCTCTCGCCAGCAGTCTCGCGGCAATCCTGAATGTCAGCATTCTTGGAGCTCTTCTTATCCGGCGTGATGCTCTTCGTCCGGAGCCAGCCATGCTCCGACGGATTGCGCTGATGGGCCTGGCGGCCTCTGTCATGGCGTTGGCCTTGCTCGGGCTGAACAGCCTGCTCATCCTGCCTGCGTCACACGTGACATTCTGGCTGGCGATCCTGCTGTCCTGTGAAGTCCCAATGGGCGGGCTGCTCTATCTGCTGTCTCTCCATCTGTTCGGCGTTCTGGATCTGGCGAATGCGCTTGATGGCCTGAAACGCCGCCTGAATCGGAAACGTGGCAGGATCTGATTATGGAGAACTGGGCTGAGTGGTTTTGCTTGCCGTATAGGGCTCTGAAACCAAGCAACGACGAGGCTGCTTCTGACTGATGATGTCCGCCTGTGCCGCTCAGAATCACACAGGCACATGCTGCCGCATAAGGAAGAGCTATTTCCGCTCAATTCCGCAAAAAGTTCATCAGAACAGTGATTACGCAGACAATACGCCGATCAGAACAAGAGATATTTTCAAAGAAAAAATCTCTTGTGACCCTGTATTGAACCTTCAGTATTGTTATTTATTTTCAGTGTTGCAACACAAATAAATCAGCTACAGCATCCTGTTCTTTAAAAAGAACGCTCTCCACATAAACTCGGTGATATCAGGATGCCAACCGCTTCCCCCGTTTTACTTCGCCGGCTGCGGTGAAGCCGGTTTCTTCCCTGCTGTCCCCAGAATATTATCTTCACTGACAAAACGAAGCGTCTCCTGCGCCTCGGTCAGCGCGGCGACAGCTTCGTCATTTTTCCCGCCCTCAAAGAGAACCGAGGCACGGTAAACATCAGCCGTGAAAGCCTGCTGCGGCGCGATGGCGAGCACGAACTGGACGTCCACACCTGCCTTTTCCAGCCCTTCAGCAGCAGCTTTCGGCTGTCCTTTCTTCATCAGGTCATTGGCCTCGGCAATGGCCTGCTGCTGGCCGGGAGACTGCTTCGCCTCAGACGAAATGACATATTGCCCAAGCACAGGCAGCCACAGCACAGGGCCCGTCGTGGCGACTGAAGAAGGCAGTCGGCCCGGATGCCCGGCGGGCACAGCAGCGGCAGGATGAAGCTCGTTCTCAGCCTTCAGAAACTGACGATTATCCTGCGTCGCCCGGGTCAGCGTCCGGTTGGCGTCAGCCAGTGCGTCGGTGGCGATCTTATGGTCTTTGGCGATAATCGCCCTGCGGGCCACATCCACGTCAGCAAAAGCTCTCAGGCCCTCCTGCGAAAGACGACCGAAATCCTGATTAACCTGCCTCGCCGTCACAGGGGCCGCAAAAGCAGGCTGGGCACAGACTGCGGCAGTCACGAGAGCCGAGGTCAGAAAAGCGCGAATAGTCATGAATTTCTCCAGGAAAACGATCACCATACATTGACCCATCCGGCTTCAGATAAAAGCCAGAGAGATGCAATACCGCCTACAGATTTTGGCATGGAACAGTTTTCAACAATTTCGAGGGCTGTTTCCCGGGATTATCCGCTTTACAGGATATGAAGACACCCCCCTATCAATTGCGAATAAATATCATTTACAGAAACCGGCTCCACCATGGCTTTCTCATCCTACTACCTGCCCCGCCTGCTGATTGCATCCCTTCTGGCCTACCCGGCGGGGCTGGTCGTCGCAACCTTCCTGCCCCAGTTGCTCCACATGCCTCGACCTGATTCCTTTTTCGTGGCTCAGGTTGGAGCGGTCATCGTGGTGCCCACCACGGTTCTGACCATCTTCGGAACACGCTCGCTCTGGGGAGGATTGCTGGCGGCGGTCGCGGTCATTGCCACCACAATGCTCATTGCGCTCCCGCTTGCTGCTTTTGGACCTTAGTGACGCGATGACAGTCACACATAAACAGAGCGTGCCCTCCCTGCGTATGCGCATGGGGTGGCTTCACGCATGGGTCGGATTTATTGCGGGCCTGATTCTGGTGTGTATTTTCGCGACCGGAGCCATGGCCATCTTTGATACGGAACTCACTGAGTGGATGCAGCCGGAAACCCCATCCGCACAGCCCGGGATTCCCTCCGCCGCCGCGCTTGAGCAGGCCGCCGCCGTCGTTGCCGCCCAGGAAGGCAAGGAGAAGAACCGCATCTTTCTCAGCCTGCCTTCAGAGCGCGATCCGCTGCTCCATGTGAGCTACATGGAGCATGACGTCTTCAAGAGTAAGACCTTCCATCCCCAGACCGGACAGACTGTTCCTCTGCGCGAGACGGTGGGAGGGATGCTTTTCTTCTCCTTTCATTACACTCTTTATATGGGCCGCATGTTCGGTGTCATCTTCGTTCAGACGCTCACCATCGGCATGCTGGTCACGCTCGGCTCAGGAATCATCATCCACCTGAAAGCCCTGCTCCCCAACCTGGTGGCCTTCCGCCCGCAATCCAGCAGCCCTCGTCCATGGATCGACGCCCATGTGATCGCCGCCGTGCTGTTCCTGCCTTTCATGTTCATGATCGCCTACACAGGCGTTCTCATTCATGCGAATCGCTTCTTCCCCAATACGGCTACAGAGCGTCCCAACCGCGACGAGCCGGACAGGAATGGTCATCGCCAACTGTCCCCCCTGCCGTCGCTTGCGCCCCTGCTGACGGACGCGGCTGGAACTTTCGGAGCAGACAAGCTCGGATTCATCCAGTTTTCTCCGAAAACAGTGACCGTCGTGCGGGCAGACAGTTCCCGGATCGGTATCAGCCGGGATCATATTGATTATGACCGCATCACAGGCGAACGCATCGGTCTGGTCAGTAAAGACAGCCCGGCCGCCCGTACCTCCCAGTTTCTCAGTGGGCTGCATATGGCGCGCTGGGCTCCCATTTCCGTCCGCTGGCTCTATTTTATTTCAGGCTGCGCCGGTTATGTGATGTTCGCCACTGGGCTGGTGATGTTCCTCATCAAACGCCGCCGCACAGCTACACAAAAGAACTCCCTACCGATGGAGGTTGCGGAAGGACTGGCTCTGGGAACCGTGCTGGGCATGCCTCTGGCCTGCGCTGGCGTGCTCTGGATGAACCGGCTGCTTCCGGCTGATCTTCCCACCCGCGTTACGATTGAAGGATCGACACTGTTTGTCCTGTGGGGCGCACTGACAATCCATGCGCTTGGTCGGGCGTTCGGGCGCAAGGTGATGAAGGGATGGATCGAGCAGAGCAGCCTGTTGTCCCTGCTGCTGTGCCTGCTTCCCGTCCTTGATCTTGCGACGCGCTGGAAATGGATCGCGGGGCAGGACCAGACGGTCTATGTCGCCGTCGATCTGACTGCCGTTGTTCTCGGTCTCATCGCCCTGCGGCTGTCGGTCGTTCTGAAGCGCAAGACCAACACCATCAACAATCTGCCTGAACCGTCTTTGTCAGAAGAAATCACGTCATGACCATGCTGACAGCGTCACTGTTGTTCAATCTTGTCCTGTGGAGCCTTTCGCTCGCCTGTCATGCCCGCTTGCAGAGCGGCTGGCAGAGACGCCGGAAGTGGTCTCCCTCCCGCCCCATCCGGCAGATCATGCAGGCAGGCAGAGCAGTTCCACCGATGGCCGGACTGGTCCTGTCGACTGTTCTGGCTGGAGCGGAAGGTGTCGTCGGATGGGTGGCGTGCGCCTCGCTCTCTGGCGTAATGATTGCTTCAGCCGACGCATGGTATGCACAGACATCAAGACAAATTCGAGCGGAATCAGGCTCTAGGAAGACTTGACCCTTTCTCCCAAACGAACGCTACGAAGCATGGACGCAAAGGTCTGCTCGAAGTCGGGAAAATCATCTTTGCCGACAGTCGCTGCTGATATTACAACTGCGGCATGATCCGAGTAAGCGTAATTGAACAGTTGGATAACAGGCATTCCCTCAGCTTTGCAGGAAATTCTGAGAGAAGCGGTCAGACGCTCCTTTACAGGATGACGGCAGGTTATTTCGACAAAATCATCGAGCGACATCTGCATCGCAAGAATCTGTCGATTGACGAATTCCTGAAGTCGCAAGACCGGATCTGATGGAAGATCATCAGGCAAAACCCGCCGTGTAATAACCAGATTGGGAGTAATCCCGGAGGTACCTGGACGTTCAGCCGTGAGAATGAGTGTCGAGGTGTCCCGCCAGCCCCGAGGACACACTATCGACATCTCCTGAATTGATGTCCTGACGCCAACCATCAGCGTTTCGCCCCCGGTGGTGGCCATTTCCCGTCTTTATCAAGAATAAGAATTTCGTCTGGATCGGGCGATGGAAAGGGATATCCTTGAGCTTTAAGTTTTTCAATTACACGCATACGGGCCTGATCTTCTTTCGAGCCCTTAAGAATACGGCTATCTAGAATATAACTAGCAGCAGTATCACCAAATTCACTATGCGCCCAGATATTTGCACCGTGATCGATCAGGATTTCCACTACGGGCCACTGGTCTGTTGCAGCGGCAGCAATCATTGGCGTCGAATTGTCATCTGGATTCCGTTCGTCTAGATTCTGATGTTTTTCAGCTAATAAGCGCACCGCATCAATATCAGATTCCATGACGGCCCCGTACATAGGCAGTATGTCCGAACGTCCTTTTTCGCCACTCACTGTATGATCCTTTTCTGAACATCCGGAGAGTCTGGAGCAACCGACCAGAGATATTGCGCTTACAAGACTCACAAAAGCACGTCTTCGCTTCATGGGCAGTCATTGGCAGCAAGACTACCTTCAATAGCTGCCTGACGTAGCTTTAGTGCATCCATCACAGATCCCATGAAGTGCAGCTTGACACTGCGCACCGCGTTATGGAGTCCCAGCGAAGAAACATTCAAAAGCCGGTCTTTCAAAGTATAGTGGTCAGCCGGATCAAGCGCCCATGTTCTGGTCGCAAGAGCGTGGGGCATACCAGGAATTCGTTGACTGGCATGCAGAACTTCTCCACGGACATAAATCATATCCACTTCGCTGGAAACGGGATGCGGCACGGTCCGGGCGTTCAGACCGGCCGGATTGATCGTCGTGGCCGGCAGACCGGAGGCTCTTGAGGCGGCACTCGCCATGCCACCTCCAAGCGAGTGTCCGGTCAGTTGTGCTCCTGTGCCGACAGGGGATTGTTGCACACGTCGTGCTATGAATTGAGCCTGATCGTAATAAAAAGTTTCCCGACCAATTCCTTGATTAAGATTGGCTCCCCAGTCCTGTTTACCTGACGTTCCTTTATAGGCAACAAGAGGTGCACCGGTTTTCTCATTTATGAATACAGCAGCGCGAAATTCGGTTGATTTGCCTGTACGCCTGTCTATCGGATGCTCCAGCATAGCCTGACTGAGGCGGAGCTTGCGCAGATCATCTTCCGTTGCATTGCGATAACCGTCGGGAGGCTGGCGTTTTTCAGGAGGATCATATGCCGCGCTACTCGCCTGCGCATCTGTCATAAATCCAGCAAAAGTGGCTTCTTCGTTGCGAAGGGAAGTGCAAATTGTGGATTGGCGCGGTCCACCTATAAAAACATTGGAACTTCCGATGATGACAACACCACCGTGTTCCGTACGATCTCCCATACGGGCAGCAGGCTTCCCGTTGATGAATACCGAAGCCGAGCCTTCGCTAATCTTGTCCAGAGGACCATTGCAGGTTGCGATATCACCCACGCGAGCCGCTGAACGACCATTGATGAAAACATTTGGCGAGCCCGATGCAATAGGACCACCCACATGCGGCACCTGAGACGCCGTTTCTGGACAGGTGTGCATATCTGTAGTTCGGGCGGCGGGCTTACTTGAAGCCATATTCTCTCCAATATATTTCGGGCCATCCATTCGTCTTTGTGTGACAGCTTCATGGTTTTGCTAAATTTTGGAAAGACGGGGTTCACTGCAAAACTTCACACTCCGAAAGACCGATCCAACCCACGTCTGCTCTTCAGACGGGTGATGAAGCGGAATAAGGATGTCCGCCCTGATCAGAAGACGTTATATCCGGGAGCGGGAAACGCTCCTTGACACTTTCCCTCTGACCACACGCGAAACAAAGACAGTCGCCAAATCAGCCTTTACTGGCGCTTGCCCCGGTATCGTTCGCAGGCTTCTCAACGCTGGAAAGCACGGTTGAGACTGTGGAGCGCAGAACCTTCACAGTGACGTTCGGAGCTATTTCCACGTCGATTTCATCCATTTCCGGGGATGCCTTGCGCACGAGCCCGATGATCCCACCGGACGTGACGATCCGGTCACCACGACGCATATTTTTCAGGCTCTCTTTCAGCTTCTTCTGTTTCAGCTGCTGGGGGCGGATCATCATGAAATAGAAAATCACAAAAACCAGCACGTAAGGAAGCATCTGATACATGCCACTCAGGCCGCCTCCGGCACCACCAGCAGCCTGAGCGTAAGCAGGAGAAATAAGGAAATCACTCATTATGGTAACTTTTCGTCCGACGGGTTGCGGTCAGCCATAGCCGACTGATAGGCCGGGACCATAGATTTTGAGTGCGGTGCGTCAACCATGCTTTATGTCACCGCCTTCCACAACAGGACCGTTTTTCGGAAATCAAGATGACAACAGATATCATGCCCGTTCTGGAACGTATCGCCTCCGCACTGGAACGTCTTGCACCGGCTACGGCCACGCTGGACGGCCTGGACGCTGCTGGAGCCTTCATCTGGCAACCTCAGCGCGGCAGACTTTCTCCTGTCCGCGCCGTCTCGCATGTCGCCCTGAAGCTGCTTCAGGGAGTCGATTCCCAGAAACATCTGCTTCTGAACAACACGGCGCATTTTGCAGCGGGACTTCCCGCCAACAATGCAATGCTGTGGGGCTCACGCGGCACAGGGAAGTCCTCCCTGGTGAAAGCCTGCCACGCGGAAATCAATGCAACGCTTCCCGAGAACCAGCATCTGATCCTGATCGAGATCGAACGCGAGGACCTTGGCACCCTCCCCGATCTGATGGATCTGCTCCGCGCATCCGGTCGCCGCTTTATCGTGTTCTGCGATGATCTGTCGTTCGAGCGTGAAGATGCGGATTACAAGGCGCTCAAATCGGTCCTCGACGGCGGCATCGCCGGACGACCGGAAAATGTGCTGTTCTATGCCACCTCCAATCGACGTCACCTGATGCCGCGTGACATGATCGAAAATGAGCGCGCGACAGCCATCAATCCCTCGGAAGCGACAGAAGAAAAAGTCTCCCTGTCCGACCGTTTCGGTCTCTGGCTGGGTTTCCATGTCTGTCCGCAGGATGTTTATTTCGACATGGTCAGAGCCTATGCCAAAGAGCGTAACCTTCTGATCTCAGATGAGGATCTTTGTGCCCGCGCCAACGAATGGGCCATCACAAGAGGCAATCGCTCCGGCCGTGTCGCCGCCCAGTTCATGGATGACCTGACAGCGTCTCTGAAAAGCGGCAGTCAATAAGTTTACAAGTTTTTGCCTGTTGATCTGTCTCACTTCACCGGGAGCGCCGAAGTGCTATAGGAAAATGACTTTATTTTTTATACCGTTACGAAAAGCAGTGCATGCTGTGCTTTATGAAATGTGAGCAGAGATACGATGGACCAGCCAACCACGACCGAACTGCCTGATGACTTCGAAGCTTCCTGCGAAACACCCCCGGAAGCGAAGCGTAACCAGGCGGTCGATCTGCGTCGTATCCATTGTGATCCCGATTTCTGGTATCCTGTCGCCTGGTCCCGTGAGCTGAAGCGCGGCAAGACGATCGGCGTGCGTTACGCCGGGCAGCCCATCGCGCTGGTCCGGCCTGAAGAAGGCAATATCTTTGCTCTCGAAGACCGGTGCGCCCACAGACAGGTTCCCCTGAGCAAAGGGCGTGTGCAGGGACAGTCGGTTCAGTGCTGCTACCACGGATGGGCTTATGGCCGGTCGGGACGCTGTATCGACGTCCCCTATCTCGGCAAGGGAAAGCTTCCAAACGGCGTGCGCACCTTCCCGGTGATCGAGCAGGACGGGCTGATCTTCGTGTTCCCCGGCGATCCGGAAAAAGCCAGGACGGTGCACCTTCCCGCCACGCTCGCCCGCGTGGATAACCCTGCCTACAAGACCCGTCGTTTTGGTCGTGAAGTCGGTTGCCACTACAGCTTCATGCATGAGAACCTGATGGATATGAACCATCAGTTCATGCACATGAAGCAGATGGGGCAGATGCGTCCCCGGTTCCTCGGGCAGAAACGTGAGCCCGGTCTTGTCGAGGCACGCTACTCCTTCGCCCGCACCGGCGGCAAGCAGCCGCTTGGCGAGGCGCTGATCTTCGGCGAGCGCAGGGATGCTTCAGCCAAGCATCAGGATCGTGATGTCATGACGATCCGCACGACCTATCCGTATCAGACCCTGCATATCCAGACAGGCGACGAAGATCCCGTGATGGATCTGTGGATTGCCTACACACCGCAGGACAAGGACCAGCTGACGAACCGCACATTCGGCCTTCTGTCAGTGAAACGTCCGGGTATTCCGGGCCTGCTTGATCTCGCATGGCCTTTCCTCATCGCGTTCACCGAGCGGATTTTCGCGGAAGACCGTGAAATCGTCGAGCTTGAACAGAAGGCGTGGAACGAACTGGGAGGAGACCACAACCTTGAGGTTTTCCCGGTCATCAACAATCTTCGCGCGCTTCTGGCCGAGTGTGGCGTTCCTGCCGACGCCGGCAAGGTGAATGCGCCAGCCGCCTGCGCTCCCACGTCCTGCAACAAGGCCAACCCACCTTCTGAAGCCGCTACCCGCCTTGTGGCAGTTGACGAGCCCCCTCCTTTCGCTCCCATTGCCGCAGCAAGTCCTTCGGCAGGTCAGGAAGCAGACAGCTCTGTCGAACAAACGACGACACCTTCTCCAGTGGCGCCGCCGAAACGGAAACGCCATCGGACCAGAAAACATCCCAGAGATGACTCCGTAACTCCTTCCGTTTCCTGAGAATATCGAGGCAATAGTGACTTTTCCGGTCGAACCGCCAAGGCTTATGGCTGGAACATTCTGTCTGCGTGGCCTCCGGCCTGACGACGCGGGGGCCATTCATGCGCAGGTCAACGACTGGAATGTCATCCGGATGCTCAGCCGGCTGCCGTTCCCATATCCGCGTGATCTGGCTGAACGCTGGATCACCAGCACGGTCGAGCAAGCGGAAAGCAGGACGGCCTATCACTTTGCGATCGAAAATCAGGCCGGTGCGGTCATCGGATGCATCGGCCTGACACTCAGCCAGACTGATGGTCAGTATCGCGGCTCACTGGGTTACTGGATCGGGCGTGAATACTGGCGGCAGGGCATCGCCACCCTTGCGTCCGACCGTCTGTGCAGATGGGCTTTTGCGAACCTGCCGGTTGACACGATTGAAGCGTCCGTTGCGCAGGACAATGTCGCTTCGGTTGCCGTGCTGAACAAGCTTGGCTTCAGACAGACAGGCGCCACCACTCAGGTGTTCACCGCCAGAGGCGGCAATGTGAATGTCCTGTTATTCAGCGCGTCCCGTGAAAGCTTCGACACTGCCCACCAGAACAAGCCTGCTGCAGAAACCGCCTCACTAACTGAACAGAGTGAAGAGCCCCGCCGTCTTGTGCTGGTTGTTGCCGCCATTCTGATTGACGCCAACAACCGCATCCTTCTCGCCCGACGCCCTGAAGGCAAATCACTCGCAGGGTTGTGGGAGTTTCCGGGGGGGAAAATGGAACCAGGCGAAGCGCCTGAAGTCTCGCTGGTCCGGGAATTACAGGAAGAACTTGGGATTGACGCCAGCCACGCCTGTCTTGCGCCTTTCACCTTCGTGTCCCACAGTTACGAAACATTCGATCTGCTGATGCCGATCTACCTCTGTCGGCAGTGGCAGGGACATCCGGAAGGCCGTGAAGGACAGAAGCTCGCGTGGGTCGAGGCTGGTGATCTGGATCAGTATCCGATGCCGCCCGCCGATATTCCCGTCATTCCCTTTTTGCGTGATTTTCTTTGAGTGTTTAACACCTTACTGTTTTCACTGTTTACGAAAAAACGAGATACCGGTCATGAATCCCTCTTCAGCTCTTATCGTTATCGGCAACGAAATTCTTTCCGGTCGCACTCAGGATGCCAATATCCGCTTTCTGGCGACACAGCTCGGCGATATTGGAGCACCGCTCAGGGAGGTTCGGGTCATCCCCGACGTACGGGAGACGATCATCGCTACCGTCAACGAGATGAAAGCACGTTACGATCAGGTCTTCACGACGGGTGGGATCGGGCCGACCCATGACGACATCACCGCCTCGTGCGTGGCCGAGGCCTTTGGCGTTCCGCTTGAACTCCATGCGGAGAGCGCTGCCCTGCTGGAGGAGCATTACGGCACGGATCAGTTCACGTCCGCCCGCCAGCGGATGGCCATGCTGCCGCGAGGCGCAACCCCTATCAAGAACACAGCTTCCATCGCTCCAGGATTTTCAATCGACAACGTGCATGTCATGGCGGGTGTGCCGTCCATCATGCAGGCGATGTTTCATGCCGTGAGCCCGACCCTCAAACAGGGTCAGCCGATCCGGTCGAAAACCTGGCACGCGCTCGGCATCTATGAGAGCGTCATCGCCGCAGCTCTGGAAGCCGTCCAGAATCGTTATCCTGATCTGGATCTCGGCTCCTACCCGTTCAAGCGGCCCGACGGACGCGGTGGTGTCGCTCTTGTCGCCAAAGGCTCGGACCCCGCTCACCTCGAAGCCGCTTCGCAGGCGATCCATGACCTGATCGTTGCGACCGGAAAAACGCCAATAGAGGGTGAGCCCAAAGCCTGAACAGCACTCTCTTAAAGCCCATAACGCAGGAAGGCCCGGAAACAACATTCCGGGTCTTCCTGTGATGTCACAACCCGAAAAATCAGGTCAGCGCGCTGCGTCCCATGGCGAGGAATTTTTCACGCCTCTGAGCCACAAGCGCAGCCGCACCTTCGCTCAGCAGCGGCATCAGCTCCTCAGCAATCGACTGTCCAAGTTTCTCGACCATCGACTGGGGATCACGCTGCGCGCCTCCGACCGGCTCTTCGATGATCCGGTCGATCAGTCCGAGCTTCCGCAGGTCCTGAGCCGTCAGACGCAATGCCTCGGCGGCTGTTGCGGCCTGCTTCGGGTCACGCCAGAGAATCGACGCACAGGCTTCCGGTGAAATCACCGAATAAATGGCGTTCTCCAGCATCAGAACCCGGTCAGCCGTCGCCAGAGCGACAGCGCCACCCGACCCGCCCTCGCCGATCACGGTTGCAATCAGCGGCACAGACACTGTCAGGCAGGTTTCAATCGACCGGGCAATGGCTTCAGCCTGACCGCGGGCTTCCGCGTCAATGCCGGGCCAGGCGCCGGACGTATCCACAAAAGTGAGAATCGGAAGGCGGAAACGGCTGGCCATCTCCATCAGACGGATGGCTTTCCGGTAGCCTTCCGGACGCGCCATGCCAAAGTTATGCTGAAGGCGGGTTTCGAGATCGGAGCCGCGCTCTGTCCCGATCACCACCACGGACTGTCCGTTGAAACGACCGAGACCTCCAATGATGGCCTTGTCATCCGCAAACTGCCGATCACCCGCAAGCGGCGTGAAATCGGTGATCAGGCCCCTGATGTAATCGAGGGTATGCGGGCGCTGCGCATGGCGTGCGACCTGCACCTTCTGCGAAGGTGTAAGTTTGGCATAGAGACCACGGAGCTGCTTCTCGACCTTTTCAGAGAGGCGGCCGATTTCGTCAGAAATACTGACGCCATCACTCCCGCCGTCTGCTGCTGCGGCCGTGTTGCGAAGGCCATCGATCTTGGTCTCAAGTTCGGCGACCGGCTTTTCGAAATCCAGAAACTGACGCATGGTCGACGCCGATAGCACACTCACAGACAAATCCAAGCGTGCTGATCGTCCACTCTGCAATTTCTTGATGCGTTTTTCTTCGGGAGCGCTTTTTCAGGGCTCTTCCTGCCTGTCCTGACCCGCATCCCCATCCGGGAGTTTCCCCAGCGGATGATGCGATTCGACAACTGCCCGAAGACGGTCCGCCTGCACATGGGTATAGATCTGGGTGGTCGTGATATCGGCATGGCCGAGCAACATCTGAAGCACGCGGAGATCCGCTCCATGCGCCAGCATGTGAGTGGCAAACGAATGACGCAGCACATGCGGCGACAGGCGTGCTGGATCGATTCCGGCTCGCGCACCAATATCTGCGAGAATTTTATCGAATCCCTGCCGCGTGATCGGACGTAAAGGCGTGCGGCCGGGAAAAAGCCAGAGACTCTTCTTCGCCCCGTCTTCCTGCAGCAGGGCCGTGACAGCTTCACGCGCAGGCTCCGACAGAGGCACAAGGCGCTCCCGGCCACCCTTGCCGCGAACCATCAGCATCCGGGCTTCCTCCCGGAACATGTCCCGTCTCAACGCCAGCAGTTCCGAGATTCGCAATCCGGTGGAGTAGAGCAGTTCCAGCGCTGCGCGGCCCAGCAACAGGCGGCGACGCTGTGCGGGACTGTTGTCCGGCGCGCAGGCTGAAGCGTGGATCAGCGTCGAGACTTCGGTTTCCGTGAGAAATTTCGGGAGTGTCTGCCCGGGCGAGGGCGCATCGAGCTGGCTGGCCGGATTGTCGCGCCGCCGTCCCTCACGAAGCAGAAAGAGATAGAACTGACGGATACAGGAAATCCGGCGTGCGATGGTGCGGCGGGCCAGTTTGTCTGACGCCATGTCCGCGACCCATCGACGCAGGGCCTCCACTGACGCCGTGGCCAGCGTTTCCCCTTCAGTCGCGAGACTCGCTCCGCAATGCTCAAGATCTCTTGTATAGGCGGCGAGAGTCGCCGGAGCCGCTGCCCGCTCAGCCGCCAGCATTTCCAGGAACGAATCGACTGTGTCCTCGGTCACACCCGCCTCCCTGTTGCCGAAGTGGGTTCCCTGAACTCACTCTCGCAAAAGACGCTGAACATTTCCTGCCAGAGAGCCTCATTCCAGAGCAGTTCATTCGCTCTCTGGAAACTCCTAGAGCATATCCAGTTTGAATGGACACATTCGAACTGGTGAATATGTTCGATAAACAATGAATTAGGGCAATTCCACTGAGCCAGAGTTCAGTGGAATTGCTCTAGTGTGCCTGAGCCGGCGCAGGGGTGACCGTCAGCGGGACAGTCGTGGGCGGCGTAACTGGCGCTGGCGCGGCCCCCGGAGTCGGAATCACAGCCTGAGGCGGAACAACGGAAATCGGCGCTGGCTGCGTTGCTGCCGTCAGACTGGCGACAGAGAGTTCCTTGTGAACCATCTGCTGGCTTGCGGGCGGTCCAGACGACAGGCCCAGCGAGAGAAGTCCGCCAAAGATGACGACAGCAGCGGCACCGGCTGCGATAAGGACGATTCGGCGCATTACAGCCTCGATTCTTTCAGTCTCGCAGCCGGTAATATCCGCCGCGTTCCCACGATGACGTGTGTTCGCCCGCTCTATGTTACGATGGCAGCCATGTCACGCCCATTCTTACCTGAACGGGGGAATGCAGCCCTGCCAGAGCAGACGCCTGCCATGCCTCCCTCCCCGCCTCCGGACATGGTCACGGAGTCTGCGCCCTGTCTGCCGCTCAATCTGGACGCGGTTCGCAGCAGCACAGGCTTCGGTCCACTCTGCGGTCGAAGCATTCTGCTGATCGGCCTTATGGGTGCCGGAAAATCAACAATAGGTCGCCGCCTCGCCCAGCGTCTCGGGCTCGGTTTTGTCGATGCCGACGCCGAGATTGAGCGCGCCGCGGGTTGCTCGATCAACGATGTCTTCCGCCTTTATGGGGAAGACGCGTTCAGAGATGGCGAACGGCGCGTCCTGAAGCGCCTGATCGACGGTCCCTCCCGCGTCATCGCGACGGGTGGCGGCGCTTTCATGAACGAACAGACTCGCGCCCTCATTCGCGAACGCGCCATCTCGGTCTGGCTGCGCTGCCCGCTGCATGTCCTGCTGAAACGGGTGAGCGGACGGACACACCGGCCCCTTCTGAACGGACCCAAACCGCGTGACGTGCTTGAGCAACTGATGCTCATCCGTCATCCGGTTTACGCTGAAGCCGATATCATCGTGCAATGTGGAGAAGACAACGTGGACAACGCCACAACCCGCGTCATCGAGGCGCTGGCTCTCAATCATCGCCCACGACGCCTGCCCGTGCAGCTTGAACGCAACCCTTACGAAGTCATCATCGGCACTGGCCTGATAGAGCGGGCAGGTGCGCTTCTGTCGGCAGTGCTGCCGCAGAAGCGTGTCATCGTGATCTCCGACACGACGGTGGCGGAACTCTATCTTCATCCCCTGCTGGAGTCTCTGGCGGACTCCGGTTTCGCCGTTCAGAGCATCGTGGTGCCGCCCGGCGAGCAGTCGAAATCGCTGAGCGAGTTCCAGCGTGTCACGGACGCCATTCTGGAACGGAAAGTCGAACGTCGGACGACAGTCATCGCGCTTGGCGGCGGAGTCATCGGCGATCTGGCGGGATTCGTCGCTTCAGCCACACTCCGCGGCCTGCCCTTCGTGCAGATGCCGACAACGCTGCTGTCACAGGTCGACTCCTCCGTAGGCGGCAAGACCGGCATCAATACGTCCTGGGGCAAGAATCTTCTGGGCGCATTTCATCAGCCCGCGATGGTTCTGGCGGATGTTTCCAGCCTCGCGACACTGCCTGTGCGGGAGATTCGGGCGGGTTATGCCGAAATTGTGAAGGCCGGTCTCATAGGCGACCCGGACCTGTTCACCTGGTGCGAGCGGCATGGCGCTTCTGTCATCTCGCAGGACCCGGATATGCTGGCTGAAGCTGTCGAACGGGCCTGCGCTTTCAAGGCCGCAATCGTGACCGACGACGAGTTCGAGGAGAAGCCTGAAGGCGGCCGCGCGCTTCTCAACCTCGGGCACACCTTTGGCCACGCCCTTGAGGCGGAGATGGGTTACAACGGCGCCCTTCTGCATGGAGAAGGCGTCTCCATCGGCCTCCGTCTGGCTTTCATGCTTTCCGTGCGACTGGGTTACTGCCCTCAGGCAGATCTCGATCGAGTGACCGCCCATCTGGATGAAACCGGCATGCCAGCGCGGATTTCCCAGCTTGAACGGCCCTTCGAGGCGCGCACGCTTCTTGACCACATGACGAGGGACAAGAAGATGCATGACGGCAGACTCAAATTTGTTCTGGTCCGAGGAATCGGCCAGGCATTTACCTGCCGGGATGTCCCGTTACAGGCGGTTCATGACGTTCTTGTGGAAGACGGATGTGCAGCAGATGCGATGCAGACACACGCTGACCGTGGAACTGACATCTAAAAGCCACATAGATCGTGACAGAACCCGCGCCAACCGGCTGTGTTTCAGCATCAAAGCCGGGGAAAACGGGCATTGGAAGATCTTTTGCGGCAGCAGAAAGTTCATGACCCCAACATGAACTGTTGCATATAAATCACGCCTATGGCGTGTAATAGGCGAAAGCCTCATCAGATGGGTTCCATTCACGGAACCCATCGTTTTATAGGGCTTTTAGACAGCCTGTAGGGGCAAGGGATCACACTTCACGGATCCAGCCCAAACAGTTGATATATTGAGGACGAAAAAATGCGTCTCCGCAGTGCGTTACTCGCAACAACATTGATGGCAGCAGCACCGGTTGCTGCTTCCGCAACAACGATCACAGGACCGTACGTCAACGTCGGTGGTGGTTATGACCTGACACAGACCCAGCATGCCAGCACATGGGATGCGGGTTCGCAGAGCACGGTCAGCTCCAAGTACCGTCACCAGAACGGCTTCACCGGTTTCGGTGCATTCGGCTGGGGCTTCGGCAACGGTCTGCGCGTTGAGGTCGAGGGTGTTTACAACTACTCCGAAATCAACCACCGCAACGGTGCTGGCGTCGCCAACAACAAGACGCGTGGCAGCGACCAGTCCTATGGCGGCCTTGTCAACGTCCTGTATGACATCGACCTGAAGCAGTTCGGTATCGATGCGCCTGTCACACCGTTCGTCGGTGTTGGTGCCGGTTACCTGTGGCAGCATTACAACCCGACTGACTCGAATTTTGCCAATGGCTCACGTTCACGTCTGGGCGGCACGAACGGCAGCTTCGCGTATCAGGGTATCGTCGGTGCGGCTTACGACACGGGTGTTCCGGGTCTGCAGGTCACAACCGAATACCGCATGATCGGTCAGACATTCTCTGACGGTGCTTTCAAGACAACGGCGTATGCTCCTGGCGGCGCGAAGATCGGCAGTGGCAACACAAGCTTCGATCATCGCTTCAACCACCAGTTCATCGTTGGCCTGCGCTATGCGTTCGATACGGCTCCGCCGCCGCCGCCGGCTCAGCCTTACGTTGCTCCGCCGGCACCGGCTGTTGCTCGCACCTATCTCGTCTTCTTTGACTGGGATAAGTCCAACCTGACGGCTCGCGCTCGCCAGATCGTTGCAGAGGCAGCTCAGGCTTCCACGCACGTTCAGACGACACGCATCGAAGTCAACGGCTACACCGACAACTCGTCGGCTCGTGGTGGCGCTGCCGGTGCGAAGTACAACATGGGTCTGTCCCTCCGTCGTGCAAACGGCGTCAAGGCTGAGCTGATCCGTGACGGTGTCCCGGCTTCCGCCATCGACATCCATGGTTACGGCGAAGCCCACCCGCTGGTTGCTACAGGCCCGAATACTCGTGAGCCTCAGAACCGTCGCGTGGAAATCATCCTGCACTGATCCGCTTTCCGGATCTTTCAGGAAACGCTACGAAGAAGGGCGCCTTTCGAGGCGCCCTTTTTTTATGTTCTCCGCTTATCCCTTCTTGCTTCAGGAAACACCGTGGCTGACCAGAAGTCTTCATTCCTGCGTTTATTCAGATTCGCAGTGGTCGGCAGTCTGGGTTTCCTCTGGGATACCGGTACCGTCTATGCCCTGCGCGATATCATTGGACTGAACGCCGCCACTCTTGCCGCCTACTTCGTGGCCGCCAGCCTAAACTGGGCGATCAATCGTTTCTGGACATTTGGTGATATCGGACGTCACGATCATCCGGTGCTGCAATGGCTTCGTTTTCTTTCCGCCAACAGCCTGGGTTTTTTGTTCAATCGCGGCACGGTTTACGCATTGTTTTTTCTTTCTCCTTTCTGCGCAAGACACCCGGTGCTAGCGCTCGCCGCAGGCGCGTTTGCTGGTATGGGCGCCAACTTCAAGCTGAGCGAACGACTTGTCTTTCGTGAACGCCCACCCCAATCCGTCATGGAACTTGCAGAAATTTCCGCCGGCATGACTGACGCAGAGCTTCCTCAGCGCGAAAGCGATGAAACGACATCGGTCAATCACCATCACTGATGGCCCGGCATCCTGAAATTCATGAAACCACTTCCGGAAGTCAGAAACCGCAGCAAGGAGTGTCTGGAGAATTTTCTCACCATGCCTGCCCGGTCCGGGATTTCATGAGGAATTGCAGAAGCAGGATACGAGCCATCTTTCCCTGCCCGCCCCGACTGCGCTAATGTTTCACCATCAGATATTTCTCTTGCTTACCGGCTGTCCATGACAGACGGCAGCCGCCACAGGACGCTTTTCCACACCATGCCAACAACAAATGAAATCCGCTCCGCTTTCCTGAATTACTTTGCGTCCAACGAACATCAGATTGTCCCCTCGTCGTCGCTGGTTCCCAGCAATGACCCGACACTGCTGTTCACGAATGCCGGAATGGTGCAGTTCAAGAACGTCTTTACCGGACAGGAAACGCGCCCTTATTCGCGCGCAACAACTGCGCAGAAAGTCGTGCGGGCTGGTGGCAAGCATAACGATCTCGATAATGTCGGCTATACCGCCCGGCATCACACCTTCTTCGAGATGATGGGCAACTTCTCCTTCGGCGATTATTTCAAGCCTCGCGCAATTGAGCTCGCGTGGAATCTGATCACAAAAGACTTTGGTCTCCCCAAAGAGAAACTCCTCGTCACCGTCTATTCGGAAGACGAGGAAGCTGCAGGTCTCTGGCGCAAGATTGCCGGTCTTTCTGATGACCGTATCATCCGTATCCCAACCTCCGATAATTTCTGGCGCATGGGCGACATCGGGCCGTGCGGTCCCTGCTCGGAAATTTTCTATGACCACGGACCAGATGTGTTCGGCGGACCTCCGGGATCTCCTGACGAGGATGGTGATCGCTTCGTGGAGATCTGGAACCTCGTGTTCATGCAGTTCTTCGAGGATCCACCGGGCACGCGCACGCCGCTCCCCAGCCCCTCAATTGATACGGGCATGGGGCTCGAACGCTTTGCGGCCATCATGCAGGGAAAGCGCGATAACTACGATACCGATACATTCCGCTCTTTGATTCTGGCTTCAGCCGATGTGACATCACAGGATGCCGATGGCCAGTTCAAGGCAAGCCACCGTATCATCGCCGACCATCTGCGCTCCACCGCGTTCCTGATCGCGGACGGCATCCTCCCCGCCAAAGATGGTCGTGGCTACGTGCTGCGCCGGATCATGCGTCGCGCCATGCGCCATCTGCACATGATGGGCACATCCGAACCGGTCTTCCACAAGCTGCTTCCAGCCCTCATCCAGCAGATGGGCACGGCCTATCCGGAACTCGGTCAGGCGGAAGCCCTGATCCGTGAAACGATGCGTGGCGAGGAAGAGCGGTTCAAGGCGATGCTGGGGCGCGGACTTTCCCTGCTCTCGGAAGAAACCGAAAAACTCTCCGCTGGCGGTGCATTGCCCGGTGATGTGGCCTTCAAGCTTTACGATACGTTCGGCTTCCCGCTTGATCTGACACAGGATGCGCTCCGCGCCAGCGGTCATCTGGTGGATGTCCCCGGCTTCGAAGCCGCCATGAAAGTGCAGCGGGACCGTGCCCGTGCGGCGTGGTCAGGCTCCGGCGACACTGCCGTCGAAACCGTCTGGTTCGAAGCGCGCGACAGGTTCGGTGCGACGGAATTCCTTGGCTACACAGCAGAAACCGCGCAGGCGGAAGTGCAACTGATCGCCTCGGGTGGCGTCAGTGTTGAAACCGCCGGACCAGGCGCCGAGGTCGCAATCCTGCTCAACCAGACGCCTTTCTACGGTGAGAGTGGTGGACAGGTTGGCGACACCGGCGAGATCATCGCACCGGGCGTAAAGGTAGCCATTTCGGATACCCAGAAAAAGCTCGGCGATCTTCTTGTGCATTATGGCACCGTGACGGAAGGCACCCTGAAAGCGGGAATGGCGGTCACGGCGCAGGTGAACCATGCCCGTCGCTCCGCTACTCGTGCGCACCATTCCGCGACCCACCTTCTGCATGAAGCGATGCGTCGTCGTCTGGGCGACCATGTCATGCAGAAAGGCAGCCTCAATACGCCGGATCGCCTGCGCTTCGATGTCAGCCAGCCTCGCCCGATCACCCGGGAAGAACTGAACGACATCGAGGCTGAAGTGAATGCCCGTATCCGGGAGAACACGGCTGTTACAACCCGGATCATGACGCCTGATCAGGCTTCGGGCGAAGGCGCGATGGCTCTGTTCGGTGAGAAATACGGCGATGAAGTCCGTGTCGTCTCCATGGGCGGCAAGGATGCTGATGGCAGCAAGCCTGCGTGGTCTGTCGAGTTGTGCGGTGGAACCCATGTCAGCCGCACAGGCGACATTGGCCTGTTCCGCATTTCCTCGGAAACAGGTGTCTCGGCTGGCGTGCGACGGATCGAGGCTCTGGCCGGTTCCGCCGCAGAGAGCGTTTCCGTCGCCAATGAAGAACGCCTTACCCAGATTGCCGCCATGCTGAAAGTGACAGTATCGGAAGCGCCTGAGCGCCTCGCCACGCTTCTGGATGAACGCAAGCTCATGGAGCGCAAAATCTCCGAGCTTCAGCGCAAGCTGGCGGCTGGCGGAAACGACGCGGCCAAGATTGAGACCATTGCAGGAATCCCTTTTGCCGGTCGCAATGTCGGGGAAACTCCCGCCAAGGAACTGAAGGGGTTGGCCGACACAATTGGCAAGCAGATTGGCGAAGGCGTCGTTGCTCTGGTCTCGACAG
This sequence comes from Acetobacter aceti, assembly GCF_002005445.1. NCBI lineage: Bacteria > Pseudomonadati > Pseudomonadota > Alphaproteobacteria > Acetobacterales > Acetobacteraceae > Acetobacter > Acetobacter aceti. The sequence goes on from NZ_CP014692.1 coordinate 1,956,986, forward strand.
CCGACGGAAAGGCCAGCGTTGTCGTGTCCGTCAATCCCACGCTGCCGGAAGGCCTTGACGCGGTAACACTCGTCAAGGCCGCAAGCGCTGCTCTTGGTGGCAAAGGCGGTGGTGGACGCCGGGATATGGCACAGGCCGGCGGCCCGGATGTCGAGGCTGCCGAGACCGCCCTCAACGCCGTTCGCGCAGGCATTGAAGCAGCAGTAAACGCCTGAACAGCAGGGTATAAAACAGTCAGAGACACCCGGATGATGCTTATTGCTTTATCCGGGTTTGAACGCTGAGCCATTTGGCGAAGCAGCTTTGTGCTCTGTAATTGCCTTCATCTGACAGAGGCCCTCTGTGGGAATGATCACCACGGGGCTCGCCTGCAAAACTTTCGGCCCGCTGTCTGAAATTGCTCACTGAAGCCGCATTGTGGTTTGATTACAAACAGACAGAAGGCTTTAACTTAAACCTCTGATAATAAAATATAAAAATATTTTCTGGTATTTTTTAGAGAAGCCAAACTCCATAAGACTTTAAAATAAAGCCTCATCGCACGGGCGTATGGCCTACAGGGGAAACTGTGGGTAGCTTTTACAAGCGCCGTCACAGACTGTTCCGGGCAGGATAGGAAGTCAGACTTCACTGTCCCCACCGGTCCGACATGTTTTTCTGATGTCGGACCGGCAGGCTGCAATCAGTGTGTCGCGGGTAGCGAAGTTGCCACTACACCCTTGGGAGCGGCGGGTTTCGTAACAGGCTGGGAAAGAAAAACAGGCGCCAGTGTTGACTGTGTAAAGTACAGGACACCATTCGACTGAGGAATACCGGTCACCCACAGGTGATTACTGGCGCCTGCAACATTGCTGATCATGGGCTGCCCGGATACCGGGTCCAGCGAGAAGGTGAGCGGAATGCCTGCAAGCGTATTCAGGCTGAAAGCATGAGTGGGCGATTTGGTGACTGCGTCCTTTATCCGCTTCACAGGCCACTTTCCATTCACGATGGTATAGGAGATCAGCGCCTTCAGAGCCGAACTGTTGGACGGGTCAAGCAACCCGTTCCGGAACTGGGCCGAGTAATGCGCCAATGGTTCATTGGGAATGGCAAAGACCGTATAAGGCCCCTTTTCCTGCAGGACCGCGAAATAACCCGAAACGTGAAGCGCCTGAGCATAATTCGTCAACTCGATCGCCGCTGACACAGCCTCGGAAATCGGGCGGTCACAGTAAATCGGCGTTTCAGGGTCCGCATAGGCAATACGGCTGTCTGGCGCGTCTTTCTCTCCGGCAGGAGCGTAATTTCTGGTGCCAGACAGTGTCGGAGCCATGAACGAACAGACGCTACCCACCTGCTTGTAGGAATCCTGCCGTGCCGTACTCTGGCATCCCCCGGCGAACAGCACCATCACCATAGCAGCGCCTGCCGCGCTCCACTGCACTGCCCGCTCTGGCCGCATACCGATACCCCTAACTACAAAGCCTGTGCCCCCCGCCCGCGACGGTGGCTATTCTGTTACTCTTCTATGGGGTCCGGGTTTCGTATCTGTAAATCCCCCTCCAGACCACGGGGGAGGATTACATCTTTTTTCAAGTCTCTGGAAAGTGGAGAGAATCAGCACCCGTCTCCACGCATCGTCCAGCCACGAACCAGCCCCTCAGAGAGCTCGAACGTGGTCTGACAGACGGAGTTGTAATAGCTGGGGGGGAAGCCTCCGCCCATGCCCCAGCCCCCCATACCCCAGCCGCCCCAACCGCCCATGCCGCCCCAACCACCCCAGCCGGGGCCACCCCAACCAGGGCCGCCCCAGCCCCAGCCCCAGCCCATGCTGCCGGGATAGTACTGGGTTTCGTTGTCTATGTAGGCGAGGAACAGGTGGTTATTGGCCAGAAACGTCCGTGTCGGCACACCAAAGGCGCGGACGACATCCACTTCCGTCTTGCCCACAAGCGCATCAAGCTGGCGACGCTGTTCCTTTGTGGGGCCGGAACATGCTGTCAGGGAGACCAGCATCAGAGAAGCGAGCGCCAGAGACGATCCAATACGCCGGATGACCATAACAAATTCCCCGATCATTTCTCCCGCACACTCAGGCTGGAGAGGGTGGCTACAGTGATTGGGATACGATGCTTGCGCGAAATCATCCCATCCACAAGATATGTGAAAGGCATGGGGCACCCGTCGCCAGCATCACCAGCCGGTCAAACCCCAGCGCAATACCTGATGTTTGCGGCAGATAAGGCAAAGCCGCCAGTAGATTTTCATCCATGTTCCAATGCGGACGCCCTGGATAAAGCTCTGCCCGTCTCCGCCTGTCACTCTCGAACCGTTCTTTCTGTTCTGCGGAGTCAGACAGCTCCTCGAAAGCATTCGCCAGTTCGACTCCCCCGATATAAAGCTCGAATCGGAGCGCAACACGCGGATCTTTCGGACAACGACGCGCCAGAGCGGCCTGACTGGCAGGCCAATGCGTGAGAAAGGTCGGCCTGTCCCGGCCTATGACGGGTTCCACCCGCTCGAGAAGCAGTCGAAAGAAAAGATCCTCCCACTCTTCGCCCGCTCTCAGGGTGACACCAGCCTGTGACGCCAGTGCGCGCGCGTCATCGGCGGTGGCCAGAACATCCGCCCCGACATGGCGCCTGAAAGCCTCCGCAACCGTCAGCCTCTCAAACGGTTCCGCAATCGGGATCACGCATCCATCGCGCCGGATGCTGGGAGGAAGCATCGTGCGGACAAATGCTTCCGTCTCGTCCATCAGGTCATCAAGACCGGCTCCCGGTCGATACCATTCCAGCATGGTGAATTCCGGCGCGTGCAGGGCGCTTCCTTCGCCATTGCGCCAGACGCGCGCGAGCTGGAAGATTTTCTCTCCCGTCGCGGCCACAATGCGTTTCATCGCAAATTCGGGACTTGTGTGCAGAAACAGCGGCTCCCGCTCACCCGTCGGAGTTTCGCGCTCCGTGGCGAAAACATGCAGATGCACTTCCTCGCCGGGTGTCGGGACCGCATACGGCGTTTCGACTTCCAGATAGTCCCGGCCGTCAAAAAACGCTCGTAATCCCTGCATCATCAGGGCTCGACGACGCAGCAGAGGCAGACGTTCCGCAATGTGCCCGACATCTCCTCCTCTTCTTTCAGTCGTCATCGCTGTCCTTATATATTTTTCAACCGGCATTCTGTGACGCCGGGCAACTCTGCTGTCCACCATACCAGGCAAGCGTGCAACCGACACGCCCCACGCTCTACGTTGCCCAAACAGCTCTACGTTGCCCAAACACATGCAAACCCCTAGAAGCGCGCCATGTCCCCGTCAGGCTCCCCCATTATAGGCATCAGGGCGAATTCCGCCCAAGCCCGCACGCTCCGCTCACCGGAAGAGCTGCTCGGGGCCGGTCTTGTCGAGAGGGAACAGCTACCGGCCATCACCCATGTGGCGGAGCGTTACGCCACAGCGATCCCTTCCGCCTTCATGGAACTGATCGAAACGCCCGACGACCCGATCGGCCTGCAGGTCATACCCTCACCCGATGAACTACAGACCGCCCCTCATGAACTCGCCGATCCGATCGGCGACGACGCCCTGTCGCCAGTCCCCGGCATCGTCCATCGCTACGCCGACCGCGCCCTGCTCAAACCGCTTCTGATCTGCCCGCTCTATTGCCGTTTCTGTTTCCGGCGCGAGCATGTCGGCCCCGACGGCGGCCTCCTCGACGAAGAAGCCTTGACCGTCGCGTTCAGGTGGCTGCGGGAAAATACCGCCATTCGTGAAGTGATTCTGACCGGTGGCGATCCGCTGATGCTCTCTCCACGACGACTGGAGCATATCATGCGGGAACTGGCTTCCATCCCCCATGTCACGACCCTGCGAATTCACAGCCGTGTACCACTGGCCGCCCCCGAAAAAATTTCGGACGCGCTTCTGGACGCCATGGATACCGACAAGGCGGTCTGGCTGGTCGTTCACGCCAATCATGCGCGGGAGTTCAGCCCTGCCGGACGTGAAGCCCTGAAAAAAATTCAGCGCAGAGGCATTCCCGTTCTGGGGCAATCAGTTCTTCTGCGAGGCGTCAACGACAGTGAGGACGCTCTGGAAGGACTGTTTCGGGCCATGGTCGAAAGCAGGATGAAGCCCTACTATCTGCATCAGCTCGATCCCGCACCCGGCACCGCGCGCTTTCATGTTCCCATTGCGGAAGGACGCCAGCTTCTCGCGGGATTGCGTGGTCGTGTGACCGGGCTGGCCTGGCCGACCTACGTGCTGGATATTCCGGGAGGATATGGGAAGGTTCCGCTGGGACCGGACTATCTTGAGCCGTCCCTGAGCGCGGTCAGCGATCCGAACGGACAGAAACACACCATTCGCACGCCGGACAGTCTGTAAAAGTGGATCTGTGTGGCAGCCGAAGCCGCCACACAGACTGGCATCACATGTGAGTCGTGTCTGGCGCAGTCTGACCCTGTGGAGCCGGACCAGTGGTCTGCGGCGCACTGGTGCCGGGGTTCATTGTTCCCGGCTGGGTGGAGTGCTCGACGTCATAGGCCGTGGCTTTCTCGGCGTAGGTGCCTTTTGCGCCAGGATGCTCCTTGTCATACAGAGCCGCCTTGGCACGGGATTCCTTGCGGTAGCGATGACGGACATACATGCCGGTCACACAGCCGCCCATCGCGCCCAGAATTCCGTGATGATTGGCCACGTGGCCACCCACAGCTCCAGCGGCGCCATACTTGAGGCAGCCGCCGGGTTCGGCATGCGCCGCCGGAACCACACCGACAGCCATCACAGCCGCGAGGGAAAGGGAGAGAAGTTTTTTCATTGCAGCGCCATTTCAAAAATCAGGTTCCGCCGCAGCAGAACCAACTCTCCGAGTTTGCCCCAGAATTGCGGCGAAAACCAGAACAACGACAATACTTTGTAACATTTCACGCCTATTGATGGTCCGTCCGGGCTTGACGTTCTCCCATGAGACCGGTCATGACCTCCGGCAGTTTTATCAAGTGGCCCAGTTTTGCGGAGTTCCATGTCATGTCGCTTACACGCCGTGCCCTGCTTGCACTCACCGTTCCGGCCACGTTTGCTCCGGGTCTGATCGGGCAGGCCCTGTCCGCCGCCCCGGCCGATCCACGCATGGCGCCCCGCGCGTTCGGCAATCCGAACGCCAGGGTGGTGGTTGAGGAATGGTTCTCCTTCACCTGCCCGCACTGTGCCCGGTTCGAACTCGATGTGTTCCCGGAAGTCCGCAAAAAGCTGATCGACACAGGCCGCATCCGCTATGTCTTCTGCGACTTCCCGCTCGATCGCACGGCGCTGATGGCCACGCAGGTCGCCCGCAGCCTGCCGCTTGAGCGTTATGAGCCGTTCATGACGTCGCTGTTCTCAAACCTCGACCGCTGGGCGTATGGCGAGAACGTCAATCCGGAAGACCAGCTTCGCAAGATGGCCGGTCTCGCGGGCATGTCACCGGCCGAGTTCGACGCCGCAGTCAATGATGTCGCGTTCCAGAACGCCATCCTCGCCGAACAGACACGCGCCGAGAAAGACTACAAGATCGACAGCACTCCGGCCTTCCGTTTCAATAACGAGGTCTATCGTCAGGGTGAACTGACCTATGATGCATTCGAAAAGAAAGTCATCGCGGCAGGCGGCTGAGACTTCCACCGGGCTGACAGTCTGACGACGAACGCTGGACACATCGTGTCTGACACCTTCACATCTGCCCGGGTCGCGGGATGAGCGCACGCTTCGTCCAGCTACGCATCGCGGGCTTCAAAAGCTTTGCCGACCCGGTTTCCGTGGATATCCTCCCCGGCCTGACCGGTATTGTCGGTCCGAACGGCTGCGGCAAATCCAATGTCGTGGAAGCACTCCGCTGGGCCATGGGCGAGAGTTCCGCCCGCTCCCTTCGCGGCGGCGAGATGGACGATCTCATCTTCGCCGGCACAACCAGCCGCCCTGCCCGTAATCTCGCTGAAGTCACGCTGGTTCTGGAAAACGCCAGGGGTCTTGGTCCCGGCCCGTTCGCCGGGCAGGACGATCTGGAGGTGTCCCGTCGCGCCGAGCGTGGTTCCGGCAGTGATTACCGGCTGAACGGCAAGGCCATCCGTGCCCGGGACGTGCAGACCCTGTTCGCCGACCTCGCTTCGGGCGCGCGTTCGTCGGCCATGGTCAGTCAGGGCCGCGTGGCGATGCTGGTCGGCGCACGTCCTGAAGAACGACGGACCATTCTTGAGGAAGCCGCGGGCATCACCGGCCTGCATGCGCGTCGGCATGAAGCCGAACTCAAGCTGCGCGCCACCGAAACCAACCTGACCCGCGCCGAAGACCTCCGGACCCAGTTGGAAAGCCGCCTTGAAGGGCTGACCGGTCAGTCCGAGCAGGCTTCCCGATACCGGGAACTCTCCTCCAGTCTGCGTGATGCGGAAGTCTCTCTGCTGGCATTGCTTCATGCCCGCGCACGCCAGCAGGTCGAACGAGCCAAACTGGCTGCCGTGCAGGCGCGCGCAGCCCTGATCGCCGCCGAAGACGCCTCCGAAACATCCGTTCTTGCGGACTATGAAGCCGAAAAGTCTCTTCCCGCCATCCGTGAAGCGGCGGAACTCGCCCGCACGGCGCTGGAACGGCAGAAAGTCGCGGCGGAAAGCGTGGCGCTTGAGGAACAGCGCGCCGCTCAGGCTGCTGAAGCCGCCGCGGAACGCCTCAGGCAGAGTGAGGCGGATCGTGATGCAGCCCGGTCGCGGCTTGAGGATGCTTCCGCCACGCTGGCCCGGCTAGAGGAGGATATGGCGGCGCTTCAGGCGGCCCGAGCCAGCCTGCCTGACCGACAGGCGGAAGCGGAGGCAAGTCTCACCGGACTTCAGGCAGCTTTGCAGGAAGCCTCCGAGAGACTGGAACGGCTGACGGCGGAAGCCACAGCGGCGCGGGCACGCTCCGAGCAGGCTCTGGCGGCTCTTGAGGCCGCGACCCTGCGCCATACCCGTCTTTCGGAAGATCATGCCGTGCTGAAAAGGCAGATCGAAGCGTTGCAGGCAGAATGTCCTGCGCAGGAAGCTCTGAACGAAGCGGAGACGTCTGTTCAGCAGGCCGCGGCAACTCTGGCGGCCTGTCGGGAAGCGGCGGACGCGGCAACGCAGAAGCGTTCAGAAACACAGGTCGCGCTCTCCATCGCCCGCAATGCTGCGGATGCGACGAAAGCCCGGCATATCGAATGTGAAAAGGCCGTTGCGACAGCGACGGCCTCGCTCAACGGCCTTCGGAAGGACCGTGACGCGCTGGCTCTCCGCAAGGAGCAGACAGAACGCGAACTGGTGCCTGACACGCAGCGGAGCGCACTGGCGCAGGCTGTGACCGAGGCCGAAGCCGTACGGACACAGGCAGTCGCTGCGCTGGAAGCGGCGGAAGCCGAACGGGCAGCCGCCTCCACAGCCCTTGTCGAGGCGCGTGGCCGGATGCAGGAGGACAACGCTACCCGCGCCTCGGTCGCCGGCGCCGTTCAGACAGCCGAATCAGCTTTTCGACGCGCAGAACAGGAAGCCGGAACTTTTGCCCGTGATCTGGCGTCCGCCGAACAGAACGCCGTTCCGGATACTGTTCTGGAACAGGTCCAGAACGTCCGGGCGGAAGAAGAAAAGCGTCTCGCGGACGCCGAAACAGCTCTGGCCAACGCGGAGGAGGCTGCAACTCAGGCGGCAGCAGAGGCTCAGGAAGCCGACAGCATACTTGGCGCCCTGAAAGCGGAACTGACCCGTCTGAAAGCGCAGATTGAGGGATTGTCCCAGGCTCTCGGCGCTGATGAAGATGCTGACGAAGCCGCCCCTGTTTCCGGGCAACTGGATATTCCTGACGGTCTGGAAGTCGCCGTTGCCACTGTCCTGGCCGAAGGGCTTGATGCGCCGGATGCTGCTGTCGCCCCGGACTCTCCACGCTCATGGTCATCACTGGGGCCGCTCGCGTCCCCTCGAGCCCTGCCGGTTCAGGCGACTTCCCTTGCCTCCCTTCTTCCCGCAGTGCCGCCTGCCCTGTCCCGCGCGCTTGGGCAGGCAGGACTTGTGGCTACCGTGGCAGACGGCGATGCGCTCGTATCCGCGCTTCAGGCGGGGCAATCTCTCATCACGCGGGATGGTGCGTTCTGGCGCTGGGATGGGTATCGTATTGTCGCCGGTCAGCCGAGCGCCGCCGCTCAAAGGCTGGCCCAGCGCCGTATTCTGAAGGAAACGCAGCTTCGTTTCGACGAGAGGGGCTCCGACCTCCCTGCTGTCGAACAGCAGGCCGCCAAGGCGGCTCAGGCCCGCAGTGAGGCGACTGAAGCGGTCCGCACGGCCCGTATGGCGCGGGCTACTTTTGAAGGTTCGCTCGGGAAGGCCCGTGCGGCGGAAGCGGAAACATCCCGCCGTCATGCCGCCGCCCGCGCCAGACTCGATGCCGTGCGCCCACAATATGAGCGTGCGACACAGGCTCTCGCCGCCGCCAGACAGGCTGTTGTGGGTGCGCAGGCCACGCAGGCGGCGCTCCCTGCGCCGGAAGTGCTGCGTCTGGCGCATGAAGAGGCGAGATCCCGCGACCAGAAAGCCACCCAGATGGAAGCCGCGGCACGGGACTCCCGCCGCAAGGCTGATGCCGCTTTCGAGCAGGCGCGGCGGGTACAGCAGGAAACCGAAACACGCCACGGCAGCGCCGAATCCCGTCTCGCGACCATGCTGCCGGAACTGGCGCGCCTTGATTCCGAGCTGGTGAAGGGAGAGGAGACAGTCGAAGCAGCCCGTCTGGCTCTGGCAGCCACTTCCGATCCCGCATCAGCCGCCGCTACATTGCAAAAGGCCGGGACGACGGCTCAGGAAGCGGAACAGGCTGCCGTTTCCGCACGAGCGAAGCTCGATGCTGCGGGTCAGGATGTGACCCGGCTCGAAACGATCCACCGCGCCATGCAGGAAAAGGCGCTGGAGATACGCTCGCGACTGTCCGCCACGGAACCTCGTCTGGCTACGCTAGGTGTCGAACTGGCCGAAGCTGCTGAAACTCTTGCAGCCGCTGAACGGACCTGTGCGGCGGCTGTCGTTGACGATCATATCTCCGATCCGGTTGAAGCGTTGCGCCAGACAATCACTGAACTGCGCCTTGAAGAGCAGATTGGTCGAGAGGCACGGGCAGCTCTTGTCGCTGAGGCAGGGGCGCTCGCCAGCCGGGAATCGGCGCTCCAGGACTCGCTCTCCGAATGGACGGCGCGGGCAAGTGCGGCAAAGGAGCAGATGGCGGAAGCCCAGAGTCGTTTTGATGTCGTTTCCGCAGAGCATGAAACCCTGACGGCTCTCCCTGATGAGGCCCGACAGCTTCGTGAGCGGACAGCGGTCGCGCTGGCCGCAGCCGAAGAGAAATTTGTAACAGCGAACACCGCGAGAGAAGCCGCAGAAACCCGATTGAAGGATGCTCAGGAAGCAAGACGGCGGACCGAAGGTGAACTGGCGACCGCCCGGGAAAACCTGCTGAGAAGTGAAGGCAAGAGTGAGCAGGCTCAGGCCATTCTCGATCAGTTGCTGGCCGAGACACCCGAGCCTCCCACAGTGCCTGTTGGAGATCTCACGGAATCCGCGGAAACAGGGCTACGCCGCAAGATTTCCCGCCTGACCCGCGAGCGCGAAGAGCTTGGCCCCGTCAATCTGCGAGCCGACATCGAGGCGCAGGAGGCGGAACGGCAGATCGAGGTGATCCGGCGCGAGCATGGGGAGATTGAAGCCGCGATTGCCCGTCTGCGTGGATCGATCGGGAGCCTCAACAAGGAAGGGCGTGAGCGCCTGATGGCGGTCTTCACGCAGGTGGATCACCATTTCCAGTCCCTGTTCTCACGCATGTTCGGTGGAGGCCGCGCCCATCTGGGTCTTGTCGGCAGTGATGATCCGTTGCAAGCTGGGCTGGAGATCTATGCCCAGCCTCCCGGCAAGAAGCTTGCCACCCTGTCGCTCCTGTCCGGAGGCGAGCAGGCTCTGACAGCCCTGTCGCTCATCTTTGCAGTTTTCCGCTGCAACCCGGCTCCGATCTGCGTACTGGACGAAGTCGACGCTCCACTTGATGACGCCAATGTCGGCCGCTTCTGTGCGCTGCTTGGCGATATGGTCAACGAAGCAGGAACACGTTTTCTCGTGGTGACACATCATCAGCTTACAATGGCTCATATGGACCGGCTCTACGGCGTAACCATGCAGGAACGCGGTGTGAGTCGCGTGCTGTCCGTCGATCTGGACAAGGCCGCCGCCATGGCCGGCGAACGTAAAAAGGAAGAGGCTCATGCCTGATCCTGACACACAGGACTCGATAGACGATCAGAAACGGGAAGGGTCTTTTCTGACCCGCTCCTGCCGTCGGAATATCCTTATCGGGTTATCTGTGATTGCTGTTGCCGGTGGTGGATTACTGTGGCGTGACTCGCATACCGATGCGCTCCTGACCCGCATTCACCATGGTCTGGTCATCTGCGCGAGCGGGAAGGCGGCCACAACTACCCTTCCCTTCCCGACATCCGGAACCGACAGGATTCTGGCGAAGCTCCCACCGCCGACCTCAGAGATGCTCGATACACCCGGCCTGCCAACGATGGTCGCTCTGGACGTTGTCAGAAATGATGATGGTAAACTGGCAATCGCTGGCGACGCTTCTCTTCCGTTGCATGATGCGCTCAAGCTCTCCTACAGGCGACACGAACTGGTCATGCTGTCGATCCGCGACATCCCGAGTTCTGAAGTGGTAAAGGAACTGAGAGCAACCGGGATGAGGAAAAGGGCCGTCCTGATGACGCATGATCTGATCAGTGCTCATGACGCTCTGGTCGCCGACCGCTCCGTCGTCGTTGCCATGCCGGTTCAATCCTCTCGGGATGCACATCTGGCGAAGCAACTGGCAGGGCGACATCCTTACGCTCTTTATCTGCCTGCCAACGCCTCTTCCTCGCTTTTTGAAGTGGCTCATCGTGACGCTGACGCCGTCATCGCCTCCAGTCCTGATCCCACCAGCAATATCACCGCGACCCGAAGATTGCTGGATGAACCGGTGGACATAGTGATGACTGAACATCCCGAGCGACTAGCCAATGTTCTCGGTGGTTCCTGAGAGCACCTGACGATGGTATTCTGGCGGTCAAGCCCAAAGTTATCGCCAAATATTTCTCAAGATAAATCGCTCAGACATATCAAGATTTTTCTCCTGATTTCTTTTTCATCAGAAGACTTACAAAGAAAATTTTGAACGGGACTGAAACAGTCCAGATTCGTCAAAATGCGGTTCTCACTCTGAAAAAGACACAGCATTTGGCCACACACAGCTTCCTGCATTAAGAACTGGAAATCCTGCTTTAAATAAAACAGGATTCTATACCTATCTTCTCACATACCACCCAGAAAAAAAGTAATGCCGTGAAATACAACTGGATTGCAGTTGGCTTACTGTCCGGTTTTCTGCCAACTGTCAGCACCTTTGCTGCGGGCCGTGCCGCGCCTCGAAATGCTTTCGATGAAGTTTACTGCACAAGCAATCAGTTTTCGCAGACAGACCGTGCCTTCACAAATTCCTGAATACCAGCCCGCAGGCCAAACTCAAGCAAGGGCGGTTGGCATCGATCAAAAATCGTGATGATGCTTGCAGTTTTACAAAACCCAACGGCTTTTATGTCGACCTGACATGTGCCATCGGCATGCCCCCAGGAGCGTCTGGATTTTCTGAAAGAACAGGAAAGAAATTACTGAATCGCTGGCTGTAACGACAACGAAATAGGTAAACGAATACTCGTTTCTTAACGGGAGTGAATTCCAGCTTTTCAATCGAATACGGGCCAGATCAGTTTTTACAACCCTGATGACCTATCCAACTCTCGTTCAACCTCTCTACAGATACTGTCTGAGCGCCATTTCGTCACATCCGATTCCGTCATCAGGCCAAAGAAAAAGGGAGGACGAAACCGCCCTCCCTCTTCCGGAAACAGCGTCTGAACGACTGGATCAGAAATCCATATCGCCCATGCCACCCATTCCACCACCACCCGGCATCGGCGGAGCTTTTTTCTCCGGACGCTCTGCGACCATGGCTTCCGTGGTGATCAGCAGACCAGCAACCGAAGCTGCGTCCTGCAGAGCGGTACGGACAACCTTCATCGGGTCGATGATGCCAGCCTCGACGAGGTCCTTGTATTCGCCGGCCTGCGCGTCGAAACCGAAGGTGTAGGTGCTGTTTTCCAGAACCTTGCCAGCGATGACAGCGCCGTCTTCACCCGCGTTATGCGCGATCTGACGCAGAGGAGACTGAAGGGCCTTGCGGATGATTTCACCGCCGACCTTCTGGTCTTCGTTGTGGTAATGCAGGTGGCCAAGAGCCGTGGAAGCGCGAGCCAGAGCCGTGCCGCCGCCCGGAACGATGCCTTCTTCGACGGCAGCGCGGGTTGCGTGCAGCGCATCGTCGACGCGATCCTTACGCTCCTTCACCTCAATTTCGGTGGAACCACCGACGCGGATGACAGCAACGCCACCGGCGAGCTTCGCAAGACGCTCCTGCAGCTTCTCACGATCGTAGTCGGAGGTTGTTTCCTCGACCTGGGCGCGGATCTGGTTGCAACGACCCTTGATGTCGTCCGCGTTGCCAGCACCCTCAACGATGGTGGTGTTCTCTTTCGAGATGTGCACCTTCTTCGCCGTGCCGAGCATCGGCAGCGTCACGCTCTCAAGCTTGATGCCGAGGTCTTCGCTGATGACCTGACCACCGGTAAGGATGGCGATGTCTTCCAGCATGGCCTTGCGACGATCGCCGAAGCCCGGAGCCTTGACAGCAGCGATCTTCAGACCACCACGCAGCTTGTTGACAACGAGTGTCGCCAGAGCCTCGCCATCGACGTCTTCCGCGATGATGACCAGCGGACGGCCGGACTGCACGACGGACTCAAGCAGCGGAAGGATCGGCTGAAGGGAAGACAGCTTCTTCTCGTGGATGAGGATGTACGGGCTGTCGAGATCAGCCGTCATCTTCTCCGCGTTGGTCACGAAGTACGGGGAGATGTAGCCGCGATCGAACTGCATGCCCTCGACAACGTCGAGCTCGGTCTGGATGCCCTTGGCTTCCTCAACCGTGATCACGCCCTCGGAGCCGACCTTCTGCATGGCCTGCGAGATCATCTCGCCGATCTCTTTCTCGCCATTGGCGGAGATCGTGCCAACCTGCGCCGTCTCGGCCGGAGACGTCACTTTCTTGGCGTTCTTCTTCAGTTCTTCAACGACAGCGGCGACAGCCTTGTCGATGCCGCGCTTCAGATCCATCGGGTTCATGCCGGCGGCAACAGCCTTGGCGCCCTCACGGACAATCGCCTGAGCCAGCACGGTTGCCGTGGTGGTGCCGTCGCCAGCCGTGTCGTTGGTCTTTGACGCCACTTCGCGCAGCATCTGCGCGCCCATGTTCTCGAACTTGTCAGCAAGCTCGATTTCTTTTGCGACCGACACACCGTCCTTGGTGATACGGGGCGCGCCGAAGCTCTTGTCGAGCACGACGTTACGGCCTTTCGGGCCGAGTGTTACCTTTACGGCGTCGGCAAGAATGTCGACACCACGCAGCATGCGCTGACGCGCTTCACCGCCGAACTTTACGTCCTTGGCAGCCATTGGGAATTCTCCTTGAAAATGAAAACGGACAATTAAAGGGGATCAGAAGCCGGTGATCAGCCGGCGATCACGCCCATGATGTCGCTTTCCTTCATGATCAGCAGCTCTTCACCACCGATCTTGACTTCGGTGCCGGACCACTTGCCGAACAGCACGCGATCACCAGCCTTCACATCGAGCGCCACGATCTGGCCCTGCTCGTTGCGTGCGCCTGGACCAACGGACACAACCTCGCCTTCCATCGGCTTTTCCTTGGCCGTGTCAGGGATGATGATGCCACCAACTGTCTTTTCTTCGCCTGTAAGACGGCGAACCACCACACGATCGTGCAGGGGACGGAATTTCGTCATTATGGATTGCTCCACATTCTATCTGAGGACGACGCCCTCGTTATTAAAGCAACGTCGCCGCGTGCCACGCGCTCTACGCCGCGGTGCGTTAGCACTCCCACCCCGGGAGTGCCACGTATGGAGATAGGTGCTCCCAGAGAGGGTGTCAAGAAGGTTCGGCACTTTTCTCTCGAGAGTGCCAGTCACAAGAATTTAAAAAGATTTTTTTAAATCATCGACAGAGAAATAAGGATATTTTCACCTTGATTTGGCTGGCATGGAACCTATCCCGGTTTCTTCAAAAACCCCCGATCATCCGCATGATGTGGCAGGCAAATCTTCCGTAGCCGCAGACCTTGAGCTTATCCCCACGGAAACACCCGTCAAGCAGGGCGTCCTTCTGCCTGAGCAATAATCCATTGATAAAAGGCAGACGCCTCTCTGCTCGTTCGACGATGAAGGGTGAGAACATAACCGTTCTCGCTTTTGGCGGGCGTCGACCAGAGCTTCACCAGTTGTCCGCTCTCCAGCGCCTTATCAATCAAGGGCCTCCAACCCAGTGCGATGCCCTCGTCCTGACAGGCAGACTGCATGAGAAGCGGGAAATGACTGAAGGTATGGAATACATTCAATCTGCTGTTCCGAGTCTGCGCGCCATCGACGATTTCGTTCCGAAACCAGCTCTCCCAGTTCAGCCACAGCGTACCGTCACCCTTCAGATGCAGAAGATGCGCTTTTCTGATCTCTTCCAGCCTATCAAATGGCCCGTGGCGTTCCAGATAATTCCGGCTGCAGACGGGATAGACTTCTTCCTGAAAAAGCATTTTCCGTTGAAAAACCGAATCATCTCCCCTGATTGGGCCGGCTTCAAACAGGATGGAGACATCAGGTCGGAAATCGCCAGATACTGTCTCAGACAGATTTCTCGTCGTGACGATCTGGACTTCCACACCCGGACAAAGCCGCTCGAAATCTGACAGACGCTCCATGAGCCAGGTAGCGCCAAAGCCATAATCCGTCACCACGGCAATCTGTCTTCGACCCGCCTCCACGGCAGCGATCTCTCCCAGACAGTCACGGATACGTCTGGTGCTCTCCGTCGCCGCCTCGAACAGCAAACGACCCGCTTCCGTCAGAACCACCCCCCGATGTCCACGCGTGAACAGTTCGTGGCCGATCACCCGTTCTATCTGCCCGATCTGCCGGCTGACATTGGGTTGCGTGACGCCGAGTTCAGCGGCGGCGGCACTGAAACTCCCCAGTCTGCCCACCGCCTCAAGCAGGCGAAGATGGGCAAGCACATATTCCACTACATAAGGTGTCATAATTCAGAGTTATATCACACATAATAAATGCACTACATCACAAACAATCAAATTTTATGGTTAATAGATTAATACACCATCAGGACGCGACATTGCACGCTCCTTACGGAACCAGATCGATGCCTTACCTAGACGATAGTGCCGTTTTCCAACCAATAATCCAAATCCACAGCCATCTGCACAGCATCATAATCCACTATAAAAAAATGGAAAATACCTCCCTCAACCATACCACGAGAACCTGTCGATAAAGCCACGTCCGCCCTCTTCTCCCACAAAATGCCCGAACAACCATCGCGCATGTATTTTCCTAAAAGGCCTGTGGCTATGGAATTCAATATTCTTCTGAACGGTACGGTCGCAACGGCCCTTCTCGTATCCGCCAACTCCGTCGCTGTCGCCGCCCCTGACACCACGCATAAAGCAGGGCATCAGAGCAATGCGGAGATACCGCACGCTACGCCGCACAGACCGGCTGCCAGTCCGAAAGCCATCAAACAAAAAGACCCTGAACAACTGACCGTCAGCGCGCGACGCTCATACGCGCGAGGAATCACTGAAACGATTTCCTCGGAAGTGCTTTCCAGATCTGTTCCGGGAACAAACCCGCAGAAAGTGCTCGCAACTCTTCCGGGCGTAATGTTCCAGTCTGCTGACCCACAAGGTCTGGATACATGGTCTGCCCAGTTCTACATGCACGGATTCCTGCAAAACCAGATTGGCATGACACTTGATGGCATACCCCTCGGCGATCAGGAATTCCGGTCGCTCAATGGACTGAATAGTACTGCCGCCATTGCGTCCGAAAATGTCGGTCACATCACTATGTCAGAGAGCGCAGGAGCGGAATCCGTAGCCAGCACGTCAAATCTTGGCGGTTCCCTGGAATATTTCTCCGCCGATCCAAACCACGAACGCCACCTGACAACAGCACAGACTTTCGGAAGCAACGCCGCCTATCACACTTTCATTCGTGCAGACAGCGGCGACCTGAACCAGATCGGCTCACGCTTCTATGTCTCCTATATGAGAAACAACACCGACAAATGGAAAGGTGGAGGCAACCAGTTCGCGCAGCAGGTCAACGCGAAATTTCTCCAGCCCATTGGCCAGGACAGCCGGATTTCAACCTTCTTCGACTGGTCCGATAAGGATCTCTACAATTATCAGGACATGTCCTTCGACATGCTGAAGAACGGCGGCTACAGACTTGATAATTTCGTCGGAACGCCCGACGGTTACGCCAAGGCCTACCGACTGGCGCAGTCCCTCAACAATCTGCCCGGCGGCGCTATTCCCCCCGGTTATTCACGGATGTCCGATCCTTGGGATGCGTCGTATTACGACGCCGTCACCGCGGAACGGGATTATCTCGGCGGTCTGACTGCGGATTTCTCCCTGACCCATGCTCTACGCTGGAAAACAACCATTTACGGACACGGTCAGTACAGACGTGGCGGCTGGACATCTCCTTATCTCACTTCACCCAACGGAGCGCCACTGGCTGAGCAGATCAACGCCAGCAACACACAGAGATACGGTTTCACATCCGCATTGACCTACACGATCGCCCGCAACGATATCAGCGCTGGCGTCTGGTACGAAAACTTCCATACCCAGATTGGACGTTACGGCATTGAGCAGCCTCTCCTCGGAGAAGGATCGCCCATCAATGCGCTCGGTACCCTACCTGCAGGCTATCAGGATTTCTGGTCACAGACCTTCAACTCCAACAGCTTTCTCACCGCTTCAGATGGGCGTATGGAGTATGGTGGAATTACTGGCTTACGCCGTAACGATGCTGTTCATCGCGCCCCATGTCGTCCTCCTTAGCCCCCGACGGCTGGCGCTTGCGGCGGGAGCGCTGATCGGCGCAGCGCAGTTTTCTTCTTCCCTGCTGCACGGTTTTATTCCGCTTCTGGTCACGCGGGTGGCTTGCGGCCTGGGCTTCGGACTGGCCAATACAGCCCTGAACCTGACGGCGGCCCGCACGAACAGTCCCACTCGTGCGATTTCCATAGGTCTGGCCATTCAGACGATTATCTACACGCTCATCAACCTCTCTCTTCCTGTGGTTGGGACGAACCATGGAACACCGGGTATGTTCGTCATGCTTGCTGTTCTGGCCATGCTGTTCACCCTCGCAGGCGGAAGTTTCCTGCCGGATCGACCAGGCACGTCAAATCTTCAGTCACCGGTTCAGTGGAATGAGCTGAAAAGCAGCGGCCGAATTGTCCTGATAGCAATCTCGCTCTTCAGCTTCGGCAGTCTGGCGCTATGGCCCTTTATCGAACGCGCCGCTCATGAAATCGGAATATCAGCAGTCACCTACGGTCGATATCAGAGTATTGCGACACTGGCCTGTGCGATCAGCAACACCATTTTCGGCATTCTGGCGCAGCGTATCCCTCGTCGGTGGAGCCTGCCTGTCTCGCTGCTTATCTGTGGATTGTCCTGCGCCGCACTTACGCTCGTTTCCAACGAGGCAGGCTTTGCCATCGCACTCATCGTGTTCAATGTCAGCTGGCTGATCGCCTATCCGCTCATACTCAGCGTCGCTTACCAGATCGATGCAGGCGGCCGTCTCGCCGTGCTGTGCTCATCGGCCTGGATCATAAACATGGCGGCAGGCTCCCTCGTCACGGGCGCGATAGCCCAATGGCTGGAAAGCTATGTTCTCGTTGGCCCGCTTGGCCTCATCTCATGTGTCGGGGCCTTCCTGCTCCTTCGCCCTCTTGTCCTCTCCCCATGTCGGCGGTCGTGAACAGAGCAGGCGACGCTCCGCGCAGTTTGCACAGCGCCCTGTTGAACGGCAGGCAAGAACCCTGAGAGATCTGCCCTTCTCTCCCTTACGCAGGGATGAAGACCGGCGGCATCGGGCCAATACCCCGCCCGGTCCCCGAACAGGCTCTGTCTCTCGCTTCCGAAGCGTTTCTGGTACATCCTTGGTGCGAATCGAAAACTGAAATCATGTCAGGAATCATGCGCCGCGCTCTGTTTCTGGGCTTTTGTAGCCTCATTCTTTCCGGCTGTTCCTGGTTCGGGGACTCCACCAATCATCACCTCACGCAACAGCAGCAGTGGGAAGCGCTTGGCTACAAGGATGGCCTCAAGTCGGTGAAACACTGATCACAGCCCTGCCTGCCACCACAGACAGAGTCCTGTTCACCCGTCTGTGATGGCGCTGTGCGAGCCAACCCCGTTTTCTCCTGCGTTGTCCTGTTCTGAGAATCCTTCCGATGGGGATAAGGTCAGCGGGATGACAGTTTCACCCACCTCACATTCCACGCCGAACGGCCTTTACGGCGCAGCACGCTTCAAGGCGATGACAGCAGTCTGCCTTGCCGTTCTACTGGCTCAGATCGACTACGCCATCGCCAACATCGCTCTGCCCGACATCGGTGCTGATCTGCATAGTTCCGCTTCAGATACGGTCTGGGTTGTGAACGCCTATCAACTGGCCAGCCTGTCATCCCTGCTGCCACTGGCCGCTGCCGGTGCGTGGATCGGCTATGCACGCATGTGCATGATGGGGATCACACTCTTTATCCTGGCCTCTGTCGGATGCGCCCTTGCCCCAACGCTTCCGCTGCTGACCATTGCCCGCGCCATACAGGGATTTGGCGCAGCCTCCATGCTCGGTGTTGTTTCCGCCCTGATCCGTTTCATCTACCCTGTTGAGGAACTCGGAAAAGGTGTTTCCGTGAACACCCTGATCGTGGGCGTGGGCATGGCCCTTGGTCCAACGGTTGCTGGCATGATTCTGGCTGTCGCGCACTGGCCTTGGCTTTTCTGGATCAACCTGCCCATTGGCGCTCTGACTTTTGTGCTGGCGGCGTCCTCCCTGCCCGTGACCCCCCGGCAGAAAGAAATGCCGGACCCCATAGGCGCCGTGCTCTGCATCATTGCAGTCACGGCGCTGGGTCTGGGAGGAAACTCCGTCGCGCACTCCGATGGCGCCATGCTGGCCTGCGCCATGCTGGTGGTTGGCGTCGCGACAATGAGCGGACTCATCCGCAAGGAATCCAGTAGTCTTCAGCCAATCCTGCCTATAGATCTCCTGCGTGGAATCGGCTTCAGGATCGCCTTTATCGTGGGTATCATCGCGTATATCGGCTCGAATCTGTTCATGATTTCCATGCCCTTCACGCTCCACGATCATTACGGATGGAGCGCAACCGCCACCGGCCTGCTCATGACACCCTGGGCATTCGGGCTGATCGTTTCCGCTTCCGTCACACGCCGCATCGCAGACAGGATTCCTGCAGGAATCCTGTCCTCGATCGGTCTTGTCTTCGTCATGCTCGGCTTTATCGCACTCCGCTTTCTGCCGGACATCCCCACAGCATTCGATGTCGCCTGGCGGATCGGCCTGGCCGGGTTCGGGTTTGGTGTCTTTCAGGTTCCCAACAACCGGGCGATGTTGCTGTCCGCTCTTGCCGGACGTGAAGGGGGAGCGAGCGGTATGGTTCAGGTCTCCCGTCAGAGCGGCCAGACTTTTGGAGGTATTGGAACGGCGCTCATCCTGCGCCTCGTGCCAATGAACGGCAGTCTTGTCTGCCTTGACGGTGCAGCCTTCTGCACTGCCGTCGCGGCCCTGCTCAGCGTCTCGCGCATGGTTACCGGCAGAAAATAACCCTTCGTTGCGGTCTGCCCGTGCTCCCTGTAAAATTCCCCATATCCCAGACGGTTGCTTCCACCGTCCCCTCAATGGATCGTTTCATAGATGACACAGTCTGACACCGCAGGAGTTTCCATCAATCTGAACAGCCTGTGGAAGCAGATGGTGCAGGAATCTCAGGTCTGTTGCGATCCGCTCGTGATGGGGCTGCTATCAACGGGCATCAAGAACCACTCCGGCTTCGCTATCGCCATGTCTGCTCTCATCGGTCGCAAGCTTGGCGACCATTATGTGAATAGCGAGCAACTGACCGCCCTCGTGCTTGAGTGCTATGAAGACACACCTGACGCGATTGTCGCAGGTGCCGCCGACCTTCAGGCCATCCGTGACCGTGACCCGGCCTGCCCCGACTACGTGACCCCCTTCCTGTTCTTCAAGGGGTTTCACGCGGTCCAGTGTTACCGGGTCGCCCACTGGCTCTGGAACGGCAATCGCCGCCACCTTGCGCTCCATCTGCAAAGCCGCGCCTCCGAACTGTTCGCCGTCGACATCCATCCGGCCGCCACTCTGGGACGACGCATCCTGTTCGACCACGGAACCGGGATCGTGGTTGGTGAAACGTCCATTATCGAGGACGATGTCTCGCTGCTCCAGGGAGTGACCCTGGGAGGCACCGGTAAACATGCTGGAAACCGCCATCCCAAGATCCGGCGCGGCGTGCTGATCGGCGCCGGGGCCAAGGTTCTCGGCGCGATTGAAGTCGGTGAAGGCGCCAAGATCGGAGCCGGTTCCATCGTCCTGGAAGCCGTCCCGCCCTACACGACCGTCGTGGGTAATCCGGCCCGCAAAGTGGGAACCCGTCTCAAGGAAATGCCATCCCTGACGATGGATCAGACATTGCCGCCGATTGATTACATTATCTGATCCGCAATGATCAGGCCGGTGAGAAACACCCTTCCCACACACGCACGGCCTGCATCATCCCCGCACAGTCATGAACACGCAGGATTGTGTCTCCAAGCGCCAGTCCCGGCAATGACGACGCGATAGTTCCCGGGTCACGCCCGCTCGCGTCGCTCACCCCTGCCAGCGCCCCGATCATGCGTTTGCGTGATGTGCCCAGAAGAATCCGGCATCCAAGATTGGCGAACAGCGGCAGTCTGCGGATCAGTTCGGCATTCTGTTCCGTGGTTTTTGCAAAACCTATTCCCGGGTCAACAAGAATACGGTCTCGGGAAATACCGGCTTTCTCCGCGTCCGCAATTCTGTCGCCAAGCTCCCTGACCACATCAATCGCTACATCCCGATAGGTGGTGAGACTGCCCATCGTTTCCGGCGTGCCGCGCATATGCATCAGGGCGACCGGGCAGGATCGGCTCACCAGAAGAGGAAGAGCATCCGGATCGTGCGTGAGCGCCGTCACATCATTGATAAGCGTGGCTCCGGCATCCAGCGCAGCCTCCATGGTGCGTGCGTTACGGGTATCGACGGAAAGGCAGGCTCCCCGTCGGGACATTTCCAGTAACAGCGGTTGAAGCCTCGCCCATTCTTCATCAGCAGACACAGGAGCAGAACCGGGACGCGTGCTTTCTGCTCCGACATCCAGAATGCGCGCCCCGTCATGCGTCAGTTTTTCAGCATGAGCCACTGCCGCTTCGGGATCCACATATCGACCACCATCGCTGAAACTGTCCGGCGTCACGTTGAGGATACCCATCACGACAGGGCCGGACGGCAGACCTGCGTCGGCAGGCTTTACTGTGATACGTTCCAGTTCCGCGTGCCACGATCCAGGAATGCGATCGATCGGGATCGGGTCGGAAACCTTCTCTTTTTCAATGAGTGTCGCAAGCGTGAAGGCTGTCCTGCCTCCCGCCAGAGGTAACGCCACTCCAGCCTTGATGACGGCTTCGGCAGCAGGACCATGCACAAGACCAGCAGGCTCGATAAGACGCGTGGTGTCCATGGTTACACTCCGACTGGTTTAACTCATGTATCTGTATATTCCGGGCACAAAAAAAGGCGAGGACACCAGCCCTCGCCTTTTCATGAAGCTCCCGGATTTAGCCGGGCTGGGGAGAGGCATCTCCCAGAGAAGATGGCACATCGGGAGCAGCCGGTTTGCCAATCACCGGCGGCACTGAAGAGCGTCGATTTTCAGGCATGGTGTCATCGACGACAACCCGTTCGATCGGCTCGCCGCGCAGGATCTGCCGGATTTCCTCGCCACTCAGGGTTTCATATTCCAG
Organism: Acetobacter aceti; assembly: GCF_002005445.1. NCBI lineage: Bacteria > Pseudomonadati > Pseudomonadota > Alphaproteobacteria > Acetobacterales > Acetobacteraceae > Acetobacter > Acetobacter aceti. Next base: position 1,979,115 of record NZ_CP014692.1, read on the forward strand.
CAGAGATTCCGCCAGACGATGCAGTTCATCAATGTGATCGATCAGCAGCGTCTTGGCGCGATGATACGCGGAATCGATCAGATTTTTGACTTCGGAATCAATCGACCGCGCCGTCTCTTCCGAGATGTTCTTGTTCTGTGTCACGGAGTGACCGAGGAACACTTCCTGACCATTATCGCCATAAGCGATCATGCCCATCTTTTCGCTCATGCCCCATTCCGTGACCATCCGGCGGGCCTGATCGGTCGCCATCTTGATGTCACCGGACGCACCGCTCGTCACGTTATCCGGGCCAAAGATGATTTCTTCAGCAGCACGGCCACCCATCGCGAGATCGAGTTCAGCCACACATTTCGCACGGCTCTTGGAGTAACGATCCCCTTCCGGCAGGCTCATCACCATACCAAGGGCGCGGCCACGCGGAATGATGGTCGCCTTGTGAACAGGGTCCGTGCCCGGCGTCAGGATCGAGACGAGTGCATGGCCACCTTCGTGATAGGCCGTCATCTTCTTCTCGTCGTCGCTCATGACCAGCGAGCGGCGCTCGGTGCCCATCAGCACCTTGTCCTTCGCGTTCTCGAACTCAAGCATCGCCACAGTGCGCTTGCCCTGACGCGCAGCCAGAAGAGCGGCCTCATTGACCAGATTGGCCAGATCGGCGCCGGAGAAGCCCGGCGTGCCACGCGCGATGACTTTCGGATCAACATCAGAAGCCAGCGGCACCTTGCGCATATGCACACGCAGGATCTGCTCACGACCGTTCACATCCGGGTTCGGCACAACAACCTGACGGTCAAAGCGGCCCGGACGCAGCAGCGCAGGATCAAGCACGTCAGGACGGTTGGTCGCGGCGATGAGGATCACGCCTTCGTTGCTCTCGAACCCGTCCATCTCGACCAGCATCTGGTTGAGGGTCTGCTCACGCTCGTCATTACCACCACCGAGACCGGCGCCACGGTGACGGCCCACGGCATCGATTTCGTCGATGAAGATGATGCAGGGAGCGGCTTTCTTGCCCTGCTCGAACATGTCACGGACACGCGACGCGCCAACACCCACAAACATTTCCACGAAGTCGGAACCGGAAATGGTGAAGAACGGAACATTGGCTTCACCGGCAATCGCACGCGCCAGCAGCGTCTTGCCTGTACCCGGAGGACCGACGAGCAGAACACCCTTGGGGATCTTGCCGCCCAGACGGGTGAACTTCTGCGGATCTTTCAGAAATTCAACAATTTCCTCCAGTTCGCTCTTGGCTTCCTCGATACCAGCGACATCAGCAAAGGTCACCCGACCCTGCTTTTCTGTCAGCATCTTCGCACGGGACTTGCCGAAGCCCATGGCCCGACCGCCGCCCGACTGCATCTGACGCATCATGAACAGCCAGACCGCGCCCACCAGAAGAAACGGGAACCAGTTCAGCACGATCCGCAGGAAGGGATTGCCTTCAGCCTCAAGCGGCTTGGCGACCACTTCCACGCCTTTGCCCGTCAGACGGGACACGAGACCCGTATCCTGAGGCGCATAGGTCTCGAAAGACGTGCCGTTAGTCAGCGTTCCGGAAATATTGTGTTCCTGAATGACAACCGAGCGCACTTCGCCTTTATCGACATCACCGATGAAGTCGGAATAGGCGATCTGCTGCGCGGCATGCTGCGCCCCGGTGGGCTGGAACATGTTGAACAGGAACAACAGCAGAACAATGATGCAGACCCAGAGGGCAAGGTTACGTCCAAAATTATTGATCACGACATCCGTTCCATACTGTTCCTATACGCGTCCGTTCCTGTGGCGCTGATCTCATGAGACCGGTTTCACGCGACGAATGCAATCCTGTTCATGCTGACATTGGGTCTTCACACCCTGCATGAAAGTGGCTCTCAGGTTAAATATGCGTTCATCCAGCGGCAAGTTGCCGTAACCGGCGACGATGGAACGAAGTCAAACGCCACTTTTGCGAGCATCCCTTCGTCCCCCAGCCCCAGATGCGGCACGCACAGCCGCTGCCCTTCCTTCCAGAGAGCAGGAAGCGTCGCCGTCACAGCCGCAGGCAGACCCGCGCGGTCTTTACGGGAGATTCCCTGTCCTGCCGCCCCCATCATGATGCCTTCAGGCAGACCTTCTGCACAGCGAAGCACGAACCGTCTGTCCCAGCACCCACCATGGCGAGCCGACACCGGAGCCTGCATGGCTGCCATTTCCCTGACGAGCAGCCATTGCTCCTGACGATCTCCACCAGCTCGTCCGCGCATGAGTCTTGCACCTCCTACTGTGACGGGCAGTTTCTGCTCGCAAATGCTTCTCATCGCGGAGAGTGACGGCAGATAATCACTGCCTCCAACACAGCGGACCAATGCTGCGAGAGTATGGGCCGATGGCAGCGCCTCTCCCGGAGCCGCCCATCCCCAGGACATGCGACAGCCCGTCTCGACCAGTTCATCGATGATTGATTTCTCGAGACCGATACGATCTTCGGAGGCTCTTCCGACCTGTCGCAGCAATGCCTGTTTTTCTGCCGAAGCAAGGTGTTTCCTGACCCTTACCCGTTCAGCGCGTTCATTTTCATTTGAGGGGTCATCGCACCAGGAAAGACCTGCCTGACGCAGTGTATTTCGAAGGGCCTGACGGGAATATCCCAGCAGGGGCCGCACAATCCGGACATCATCGCGTTCAGAGACCCACGCCATGCCAGAGAGACCCGGTCCACTGCCACGCTTCTGTCTCATCGCCACGGTTTCGACCTGATCATCAGCCTGATGAGCGACAAGCAGGTCAACTGCGCCCACGCGGCGGCACGCCCTGATGAGCGTTTCATAACGGGCGTCACGGGCCCGTCGCGCCAGCGCCGAACCGTATGGCAGATCCTGAACCTTGAGGAGTTCGGCCGGAATTCCCAGTGTGGAGAGAGTTTTAAGCGCGCTGGCGGCTTCAGCCGCAAACTCGGGCCGCAGTCCGTGATCGACAACAAAGGCGATCAGGCGCTTTCGCCAGGATGCGACTAGCCAGGCCAGTGCGATGGAATCCCCACCACCAGAAACCGCGAGCGCTACCGGCGGAGCATCGGGTCCATCGGGAATCCACGGACCCAATTTTCGCATGATCGTCTGAAAACCGGTTCGCGAAATACCGTCATGACCGGTGAACGTCAGAAGATCGTCCTCTCCTGACAGGCCGGTCATGCCAGAGTCACCTTCAGGAGCAACCGCCCTGCTTCGTGAAGTACGCCGCCGACTTCGCAACACGTTCGGAAGGATTCGGAAACTCTGATTTCAGTTTGGCCAGAGCCTGACAGGCGGCTTTCTTGTTTCCAAGACTGATGAGGGCGGAGCTGACACCCAGCAAGGCATAGGGTGCTTTCGCTCCTTTAGGAGAGAGCTTGTAGGCGTCATAATAGGCAACCGTGGAATCACGATACTGCTTCTGCCCGGCCAGAGACTGTCCCAGCAGATACTGGGCATCGATTTTTACGCTGCCTTTTCCATGGGCAAGAGCAGACTGGGCGCTGTCCTGCGCCGCGCTGTAATCGTGTTTCAGAAGAGCCGCATTTCCCGCCTTGAGAGCATCTTCCGGCGTCTGCGCCGCGTCACTTGTGGCCGGTGCATGAATTTCTTTCGCTTCTTCTTTTTTCCCCGCAGAGGAAGAGGACGCCATCGCACCGGCAGCCGCGCCGCCGCCATTCTGGGCGGCGAACTGCATGTCGCTCATCTGCTTGGAGAGAGAAGCGTTCTGCTCCTTGAGCTGATTGGTCATTTCCTCAAGCTGTCCGCGCATATCGCGTTGCTGCGACTCCAGCGTATTCACTCTGTCGAGCAACTGGGCGACAAGATCGCCGCTGGCGCCACTGTTCCTGCTGCCCACAGCTTCAGGCGCCGGCAACGAACCTGACGAGGATGCGCTGCTGCTCTGAACCTGCGATAGTTGCTGGCGCAGTTCCATGATCTGATCCTGGAGCGCAATCCCTTCCCGGCTTGATACCTGAGCATGCGCTACAACCGGCGCAAAAGACAGGAACACGGTCGCCGCCATCAGGCGTGTCATCCGGGATGGGTTCCGGAACGGGTAAGAAAATCCTGTCATGACAAGTCTTGTGCGGCTGAACAGCCGTCTCCCTCTGGCGTTGTTCCTGCCATCCCGGCGTCTGTGAATTTCATTACGAAATCACAGATTACCAGAGGCCGGTGAAACATCTGCTCATACAATCCGCAGACAATCATCTATCTTGTTATTTTAACATGATTCTCCGTCCAACTAGCAAGCCGCTCCCGGTTACATGAAGTATCCGCTCGTTCGAAACTTCAATTGCCGTAGAGGAACACAGCCCATCAAAAGAAGAATCATCAAACTGTTTTAAAAACGAAAGGCCGGACAGGCGCGTATGCGCCTGTCCGGCCTTTCAATCAGCACGACAAAACCGTTCCGACAGAAATTACTGAACGGATGTGATCGCGTTACGGTTCTGAGCCCAGACGTCTTCACCTTCACCTGTCGCTGTCGGACGATCCTTACCATAGGAAATCGTTGTCAGACGCGAGCTGGCAGAGCCCTTCGCAACGAGATAGTCGCGAGCGGCGTTTGCACGGCGCTGACCCAGCGCAAGGTTGTATTCTTCAGTGCCACGGTCGTCGCAGTTGCCGGCGATCTGCACTGCAACCTGCGGATACTTCGAAAGCCAGTCAGCCTGCTTGTCGAGAGTCGTTTTGGCGTCAGCGGAAAGACCGCTCTGGTTCAGCTCGAAGAAAACGCGGTCGCCCACATTTGCAACGAGATCAGCTTCGCTTCCCGGCACCGGGCCGCTTGGCTGTACAGCAGCGCCTGATCCGGTGTTAGCACCGGTGTTGGTGTGATCATTAGAGCAGCCAGCAAGAAGCGCCGCTACACCGAGCGCACCAAGAAGTTTCAGTCTCATTTGTTTGATCCTGAGATCAGTTCCCAAAGCGGAACATAAGGGGATGGGATAAGTAGAAACGGGCCAGTTTTATCGTCTCCGGCAACAGAAAACCTGCTCCATATACAGAAGCGGTTTCCTACCGGAGGTTACCATCTCGTAAGCCACATTGCTGAAGACGCGTCAAGCGCCATCAGCATATGCCTTACTGTTTTGCATATCCACCCTGCATGAAAGACACTATCAAAAGCGTGAAGACTTCTGCCGTCAGACGTTCAGGGGTGACCAGGTCGGTCCGGAACCCCCTTCCGGTGTCGGAATTGCCTGCTCATGAAATCCGGTAATATCAATCGTATGAATGGCGGCGCCACCGTTGGGCCCACTGCGAGAGAAGGCCAGAACACGGCCATTCGGGCAGAAACTTGGTGACTCCACAGTATAGCCCTGTGTCATGATGCGTTCGCCGGTTCCATCAGGATTCATGACGCCCAGCGAGAACTGTCCCCCTGAGATCCGTGTAAATCCGATCAGATCACCGCGTGGAGACCAGACAGAATCGCCATAATGACCGCTGCCATAGGACAGTCGGCGCGCCGATCCCCCGCTGGCGCTCATGATGTAGAGCGCAGGGGAGCCCCCCTTGTCCGAGTTGAACACAATCTGGGACCCATCAGGGCTAAAGCTCGGACTGACGTTAATCGCCCCGCCCGATGACGTGATCTGACGCTTGGCGCCGGACGCGATATTGACCGAATACAGGTCAGAACCGCTTCCTTTCGCCACAGGAACGACAAGGGAACTACCATCCGGGGAATAATGTGGTCCCAGAGGAACGCCGTTGAAGTCGCCTATGATCCGCTGATGACCGCTGGCAAGATCAAACACATAGATCCGGGGCACACTGGATGCGTAGGAGAGAAAAGCGATCTGGTCCCGCACCGGGCTGAAAGCGGGCAACTTGGTCTGCGTGCTGCTCAGGATACGGCAGTTCGCACCATCCTGGTCCATCACGGCCAGCCGCATACGAGGCTGGTGCACGGAACCTGAACGGGAGATGAAACCGATGCGGGTGTCGAAATAGCCTTTCTCACCCAGCATACGCTCGTAAATGACGTCGCCTATGATGTGGGCGATCCGACGCCAGTTGGCGGCATTGGTCGTATAGGCCGTTCCCTGAATCTGCTGACCCGCCAGAACATCCCAGAGACGGAATTCAACCCGGATGCTGCCGCTTCCTGAAAAGCCGCCCGTTACGGCCGCATGAGCGCCCATAGCCTTGTAGGGCGCGAAATCAGGCGTGCCGGACATGGCTGAACCCGGAAGAACCTTGAACAGACCCGTATTGGAAAGATCGTTGGTCACAACCTGCGTGATCTGCTCGCCAACGCCGGGACCGAATGACGGAATGACGATGGGAATAGGAGCCGTTCGCGCCTGATCAACCGTGATCTCCGCTTCAGGCGCATCGGCCGCCCAGGCGGAAAGAGGCGTTGCGGTCAGCCCGCCGACCAGTCCTGCTCCCATAGCCAGACCGCCGCCAAGAAGGGAGCGGCGGCGCATTCCATTCGGACCAAACGCTTCCGCAAGAGCTTCGGCCTCATGATCCGGAAGATAGCGGCTGGAAATCGAAACCATGGTCATGTGTCCTCTCTAATCCTGCGGCTTATGGCCGGAAGACGAATTTCAGAGTCTGGGTCTTGCCCAGCAGATTCTTCGGAATCGGCAGTTTTGAACAGGTCGGACTGAGCACTGCCGCCCGTGCCCGCTCGGCAAGAGCGCGGTACGACGAATCGCCATTCATCTTCGCCTGCGTTTCGGGCGCAAAAGTGACAATGCGCGCTTCACCACTTGCATCGACCGTCACGACAAGGTGAGCCACAAAAGTCGCATAATCCTTGGCCGCGGTGTCTTCAGTATAGCAGCGACGCACCTCTCCACCGATGGCGCGCTGGTCACCCGCGCTCATCTTGCCTGTGATGTCACCGTTCGGAGACCCTCCCCCGTCCGGCGCTCCACCCTGGCGCGGATTGGCCTGCCCCTTGGGAGCATGCGTCTGCTTCGAATCAGACCTGAAGGAATCCAGCGTCTCCAGCAGGGAGTGCGTGTCCGCTTCGGTCTTTTTTGCCGGGTTAGGCTGTGTGATGTGCGACGGCAACGCCATATCCGGCAGCTTGTCTGTCGGCTGCGCCAGCGGTGACGGGGGCGCAACCGCAGAGGATGTCTGCACGGGAGCCTGCAGGTACGGCGGCGCCACGACCTTTGAAGGCGTCGGTTTTGCCGGAGGTGTCGGCGGCGTCGGCTCGGCGTCCGGTGAAGGCTCCTCCACTTTTGGTGGAACAGGCGTATCCGGCAACGGTGGCGCTTCCGTCGGTGGCGGGGGCGGCACGGGCGGCGGAGGGGGTGGCGGAGGCGGCGTCTCTTCCGGCGGCAAGGGCTTCGGGGGTGTCGGCGTCTGTGGCGCGTCCACTTTTTCCGGAGCCGGAGCCGGCGCGGGTTTGGGAGAAGGCGTGGCGGATTTGGCCGGAGGGCCGGAATCGCTGCTAGCGCCTTCAAACTGCACTTCTACCGGCGGGGGCTCCTTAGGCTCCTCAGGCGGCTTTTGTGCTGGAAGAGCCAGCAGTATGGCGGCGAGAAGCAGGAAATGCAGCGAACCCGAGACGATCGTCGAGCGCCGCATCAGAATTGTTTCGGAACGGCGGGGCCGAACCATGGAGTGTCAGACTCCTGATGTCATGCCACCGTACGGCAAGTCGACCGGTGACCACCAGGGGCCGCGACTACCGCAACGGGGCATATGGAAGGGAAATAAAAACCAGACATGCGTGGCTGATCTCACTGGCCCGTAGCAGCAGGCTGCTGCGCCAGAAGCGCAACATGCGTAAATCCGCCGGCCGTGATCTGACCCATTACCTGCATGACCTTGCCGTAATCGATATGCGCATCACCCCGCACAAAAATACGGTGTTCCTGATCGTTCTGCGCCGCAGCCTTGAGCTGGTTCACCAGTTCATCCGCCGACACAGGATTGTCGCCGAGGTAGATCGAACCATCCGCCTTGATGGAGACAGTGATCGGCTTGGTGTCCGTATTCACCGGCTTGGCATCGGTTTTCGGCAGATCCACGTTTACGCCACTGGTCATCATCGGAGATGTGACCATGAAGATGATCAGCAGCACCAGCATGACGTCGACAAGCGGCGTGACATTGATGTCCGACATCGGGCGTCCACGACGGCGTGAGCCGCGGCGACCGCCCCCTCCTCCGACCGACACGCCCATGACTTACGCCCTTTCCTCGGACTGACGGGACAGGATGGCTGCGAACTCCGTGCCGAAACCCTCCAGACGATCCTGAAAATGCGACAGGGAATTGCTGATCACGTTATATCCGATTACGGCCGGGATGGCGGTGACAAGACCGATTGCCGTTGCGAACAACGCTTCGGAAATACCGGGAGCCACGACGCTCAGGTTGGTGTTGTGCATCGCCGCAATCGAACTGAACGAATGCATGATGCCCCATACCGTGCCGAACAGACCGATAAACGGTGCGATCGGACCGATGGTTGCGAGGAAAATCATCCAGCGCTCAAGACGTTCCATCTCGCGCGTGATGGTGATGTTCATCGCCCTGTCGACGCGCTCCTGCACGCCGCCATGAACAAGGTCCACACCCGGAATACGGGATGACCGACGCCATTCCCCCATCGCCGCGCCAAAAATGGCGGCCATCGGGTGAGCAGGCTTGGCGCCTTCATTTTCATACAGATCGTCCAGGCTGCCGCCGGACCAGAACTTGTCTTCAAAAGCCGTGGCCTGCCGTTCGACACGGCGCATGGTCACAACCTTGTCGAAAATGATGGCCCAGACCCAGATGCTGCAACCGACAAGGCCGAGCATGACCAGTTTGACGACCAACGACGCCTGTACGAACAGGCCCCACAGCGACAAATTCCCGCTCGCGGCTGCGGCGAGATTTGTTGCGTCTACCGCTGCTTGATCCAAAAAACGCCTCCTGTCCTGAACGGACCTGCTTTTTCCTGCCGCGCAACCGGCTTCCGGCAGATGCCGAAGAAGACAGCGCACACCCGACTCGCTGAACATTCGAATCGTCTGGCGATCCTTACTGGCTTCCCGCGGAAAGCAGAAGAGACCTTCCCATTATTCCTGTTTCATTCTTCAAGTCTGGCAAGAAGAGCACGCCAGGAAGGCGGAAATCGGGCAGGCCGTCCATCTTCCGCACGAATGCAGGCAAGCCGCACATCCGTATGAACATGGATCTCATCATCCTTGATGAAATTCTGCTCCAGTCGACAGGTCGCCGCTGCCTGGGCTTTCAGTCTGGTCTGCACGGTAAAAACATCATCAAGGCGCAGCGGCCGACGATAATCCAGCGTCGCATTGCGAACGACAAACAGAAGTCCGTAATCATTCAGCAGATCCATCGCGGACATGCCTTCAGACCGAATCGCCTCCGTGCGCGCGCGCTCGGCGAAGGCCAGATAGCGGGCGTGATAAACAACGCCTCCTGCATCGGTATCTTCGTAATAGATTCGGAAGTCGATGTTGTGAATGGTCATGCTTCGCCTTCTCCAGCCATGTCTTCTTCTGCAAGAAGATCGAATTGCGCCATCTGAGCCGATGCTGGTGGTGTCAGTCCGAGATGTCGCCATCCCCTCTCTCCCAGCACGCGCCCCCTGCTCGTACGCAGCACAAGTCCTTCCTGAATCAGGTACGGTTCAATCACGTCCTCCAGCGTATCTCTCGCCTCGGCCAATGCTGCGGCCAGTGTCTCCACCCCCACAGGCCCACCATTGTGATATTCGGCGATTCGCCGCAAATAACGCCGATCCATCCCATCGAGGCCGAGGCCGTCCACTTCGAGACGGGTCAGCGCCGCATCGGCGAGTTCAGCGCCCACCGGCTCGTCGCTGGCGTTACCGACCGATGCGAAATCCCTCACCCGCCTCAGCAGCCGTCCCGCAATACGCGGCGTGCCGCGTGACCGACGGGCAATCTCCATCGCGCCCGCATCAGTCAGCGCAAAACCCAGTTTGCGGGCGCCCCGCGCCACAATCAGTTGCAACTCGTCCGGAGTGTAGAACACCAGCCGCAATGGAATACCGAAGCGGTCCCTCAGAGGTGTCGCGAGCAGTCCGGCGCGGGTTGTCGCAGCAACAAGTGTGAACGGGGCAAGATCAATCCTGACCGAACGCGCCGCCGGACCCTCGCCGATAATCAGATCAAGCTGAAAATCCTCCATCGCCGGATAAAGGATTTCCTCAATGGCGGGTTGGAGACGATGAATTTCATCAATGAACAGCACGTCACGTGGCTGAAGATTGGTCAGGATCGCAGCCAGATCCCCTGCCCGCTGGATCACCGGACCAGACGTAGCCCGGAATCCGACACCCAGCTCGCGCGAGACAATCTGGGCGAGCGTCGTCTTTCCCAGTCCCGGCGGTCCATGCAGCAGGACATGGTCGAGCGCCTCACCGCGATTACGCGCGGCTTCAATGAAGATGGCCAGATTTTCACGGTTGGATTTCTGCCCCGTGAAATCGGCGAGAGTCTGCGGGCGAAGCCCTCCTTCGCCGAGATCCTCTTCGGAACGTGCGGGATCGACTGTGCGGTCGTTCATTTCGCCAGTTCTTTCAGAGACTCACGGATAACGCCGTCCAGCGTCGCCTCCGCAGCTTTTTCAGCAATCAGACGGCTCACGATCGGCCAGGCTTCGGCACGACGGAATCCCAGCCCCGCCAAGGCCAGCAACGCATCAGCTTCGATACTGCCGCCGCGATCTGCCTGCGCGATGATGGCGGCGGTCGCTGTGCCGCCGCCTCCACCCGGCATCTTTCCGGCTTTATCCCGCAACTCGGTCAACAGACGGTCGGCCAGCTTGCCGCCCACACCGGGAGCCCGGGTCAGACTGGCCCTGTCAGCGCTGGCAATGGCGGAGATCAGTTCGGAGGGAGAGAGTGTGGACAGCAGCCCGAGCGCCACCTTGGCCCCCACTCCCTGGATAGCGGTCAGGGTGCGAAACCATTCCCGCTCGGAAGTCGTGGCGAAGCCATAAAGAAGGATGGCGTCTTCCCGCACGACGGTTTCCACCAGAACCTTGGCGAGCTCGGGCGGGTTCGGCATCGCAGAGATCGTCCGGGTGGAAGCGAAGACAAGATACCCCACCCCGTTCACATCGATCACGCAGCGATCAGCTTCCACGTGTGACAGCAGGCCAGTCAGCGAGGCGATCATCGACGCCCCCCCGCACTCCGAGCCGCAGCACTCCGGCTCCCCGCTTCCACACGCAGTGAGCTGGCGCGATGATGAGCATGGCAGATGGCGACTGCCAGGGCGTCCGAAGCGTCATTGCGGGAGATGGAAGCAGCAGGCAACAGGCGACGCACCATCATTTCAACCTGCTCCTTGGTGGCGGCTCCCGTCCCTACAACAGCGCGCTTGACGGACATCGCGCCGTATTCAGCAACAGTCAGACCTTCCAACGCGGGAGCCAGAAGCGCAACCCCCCGGGCATAACCGAGCTTCAGGGTCGAGGCACCATTCCGGTTGACATAGGTCTCCTCCACAGCCGCCTCATTCGGTTTATGAGTCTGGATCAGGGCGGTCAGCGCATCGTAAAGAGCGCACAGGCGGGCCGGCACAGGTTCACCGCTATCAGTGGCGATCACCCCGTCAGCAACATGAATGATCCGGTTGCCATCGACGTCGATTACTCCCCAGCCGGTGAAGCGTAGTCCGGGATCAATGCCTATGAGGCGCGCGCGTGAAGTCATGTTTGTTCTCATAGCGTTCTTGTTCTGCTCACGCCAGAGCACATGAAACAGCCCTGCTGTTTACCGGGTATTTGTTACCTTCTGCTTCGTTTTCTCCCGAAGAGAGAGAGCGTTAAGAATTTCCATGATAAAAGCGCATTGCTGTTCAGGGCAGGCGAAAGGAATAACGATGGCGCGAGTCAGATGTCTCATGATGCAACGGGATGAGACTCTCCTCCTTGAAGCCTGGTTCCGCTATTACGGCTATCTCTTTGGTTTTGAGAATCTCTGTGTTTTCGACAACAATTCAACTGATCCGTCTGTCATTGAAACCCTGAAAACATACGAACGCGCTGGTGTGGATATTCACTGGGGTCATAACCGCCCCGAGGATTTTCTTGGCCGCAATGAGCATTTCAAAAATATCATCCGGCACTGGGATTCAGGCGGTCATTATGACTTTGCCCTGCCTGTCGACTGTGACGAATTTCTTGCTGTTTTCACCGAAAACGGTCTGAGTTGCTCAAGGAAATCCATACACGCGCAATTTGACGCGCTCCTTGCGGACAAGCAGGCTTTCGAGATTCAGTCGATGCTGCTCAATGTACCTTCGAGACCGGGATATTTTCGCCCGGAGCCGCATATCCGGACTTTCCTGGCAGCCGACACTCTGGACAATATGGATTTTGGTTTTCAGGCCTGTTCATCCCGAATTTCTCATGGACGCCGGGGGACGGATTTCACTCTCGTTCATATGCACAACAAACCGTTCAGCCACTTGCTGCAGCACACCCACCACAAGCTGGAAAAAGCTGTTCCGCTCGATAATCCCAAGATTCTGGCAGGCTATCATGGACCGGAAACACGTCTGATCCGATATCTGGACATGACGGAAGAGGATTATCTCGGACAGTTCGATAAGGGTGTATTTCTGCGCTTCGAAGGACTGTCCGATCTCATGCCGGCGCTCGGTATCAGAGCACCACTTCTTGTTGCGGAAACATCCGATGCAACCGGGACAGTGGCCGACGTTAATTTCATAAATGTCAGCAAGGGCAGGATAATCCAAACGACATCGTTCAGTCCCTCAACCTATCTTCGACTCAACCCTGATGTCGGAGCAGCAAACATTCCTCCCTTACGCCATTACATCATGCATGGAAGGGATGAAGGGCGTCCTATAGCTGAAGAATCCCCACCAGAAACATCTTCGCAGACGACACTCCCCGGTATCGCGCCCAGCCTGACTTTACCGCCGCAAAAGCTGGCGCGATCAAGGAAAACTTCTTCCATGGGGCAGGAACGGCGAGCACGCAAAAAAGCCGCAACTGCCTGATGCCCTCAGTCTTAGATGCCGCAAGCAGAACGCTTACGGCATCGCCCCTATGCTTCCAGCACCATAGAACCCATGAACGGAATGGCGGTTTCCGTTACCTCCAATCGGATGACACGCAGCAAGAACTGACAGGACGACAAAAACGATTGTCAGCGTTGCCAGTCTTCTTTTTGCAGACATGTGCAAAAACTCTGCCTTATCCCCTGAAAGAGAAACCTCCCCCGCTCTCACCACAGATTACTGCCCAGCCGGAACGGGAGCCTGCGGTGGGACGGCCACGGAACCGGTAGCGCCGGTCTGCTGCTGGACCGAGACATTCGGGGCCACAACGCGGTTCAGAACAGTGAAGGACACTGCATCCATGGTCGTGACATCGACCTTGTCATTCTTCTTCAACTGAGCAAGCATCGGCAGAAATATCTTCTGCTTCACGACCACTTCACGCTGCGCTCCCGCTGAATCGATCACGGTCAGAGTGTGAGCCTGCACATCGGTTGATACGACGCTGACCCGACGACGCCGGAAGGAAATCAGTGTTCCGTGCGGGTGACGGTTTGCATAGCCACGCGCCGTGGAAGTCGTAGACTCAGGCGCTGGGCTATCAGGGGCCGCGAGGGTCGCATCCAGCGTCTTGATCGACCGAAGCTTCAACCGGTCACCGACATCCAGGTGTGGCAACGCATGGCGTTTCACCGGCACATCGAGCGTGAACAACTCACCGTCTTCAGCGCGCAGCAGAACTTCACCGGTTGTAGCATCGACGCTTTCAACCGTGGCGACTGTATTGTTGGTAGAGGTAATAACACTCTGCGCCGCAGCACGCTCTGCCAGCAGAACAGTTGATGTGCATCCGGACATCATGGCGGCAAGAACTGCAGCCCGGCAGAACATGCTCGAACGAAAAAATGTCGTGGAATTCATGGGGTCAAGATGCCTTATAAATTTCAGTTACCATAATGTTACAGCGAAGAAGCACGCCGCACCATTCATTGATCGCATTGGGCCACATATTGAAACCTGAAACTATCATTTCCAACCAAAAATCTGACAGCTCCAGTCGGAGCTGTTTCCAGAGATATCACGAACGTACAGATATCCGTGTATTTCTGCGCTCCCCTGTTGCACAATCCCCCCACAGCAGGCTTATGATTTACGCCAGCAGATGAGGTATGAGCTTTTGATCGCTCATGCCTGATACCCCTGCGATATTCTGACGCGACCAAGGATCATTCCCCGTGCCGACAAGCTCTCCCTACCCTCCCGAAGTGATCCCTACGATTCGTGTTGTCGCCATGCCGACTGACACCAATCCTGCAGGAGATGTTTTCGGGGGCTGGCTTGTGTCCCAGATGGACCTTGCAGCCGGAACTGCTGCCGCTTTTCGGGCCAAAGGTCGTTGCGTCACAGTCGCCATCGACAGTTTCATCTTTCACGAACCTGTTGCTGTCGGAGACGAAGTCAGCATCTATACCAAGATCACCCAGACTGGGACGAGTTCAATCATTGTCCACGTCGAAACATGGCGTCGGGCACGCAACACGAATGAACGCCGCAGGGTGACGCAAGGCAAATTCACATTTGTTGCTCTGGATCAAAATCGCAAGCCGCGTCGCCTGCCTCCGGAATCAGGGTTCGATACGATTACAGACTGATAAAGCGCCAGGAGCTTTCGTAAACGGCATCGTTATCGGGCTCTGCTGCTGATTTTAAGTTTCATATAGCATTCCGTCATGATTTGTTCATGTGCCTTAGCTACAGACCTAATCTCATTCTGCTTGCAAGAAATTATTTTCAGAAAGGCAACCGTGTGAATATTAAGATTTATGTCGCCACACATAAAGAATTCAATCCGCCTCATGATGACAATTACATGCCAATTTACGTCGGAAAAGAACTATCAGAAACTGACTCTCCATTCTCAGGAGACAATACTGGCGACAATATTTCTGCTCTCAACAAGTCTTTCTGTGAATTGACGGCACTTTACTGGATATGGAAAAACGACCTTTCATCAGATTATGTTGGCGTCGTTCACTACAGAAGATATTTTTCAAAGCATCATCATGGTATCAACAAGTATATAACCGGCAAAGACGGCTCATATGTTCATCTTGGCGAAGGGCCGGAAATCGCAGCTTCCAACGATTTTGGTGAACTCACAGACGGCGTTGATCTGATTTTGCCTACAAGAGAGCATGTCGGTAATATTCTTGAAAATTACGGAGCCTGCCATCATGTTGAAGATATGTATCTAGTGCGTGATGTCATTAAGAAAATACATAATGAATACTTGGATGCTTACGATTTTACCATGAAAAATGTAACGCATATATATACCCGCAATATGGCTATCACAAGAAAAGAAATATTTTCAGAATACTGCGAATGGTTATTCAGTATTCTATTCACCTTAAAAAATATGAATTTTTATAGAAACTACGACAGTTACCAGAAGCGCATCTTTGGTTTTATTTCAGAGAGAATTTTCAATGTCTGGCTGCTGAAGAACAGGGATAGACTCTGCATCGGAGAACGTCACATCATAAATCTTTAAAGCCTTTTTGGAAAAGGCTTAGGGCCTGTCTGCATTCAGGGGTTCCATCTGGATTGAGGTTCTGATTCAAGGCTGTCCATGGAGGGCGAGGCTTGAGCAGACGGACACTGACAGACGAGCAATGGAACCGGATCAAAAACCATCTCCCGGGCCGGATCGGGCTGCCTGGGCGGAGTGGGGTCGATAATCGGCTGTTCGTAGATGCGATCCTGTGGATGGCCGGCAATGCGGCTCACTGGCGCGATCTACCGGAGGTTTTTGGCAAATGGTCCACAATCCACTCCCGTTTTCGGCGCTGGTCGCACGCGGGCGTCTGGGAGCGGCTGTTTCATGGTCTGGCCGATACGCCCGACTTTGAATATGTCCTGATCGATAGCACGATTTCGAAAGTTCACGCTGATGCGACGGGCGCAAAAGGGGGGCTGAAGCTGCCGCCATCGGTCGGTCGCGCGGCGGACTGACGACCAAGCTGCACGCCGCCGTCGATGCGATCGGCCTGCCGCTACGCATTCATCCGACGCCGGGACAATATGGCGACCGACCGCAGGCAGAGACGCTCCTGTCCGGTTTGCAGGGCGTCGGCCACGTCATCGCCGACGCCGCATATGATGCGGATCCTCTGCGTGCCTTCATCGCCGATCAGCTCGGTGCAACCGCCCAGATCAAGGCCAATCCCAGTCGCACTATCGTTCCGCCAATAGAGTGGAGGCTCTACAAGGAACGCCATCAGATCGAGTGCTTCTTCAATAAACTTAAACGTTTCCGAAGAATCGCCCTGCGATGCGAAAAGACACTCACAGCCTTCATGGGCTTCGTCCACCTCGCATGCGCCATGATTTGGCTACGCTGAATGCAGACAGGTCCTAGAGTCCGGATATGGAATGAAACCAATTCTCTGCATAAATGGAAAAATAGCAAACGATCGGCCTTGTCGGGGGTATGTATGTGCTCCGTAAGGTCGGCTCAGCGTCAGATGATGAATTTCCAAAAGGGCTCTCATTGGTCGTCATGCTAACTGACCGCCTCATCTGCCTGCCACCCAGAAAACCGGGAAAAACACATATTATTACTTTTTTCTTAACCGCCCCTACTTAACCACCTCAACTACGCGCACCCTTCCCTGTCACATTCAAAGCCATACCAAGCCTGAGGGCGGCAGCCGTATTACGCGCCACGCGAATCAAATTGGGCCGGGCTTCAGCGAGTGCTTCCGCAAGCGTACAAGGTCGAGCAACCGATGCGAATACAGCCTCTATCCCGGCAAAATGCACTTGCCCGGCATCGGCTCCCAATGATCCACCAAAGGCAATAACAGGCTTTCCGACACGGCGAGCGATCTGAGCCACTCCCGCCGGTGTTTTTCCCCGGACGGTCTGCCCGTCAATACGCCCTTCCCCCGTGATGACCAGATCCACGGAGCGGAGAATCTCTTCGAGCCCCAACACCTCACTGATAATATCAAAACCCGGCCTCAGATGGGCGTTCAGAAAGGCGAGCGTCCCAGCCCCCGCACCTCCAGCCGCTCCTGCTCCGGCTCTCTCCGCGACATCCTTTCCCATATCCTTTTTCAAATGGTGGGCATAAACAGCCAGAGCCGCATCCAGAGCTTTGACAAGACTGGGAGAAGCTCCTTTCTGAGGCCCGAATACGGCAGATGCCCCTTCAGGGCCAAGCAGGGGATTATCGACGTCACAGGCGACTTCCACCACGCATTCGGCCAGCCGGGGCTCCATGTTCGACAGATCAATGCGCGCAAGTCGACTCAGCGCCAGTCCACCGGCCACAAGCTCCCGCCCTTCTCCATCCAGCAAACGTGCGCCGAGCGCCTGAGCCATACCTGCCGCACCATCGTTCGTTGCACTCCCGCCAAGACCGATGATGAAATGACGACATCCTTCATCCAGCGCATGACGGATCAATTCTCCCAGCCCACGCGTAGTCGTGAGGCCAGGGTCGCGCTGTTCGGGCGTCAACATTTCCAGCCCGGCCGCAGCAGCCAGCTCGATTACGGCAGTGCGACCATCACCTGTGATTCCGTAAAAAGAGTCTGCGGGGCTTCCAAGCGGTCCGGTCACGGACACCTCAACCAGTTTGCCGCCTGTCGCGGACACAATGGTGGAAACCGTTCCCTCTCCACCATCAGCAGCAGGACACATAACGAATTCCGCGTCGGAAAATATTTCCTGAAAGCCGGTCTGAATGGCCGTTCCGACCTCGACCGCCGTGAGACTTTCCTTGAAGGAGTCGCAGACGATAGCAATTTTCATTCTGTGTCCCCTCGAACAGGCTTAATAAATCGCAGGGTGGCAATCAGCATACCACCCATCAAAAAAGGGCGCCCTTTCGGTACGCCCTTTCCTGTTTCACAAGAAGCGGATTTTCAGCCCGCAAGCATGGAGCCGGTTTCCACAAACCGCTCATGCCAGGACAGGGCTTCCTTAAGCAGATGAGGCGTATGCTTGCCGAAGGAATCCTTTTTGGCGCGCGCCAGATAGTCTTCCAGAAGCGGCCTGTACGTCGGATGTGAGCAGTTGCGGATCACAACTTCAGCCCGCTGCACCGGTCCCAGACCACGCATATCCGCAAGCCCCTGTTCCGTCACGATGATCTGGCTATCCTGCATGATGTGATCCACATGCGCGGCCATCGGAACGATTGCCGAGATGTGACCATCTTTGGCTGTCGATGGCGTCAGGAAGATCGACAGATAGGAATTACGGGCGAAGTCGCCTGATCCGCCGATTCCGTTCATCATCTTCGAACCCATCACGCGGGTCGAATTGATGTTGCCGTAGATATCCGCCTCCAGCATGCCGTTCATGGCGATACAGCCCAGACGGCGGATGACTTCGGCGTTGTTGCTGACATCCTGCTGACGAAGGATGATCTTCTCACGGAAGAAGGAAATGCGGCTGTTGATTTCCTCAACGGCGTCCGGGCTGAGAGAGAACGAGGTCGCGGACGCAATCTTCATACGGCCATTGTCCAGCATACGCAGCATGCCGTCCTGAATAACCTCGGAATAACCCATCAGATTCTCGAACGGCCCTTCATTGAGTCCATTCAGAACCGCATTGGCCACGTTGCCGACACCCGACTGTAACG
Organism: Acetobacter aceti; assembly: GCF_002005445.1. NCBI lineage: Bacteria > Pseudomonadati > Pseudomonadota > Alphaproteobacteria > Acetobacterales > Acetobacteraceae > Acetobacter > Acetobacter aceti. The sequence goes on from NZ_CP014692.1 coordinate 1,997,768, forward strand.
GAAGCAGATGCGGCGGCAGACGACCGATTTTCACTTCATGCTCGAAAAACTCGAGGAGATGGCCGGCGATAGCCTTGGCCGAGTCATCCGGCTTCGCGAACGGCGCATTCCGGTCCGGTTCGCTGCTGCGCACGATCGCCGCAATCTTGCCGGGATCAACACGCAGGAACGTCTCACCGATCCGCTCGTCCGCACTGGTGAGAGGAATGATGTCACGAGGAGCCATGCCGCTGATGTTGCCCCGGAACACGTCGTGCATGCCCTCAAGACCTTCGGGCTGCCAGTCATTGACCTCGATGATGACCTTCTCGGCCAGATCGAGGAAAGTCTGCGAGTTTCCGACCGATGAGGTGGGAACGATGCCACCGTCTTCGCGAATCGCTGTCGCCTCGATGACCGCGAAGTCGAACTTGCCGTAATTGCCCTGCACAGCGCGGGGCGCAACCAGACCAAGATGCGTATCGAAATACTCGGTCTCGCCCGAGTTGATGTTGTTGCGCATTGCAGCGTCGGTATTGAACGGCGACCGATAGGACACGCCGTGAACCTTCGCGAGCGCGCCATCCATCTGCGGCCCGGTGGAAGCGCCTGTCACCAGACGGACCTTGAGTTCCTCACCTTTCTCTGTCGCTGCGGCAATCCGGTCCGCCAGCGCCATGGGAATGGCTTTCGGATAGGCAGCTCCGGTGAAACCACTGGTTCCCAGAGTGGCGCCGTTGCCAATCAGGGCGGCGGCAGCCTCCGCCGGCATTTCCTTGGCGCGCAACGCCTGGCTACGGATACGATCAGTCATAAAGCGTTCCAGTTCCAGCTTCGATTCAATGGATCAGCCCGGCAGTCACATTCCCTCCGGGGAATCGTCTGCGCTGAGCCTTCTGATCCGGGAGCAGGAGCGGTCTTCCAGTTACTTCTTGTTTCTATGCAAAAAACCATCTCACACCCCCTCCGAGATCATTGGGTTCCCCATCTACGCTCAATTCGTCGGAAAACGCGTCTCACATGAGTGTGCGCAGACCGTGTTCAGCCTGTTTATCTGATCGAATTTTCGTGAGGTCGGTGCGGCACAAAAACTGGACGCGCGTTATACAGGACATAAATAATGAAATGGCCCCTTCGCTCACAAGAAAAATTGGCCAAATATGACAGCGTGATGTCGCAGCGAGTACGCCATGTATGACCAGAGAAACTTACAGCACCGCATCGCCGGCCGAGGCATTCGTGTCGTGGGAGACGTACATGGTGATCTGGACGCGTTTCGCCATGCCGCCGCGACGGATCGCTTCATCATCCAGTTGGGCGATCTGGTCGATTACGGCCCGGATAGCGCAGGCGCTCTTCGACTGATGGCGCGCATCATTCAGGAACAGCGGGGCCTGTTCCTGCTTGGCAATCACGATCGCAAGCTTGGCCGCGCCCTCATGGGACGGAAGCTGCGCCGGGATCCGCCTCTGGAAGCCACACTGGAGCAGATCAATGATTCGCGTAATGCCGACATCCGGGATCTGCTGATCCCTCTTCTCACAGATGCCCCCACCTGGCTGCGGCTGGGACGAAGAATGTTCGTCCATGCAGCCTTTCACACCGGCATGCTGGAAGAAACATCTCCTTCCGGTCTGGATAATGTCTCATCCCTGCTATCGCGCGCCCTCTTCGGCGAAGTGACGGGAAAAACCCAGCCCGATGGTTACCCGGAGCGTCGTCTGAACTGGGTGGACCATATCCCCATGGGACACACGGTTTATTGCGGACACGACCGTCGCTCCACCGACGGACGGCCATGGATCAAGCATGGCCGGTCGGGAGGAACGGCTGTTTTTGTGGATACAGGAGCAGGGAAAGGCGGGCATCTTGCGTGGATCGATCTCCCCGAGGAGAGCATGGAGATCCCGGATTACCCACCGCCACCTTCATTCTATTGATTGGTGATTTTCTCACAAACGGACAGACTGGCCGTTGCCCTGATCTCTCTGCTCACGGCATGATGACACGAGCGGTTTCTCAACCATCCCGGTCGGCAGACATTCTCTGCCATCACACAGAATCGGGACGCATGACACAAACAGGACCAAATGGCGTGACCTCTGCCTCCTCTGACACGACTCCCTCCACCGACGGTCTGAGCCGGCAAAACGCCGAACTGGCGGCGCTCCGTCAGAGCATCGACAATATCGACATGGCGCTTGTGGCGATTCTGGCTGAGCGGTTTCGTTGCACACAGGCGGTCGGCGAGCTGAAGGCCCGCTACCGGATGCCACCTGCTGACCCGTCCAGAGAAAAGCGGCAGATCACGCGGTTAAGGCAGTTGGCCAAAGACGCGAAACTGGACCCCGATTTTGCCGAGAAATTCCTGAACTTCATCATCAGTGAAGTCATCCGGCATCATGAGGCCATTGCGAAGCAGAAAGACACAGGCGCGGGATCTGTCAGCAATGATTAAGCCGGTCGCCCATCGCCTCCTGCTGCTCAGGCATTGTGAAGCCGCCCCCCCCGAAGGCGGCGACATGAGCACGAAAGCCGATCTTGCCCGCCCGCTGACGGATACCGGTCATCGTATGGCTCGCCAACGGGGCGAGAGCATGCGTCGTGCCGGACTTATCCCTGATCTGGTGCTGTGCAGTCCGGCCATGCGGACACGCCAGACCTATGCCGGGCTTCTGCCATTCGGAAACGGCGCCCGGCCTGAAATCCGTATCGAGCCGACTCTGTATCTTGCAGCGCCCGATGAACTTCTGGCCCGTCTTCGGGCTACCCAGGATTCGGTGCATACGATTCTTCTTGTCGGCCACAATCCGGGCCTCCCTGCCCTCGCCCGCTACCTGAATGGTGTGGAGGTTGCCCTCGAATCTGATTTCGAACTGGGAACGCTCGCCACATTTAATGTAGAGGTCGAAGAGCGGGAATCGATCGCTCTCGCGTGGAAATCTCTTGGCCCGAAGACCGCGTGGCTGGAATCGTTCTCGCAAAATTGAGCAGAAATCGGCTCAGAAGGTCTCGCCTCGCAACAAGGTGACCCATTCGCAGGGTTCCGATTTCTCTCGTGATCGGGGACATTCACCAATGTTGCCACCGCCTTGAGGCGTGTGGCCAGATCGTGTCAGAAGTAGCGCCATCGAGCGCGTCGGAGGAAGCTGTGACGGGTACAACTGCCAGCATCAAAATCGGAGACAAATCGGCTGAACTGCCGGTTCTCAAGGGCACTCTTGGACCGGATGTCGTCGATATTCGTCGTCTGACCCATGATACGGGCGTTTTCACGTTCGACCCTGGTTATGGCGAGACCGCCTCTTGCGAGAGCAAGGTCACCTTCATCGACGGTGACAAGGGCATTCTGCTGCATCGGGGATATCCGATCGAGCAGCTCGCCGAGCATGCATCCTATCCAGAAGTGGTTTATCTGCTTCTGAACGGGGAACTCCCCAACAAGGAACAGTATGATTCCTTCGTAAACACGCTCACGAACCATACCCTGCTGCATGAACAGCTTCGCAACTTCTTCAACGGCTACCGCCGTGACGCCCATCCGATGGCGATCCTGTGTGGCACCGTGGGCGCGCTGTCCGCTTTCTATCCGGACGCCAACGACATCTCCAAGAAGGAAAGTCGCGACCTTTCGGCCATGCGTCTGATCGCCAAAATCCCGACGATTGCCGCCTGGGCCTATAAATACACGGTTGGCGAGCCGTTCGTTTATCCGCGTAACGACCTGAACTATGCCGAGAATTTCCTCTCGATGATGTTCGCTCGTCCCTCCGAGCCCTACAAGGTGAACCCGGTTCTGGCCCGCGCCATGAACCGTATCCTCATCCTCCATGCAGACCATGAGCAGAATGCCTCAACGTCCACGGTGCGTCTGGCGGGATCAACCGGAGCCAATCCGTTTGCGTGTATCGCAGCCGGAATCGCAGCTCTGTGGGGACCTGCTCACGGTGGCGCCAATGAAGCCGTGCTGAAAATGCTGACCAGCATCGGTTCCAAGGAAAACATTCCTGACTTCATCTCCAAGGTGAAAGACAAGAACAGCGGCGTGAAGCTCATGGGCTTCGGACATCGCGTCTACAAGAATTTCGACCCACGTGCGAAAATCATGCAGGCGACCTGCCACGAAGTCCTGTCAGAACTCGGCATCAAGGACGATGTGGAGCTTGATCTCGCAGTTGAGCTGGAAAAAATCGCTCTCAGCGACGACTATTTCGTGCAGCGCAAGCTCTACCCGAATGTCGATTTCTATTCTGGCATCATCCTGAAGGCGATGGGCATCCCTACCAGCATGTTCACCGTGCTGTTCGCCGTTGCCCGCACAACGGGCTGGATCAGCCAGTGGAAAGAGATGATCGAAGAGCCGGGTCAGCGTATCAGCCGTCCGCGTCAGCTTTATACAGGCTACACGGAGCGTGATTTCGTCGATCTCGACAAGCGCACCTGAATTTTCTGACCAATTTAAAAAGGGAGGCCACCTATCAGAGGTAGCCTCCCTTTTTTATTTATACCGACACCGGAAAAGTGCCTCAGATCTTGGTTTTCAAGACCTACGCGTTGCGATCGAATATCGTTACAGAAAAGGATCGTCTATTTTTAGATACAGTTACAACCCTTGGTCGGTTGGTTGCTTTTCTTGATGACGTGATGATCAATCCACTCAGAGACCAAACGCCTCGCCTCATTCAGAGAAGATTCCGGATGATGAATGCGATAGAGGGTCGTGCAGGCATTGAACGCTGAGACATCATTTGTCCCGACCTGCTTCAGCTCCTGATAAGCCGTGACCACAGCCCTTTCGCAGTTTCTTGCTATCCGACTGCTATCGACCACTTTATACCATCCTTAGAACTGATAATCATTTGCAACTCGGTGAGTATATCTTATACGCCCCAACTCCGCAAGGAACTGACCCCGTTCCAGCCATCACGTTTAACTCACGTTATGTATCAGCCTCTCCCGAACATCCCCTGCCCGCCCGTTGCCATATCCTGCTCCGCCATGAACCTGCTGCGGATACCCGTCAGGCAGACGAAATCCTGAGAAACCGGACTATTCCGGTGACAACCGATTTTGCATTTTCTGTGGCAAGATTTACCGTACCTTGATTCCTTTCGGGGATATACTAAGCAGTGCGTCAGCCACTCGGGAGAAGCAGTAGTGTCAGAGTACGTTCTTGTTTCTGAAGAAGAAAAGCCGTCGAGATTTCAGCAGGCCCAGGAATTGATGAAAGACGGTGACTACGAGGAAGCATGTGATATATTTGAGAAACTCGCTAAAAGCTTTCCCGATGATCGAGGGATATGGTGGCAGTATCTATCAGCTCTCAATCGTGCTCGCCTGACAGATAAGGCCGATGAATATACAGAATGGTGCTACAGGGCTTTTCCTGGTGATTTAGGCTTCACATTGGCCTGGATGCGTGGTTTCGACGCCCGCGCCGACTGGGATGAAAGTATTCGACGCCGCTATGAAATACTGGCGCAGCATGATCCTCGCACAGATCCAGACTACCTTCCGGTCATAACAGAGTTTTTTTTACCTCTCGTTGAAAAGAAAGACTTCAACGCGATCAGGACACTCCTCAATCAGTACTGGAATATACTGACCAGAAATGATGAATGCGGAGCGGCTACCTACTTTGCTCTTGAGGCGATCGGTGATTTTCACCGCCAGCTGGAACTCTGCGACATCTTTCTCAAGCGCTGCGATCCGGCTGACCCGGTCGTGCATGGCGTCAATTACGCCAATCTGCGGGTGATGGTCCAGTCAGCTCTCTGGAACCAGGAAATACTCTCGCGCCGTCACAGCCACACGAAAGTTGTCTCTTTCGGTCAGAACTGCCTCCCATACTCCATGTCAAACCGATGGGGACTGCTCAAATACATCGGCAATCCCGATAACATAACAATTTTTGATCTGGGAGCTTTTAGCCGGAACTCGGCGCCCGAAGCCTTGCTCAGTGATTTTGAAGGTTTTCGTAACCCCGAAAATTACTATGAGAGCCGCGATGCCGTGGGCGCTCCCCAGATGATGCACAAGCCTACCGGGGTTCATTTTGGTCATGAACGCGGTCGCACGATCATCGGCAATGATCAGGAAAAGTTCTTCTCCCTGATCAACAAGAAAATCGACGCTTTCCAGAACATGTGGAACGAGGGGCGTTGCCTGCTCGTCTATTCCGTAACGGGCCAGTGCGATCTTCCTGAACTTGTCCGTAGTATGGAAAAGGCTCTTGAGGAAAAATCCTCACGCCTCCTCATTCTGAACTGCACACGACAGGCTATGGACTGCCCGAGCTCGCAATTTGTCACCTATACCCACACCCCGTTCCCGTTTGATTACCATTGGAACGAGATAACCAATTTTACGAAGGATGTTGGTCTTGCCTTTGACGCGCGCATCATGGCGGCGATCAAGCAGGAAATTGACAGGATGGACAGGTCGTAAGCGACCTTCCGGCCACCTTACACCATAAGTATCTCTCCATGAAAAAGGCTTCAGAGCAGACCCGCTCTGAAGCCTTTTTCATTCCAGAATGCCTATAGGGAAACCGCGTTCACATAGGTCTCACCAAGTGTAGTCGATGCTGAAAGATCAAACACCCACCTGTCCTCACCTTCGCGGGTAAAACCAAGCCGATCATAAAGATCTGCCACCACAGTGTTTTTGGCGGTTTCCTTGAAGCGCCCGACGATCCGACGAATATTCTTTTCCCTCGCTCTCCGGATCAATTCATTCATGATGAATTGCTCGAATGTACGGGAAAAGACGCGGCAGCTCATTGTCCATTCAGCAATATCAAGATCATCGTTCTGTTTCTGGGCGATCAGCACGGAAACCAGCCCGTGATCACCAAACCTGTCCTTCAGGGAGCAGGCCAGAACGACATTCCCGTCATCGGCCATGAAGTCACGCACAGTCTGTTCATCAAAGCGCTGCGTCAGTAGATTGAACTGATTGGTCTTCTGCCCCAGTTGCACCACCCGCTCAATCTGGCCTTCTGACGGACGCGCCGCCTGCCCCATCATTTCCAGACTACGCAGATAGGATGGCAGATCTGATGCGTCATCCTGTTCAGCCAGGGCAGCAGCGCGCATGGCGTAAGCCTGCGTACGGGCGAAATCATCACGACTGTATTTCTGGAACTGGAACCAGTAACCCTGCTCAACTTGCGCAATGAAATCGGACGGATCGCCGTCCAGATGCACGGTGCCGACCTGCGGCAGTTCCTGGCGGACAAGAGTGCATTCCGCCGGATTGTCATCGACGAACACAAGAGCATCCAGACCGATATTCAGCTTTTTGGCGATCTTGCGCAGACCACTGGCTTTATCATCCCACGATGCTTCAAAAGCCGCGAAATCATCGACCTTGAGGATACTTCCCGGTTTATCAAAACCGGTCTTGGCAATGTCAGGGTTATTCTTGCTGCATACGGCAAGAATGATGCCGCGATCAGCAAGCAGTTTCACGTAGCTCTGGAAAGCAGCATACGCTTCGGAAACGGCGTCACCACTTCCGATCTTGATACCGTCCATCCCGTCATCGCCGATCACTCCGCCCCAGAGCGTGTTATCAAGATCGAGAACAAGAGCTTTTTTTTGCCGTGTTCAGGACACCGCGCAGCGCCGAACGGAAAAGTGGCACGTAAGCAGGCAGCGCACTGTTTTCGATCGGGAGTTTGGCGCTGTACCAGCTTCTGGGAGCAAAGGCGGCGGTATTGCCATATTCCAGCGCGAACCGGCCAAAGTCGATGATCTGAACGCCAAACGTCTCGGCGGACCATAGCCTTCTGAGGAGTTGCTGGAGCTGGTTGGTGTAGGATGAAGGGAGATACTGCTCCGCGACACCTGTCAGGCGGAACTGGGGTGGCGGTGGGAAGTGATGGATGATCTTCGCGCCACAATTCTGGCTGATGCGCCGCCACATCGACAGAATTTCATTCGCTTTCCTGTCAATAAACGCGGACACATCTTCTTCACTGGTGCTGGCGGGGATATCCGCCACCAGACTGCGCCAGTCAGACACAATAACGGCAATATCCGGCTTGAGACTGTAGAATTCGGAAGCCGGATTCAGCACATCCTGCATGAATGAGCCGTAAAGAGACTGTGTAATGTGCGGCCGGATGTTCTCCTGAACGCAGCCAATGGCAATGGCGCGCGCCAGCATGTCCGTGGTGGTCGTGCCCATGATATGGATCTTGAGCTCACGGAAGCTGCCTGCTTCCCCAAACGGCCATGCCCCTGCGACAATGCGCGTGCCGGTAGACAGAATGTCGCCAAGACCGGGGATAACTTTTGCGGAAAGAGGCAAATCAGACACACGGAACTCCTAATTCTGGACAGGCTCAGACACTGATCAACCGACTTTTTCGGCCACCAGTTTCTCAAGAGCTGCAAAGCTTTTGGTTTCGCCGATCAGATCCAGACCAAGCTTGATGCCAAATTCTTCCTCGGCCAGCGTAAAGAGCGACAATGTCGCCAGAGAGTCCCAGCCTTCAGTATTGTCAACTGTCGCTTCAGGAACTTCTTCAGCGCTTTTATCTGGAAGAATGGTATTGAATACACGAACAAGGCGCTTGCGAATGCGTTCTGGGGTCATACTCATCGGAACTCTCCATAATTGTTTCTTTTACTAATAACTCTGGACCAGCCTGCGACTGTCGTCCTGCCAGTATCTTACACCTAAATGTACGGATTCAAAGGCACATGCCTCTGCTACGGATATACCGGCACGTATGAGAGACCTGATTTAGCAAAGAAATATTTCCTGTTTGATAATCGGACGGACAGCCGCCCCCCTCAAACTGGATGACGGTTTTCACGGCAGCGACCCCAGCATTGCTGGCTGGAATTCCGCCATTCATCTGTCAGGCTTACATATGAAACATATGAAAAATTGACGGCGCGTATCCATCCACCGACATACTCGCGTGCATTACGTTAGAGGAGGCCCATCCATAAAGGGTTCCCAGAAGCGCAGCCTCAGCGATACGTGTTTCCATCCGGCGAGTAGATCTGACCTGAGCAACCAGAAGAACAACACCTCACTCATTGCGCCCGCTTTCAGTAATTCCCTTTTCGGGAGCTACATTTTTATCAGTCGTTCAGCCCGAGGGCATGCAGGATGCGATGATTGGGGTTTGCTGATCCGGACATGGGTGTCTTGTTGAGTTCAGGTTGCAGCATTGCCGCATGAGGCAACAGCTCACGCATATCCTCCGTCAGTTTGGAGGCGTCTGTCTGGCTGTGAATGACATGCGGAGTAATCAGCACCAGCAGCTCAGTTCGGGAACGTGTGTTGGTCTGCTCCCCACCCAGGGCTCCAAGGATCGGAATATCCTTGATCCAGGGCATACCCTGATTTCCAGTCTGACGGTTGTCGGTGATCAGACCCGCGAGACCGACAGTCTGACCGTCGGCTATCTCCACACGTGATTTCACCTGACGCTGCGAGAAAGTCGGACTGTTGATGGTGCCGCTCCCGGTGATCGTTGTCGAAGAGGCCACCTGACTGACCTGCTGCGAGACATCCAGCGTGACCAGATCACCGTTACTGACATGCGGAGTAATCTGAAGAATCACGCCGGTTGGCTGGTAGCTGATCGAGTTTGTGATTGTTGAACTGGTGGTCAGCACGCCTGTAGTGGAACCGGTCAGATAGGGCACCATATCACCCACCATCAGCGAGGCGGACTGGTTGTCCATGACCATCAGTTCCGGTGAAGACAGAACCTGAACCTTGGTAATTCCCTGAAGAAGATTGATGACAAAAGGCGCACCTCCCTGACTGCTTCCTCCCAGGACAAAGCCGGGGAATGAACTGCTCAACTGGGACGAGGTCAACGTTGTTGAGATGCTCTGCGTCGCACCGCTCAGAATGCCATTCACACCGCCGGACTTGAAGAAGAACTGCGTGCCGTATTTCAGGTGATCATTCAGCGTGACTTCCGCGACCGTGGCGTCAATCCGAACCTGCAGAGGGATAATGTCGATCTTGTGCAGCATGGCGATCACATCGCCTGTTTCTTCCGGCGTGCCATAAACAAGTATCGAATTATTCTGCAAATCGGGAATGATTTTCACCGTTTCACGCGCACTGTCTCCACTTGCCTGATTGCCAAGACCTCCAAGCAGGGGATTGTTGGAAATACCATCATCCTGTTGCTGCTGTGAGGACTGACTTCCGCCATTTCCTGAAGAGCCATCACCTTGCCCACCAGATGACCCATTGCCTCCCGATAACAGTCCCTGCTGCTGGCTGCTGTCACCCAGAGAAGGGGAGCCAGTGCCTGAACTGCTGCCGCCAGACATGCCGTTCTGACTCATCGCGTTGCTCATCTGACCAACCGATGAATTCTGTGTTGTTGGTTTTGCGGTCACATGGCCTGGAGTAAAAGCCTGCTGCAGGACATATGCGACATCGTTGGCCCGTTCGTTCTGAAGATAATAAACGTTCCAGACACGTGCCGTCCTGTATCGTCGGGCCTCCACCAGATGATACAATCTCTGTACATCTGCAATCTGTCGCTCGGTGTGCGCCACGATCAGAACACTGTCGATGCGCGACATCGGCACAATCTGGAGCTGTCCGGACAGAGCACCATTTTTTCCGGCGTCAAGCGCGGTTTGCAATGCGTGCGACAGATCCTGCGCGCTTCCCGACATGGAAGGCAGGAGCGCATAAGACATGCCGGACAGAATGTCAGTATCAAAACTCCTGACAAGGTCCGCCAGAGACTGGCGGGTCGCCGGATCACCACTGACAATAATAACATTCGAACCGGAGGAAGCAGCGATATGCCCTCCATTCTGCTCGAATGGTTTCAGTACCTTGGCCAGATTTTCCGCAGATGTGTATTTCAGGGCAATGGCTATCTGTCCCTGCTCTGCACCCTGACCACCGCCGGAATGACCTCCGGCGCCAGCAAGAGGGACAACACGGTAAAGACCGTTACTCTGCACGACCGTGGCGCCAACGCCGGCAAGAAGATCCTTCAGTATAGGAAGAAGCTGATCCCGTCGGACAGGATGCGTCACCCGCAATGTAACGGCACCCTGCACGCCCGGATCAATCGTATAATTGACGCCCATCAGATCACCAAGGATCTGGTCCGTGGCTGCCCTGACATCCGTTCCGGCGAAGTTAAGTGTAATGTCACCCGCTGCATCCTGCCCGTCTGTCACCAGTCCACTCGAAGAGCGACGGCCATAAGACGCCAAGGCTTTTGAACCTGTTGCGACGCTGATCTGGCCGTTGGTGCGTTCAGGGGCGCTCATCGAAACGACAGAGCCAGGCAAAGGCGTCACGACCGGGTCATTTTCCTGGCATCCGGCCAGAGACAGCAGACCCAGCATTCCGACCTTCAGTGACAGATTCCGGGGATTTTTCATGAGTATTCCTGGGCAGCCTGAAGTAAGAAAAAATTCAAAAAAACAAGGTATGTCATGACATTACCCAATCCCCTGCGATGCCGTTTTATCGCTCTGCCGAACCATTCCCGCATCATGGGCCGGTAGCCAGCAGCCTCTTGTCACGAGCGCAACATCCACACCCTCACTCTGAATATTTCCCTGTATGGCCTTATCGGACTGAAGGCTGGGGATATGCAGTTCCTCTGCAGGCAATCCGGGCTGTGACAGTTCAAGCTCTGTCTGAAGCACAACGAAATCATGCCATGAGATCGACAGGGCGGCGCGCGCTCCGGCTTTCTGCAGATTTCCAAAGATCTGTTCTGGCACTCTCTTTGAAAGAGCCTTGGAAAATACAGAAGAGCTCTGATGCTTCCCTTTATGGGCCTTCAGCATCATGTTCGCGAACTGATCGACAGCGATGCGCTTTTTTTCTACCGGTGCGTACCCCTGACAAACTGCAACCGAAATTTCACCTGCATCCCGATGGCCTTCTCCGCTAATGAGAAAAAACCACTGATCGAACGGACCTTTTTTTGAAGTGGTGTTAACAGGCGAAAAGATCTGTTTCCTGAAGCGGGACAGAAATTCGGGGTAGCCTCCTTTATAATTCATGGAACGCTCTTAAAGGATGCTGTCTCGCAACATAACGTCAGCACCACCTATCAAAACTCCCCCAATCACAAGATCAGTCAGTACGTGACGAATTGCAGGCGGCTCACCTACAATCGTTCCGGCCACAGCGAGCGTTGATATCAGTTTTGCAATTCCAGACCAGAGCCGAGCGCGATAATCTCCGCTTAACGGGGGCAATACATCAAAATTTAATAGAAACGTTACGCCTGACAAAAAGGAGGCAGGCGAAACGCCTCCTTCCCTTCATAGACAACGCCGACAGCTATGGCTGGGGTGAAGCAGTCACCAACGCCGGATAAAAGCGGGAGTTGAAAGAAGCCGATGCTGTAACGGCCAGAGAGCGCGCCATCAACATAACGCAGCGTCTGGTTGCCGGCACAACCGAGATCTGCCCGATAGCATAAGCGGCGGCATTGATAGAGAACCCATCCCAATCACCAGGTCGATGGACCATTCCAGGGACCAATATCAGACAGGGTGTCCGCGTCACAGCACCTGGCAGGCTATCAAAAGCCTCCCTTACAGTGTGGTCACGCGGATAATGTTCGATCCCGATAAAGAAGAAATTCAAGCACTGCTGATGAAAACAAGAGGCTGGATATCCAGCTCTTTCACTTTCAGATCCACCTAAAATATACGAAAATAAAAATACATTATTTGCGATAATAATTTTTATGAATTATATACAAAAAGAAATAATCAGATTAAATTACATTTTTATATTTGAAAATACAAAAATCACCTGTCTTGCAGGTCTCATAGTCCAAACCGATGCCTGATGAAACCGGCGGCACGTCCGGTCTCGTCCAATGTGTTGCGCGGCCATGGAGAAAAATCACTGTCAAATATACGGGCATCCCCACGCCCCAGCAGAACACGGACAAGACTGCTGTAGCCACCAAATCGGCCCGGAACATGCCCGAGGAACAGCGGCAGAACACTCGCCGCGGCCTCAATCAGCGCGGATACCCGTGTTCCATAGACAATCACAGCGTCGGCACAGGCGGTAAAACCGAGGCCCGGATTATCGTCTGGTTCACCATGCCGCCAGATCAGCTTGACGCATGAACCAAGCCCTTCAGAAAAAGCGTTCGCGAATGCGGCCGGCACTCCTTCACCGATCGTCACCAGCACAGAACCGCCGAACAGTTTGATGCTCAGTTCGATCTGCCGTGCCGCCAGCATTGCGTCGGCCACCGAATCACTCCAGCCAGCTTCCAGTCGCACAGACACTCTGGGTCGAGGCAGATGCTCCAGCCTTTCCCGCCAGAGACGTTCAGCACGCTCATAAAGCGCGGGAGACACAACGCTCAACGGTCCAAGGACAGGAAAAACGCGGCTGTTCCTCGCTTCCGGCACATGCCACCCGGAAAAAATCACCTCGTCAAAAAGACGACTGCCCAGCAGAGCCACAGATCTGCTGCTGCTGCAATGCACGACCGGCACCTTCAGTTTCCGTCCCAGAGAAAGACCCGCCAATCCGGCGGTAAACCCGGCGGTCAAAACAAGGCCGGGCTGCACGGAATCGTTTTCGACAGAGGACGCATCCGTCAGACGCCTGAAAGAACATCCGAGACGACCGGCGAGCGCATGAGCTGGCCCGCATCCTCCCGGCTGAGCCGACTCAATCACCCATACAGGTACGGCTGACGGTGTCAGGGCATCCGTCATGGCGCGTGTGAAGACCAGCCCACTGTGTCTATCAGTGGGTTTTCAGCCGGTAGCGATGGATTTTCCGCCTGTGTGCAGCTATGCCACGTCGACGCAGGCGAATGCGCGCGAAGGGAAAGGGACATGAAGCACATGATCGGACAGGAATCGGTTCTCGGCAATGACGCCTCTGCGTGGGACCGGGATGCAGCCCTTACAACCGCACGGCTTCTTCTGGAAATCAAGGCGGTCAATTTTCGCCCTGAAGACCCCTACACACTGACCTCCGGCTGGAAGTCGCCCGTCTATATTGACTGCCGCCGCATCATCTTCTTCCCACGCGCACGGGCAAAGATCGTGGAGCTCGGCGTCGAGAAAATCGGGCGTCACGTTGGCTACGAGAGCATCGACGCCGTGGTCGGCGGTGAAACCGCAGGCATTCCCTTTGCCGCATGGTTCGCCGACCGCATGATGACGCCGATGGCCTATGTCCGCAAAAAACCGAAAGGTTTCGGTCGCAACGCCCAGATCGAAGGCGATGTCCCTGAAGGCATGCGTACTCTCCTTGTTGAAGATCTGACGACTGACGGCGCTTCAAAAATCGGCTTCGCCAAGGCTCTGCGCAATGCAGGTGCGATTCTCGACCATACGTTCGTCGTGTTCTTCTATGGCGTGTTCCCCGGCGCCCATAAGACGCTTTCCGAAATGGGCATCACCCTGCACTCGCTCTGCACATGGTGGGATGTGCTCGAAGCCTGCGCCGAACGGCCGTATTTCTCGGAAGGCGCTGCTGCGGAAGTACGCCGCTTCCTTGAAGACCCATGCGGGTGGTCCGCCAAGCATGGTGGTGTCGGCAGCCTCGAAGAAGCTCTGGCACTGAAGACAGCCCGCGATTCCTGATCGCCCGCAACAGATGAGATGACCGTGCCGGTTTCCACACCAGATCAGTCTGCGACTGGAGGGAGTTTCACTCCTTCTTCGGCAAAAGGCCGCATTCTGGCGTTCGATTCCGGTATTGGCGGCCTTGGCATCGTCGCGGCGCTGCGTCGCCGCCTGCCAGAAGCCTGCATCAGCTATATCGCGGACACAGCCCTGTTTCCTTACGGGGAACAGGAAGACGCAGCGCTCTGCGCCCATATCGTGGCCCTGCTGAAAGAGGCGATCGATACATGCAGACCTGACGTTGTTGTCATTGCCTGTAATACGGCCAGCACACTGGCGCTCGGCGCGTTGCGGAAAGCCTGTCCGGAGACCCCGTTTGTCGGGTGCGTTCCGGCTATCCGCTGGGCTTCCCGCATCAGTCAAAGCCGTGTCATCGGACTGCTCGCCACACGCGCGACCGTGCGCCGCCCGTATATCGACTCTCTTCGCCAGCAGTTTGCTCCCGACTGCACTCTCATTGCCCACGGTGCGCGACATCTGGCCGATTACGCGGAAGAAGCTTTCCGAGGCAAGATGCCCGCCCCGCATCTGATCAAGCAGGAAGTGGCTGGTCTGTTCGGACAACCGGAGGGCGATCGGATTGACGCCGTGGCGCTCGGCTGCACGCATTACACATTCCTGCTTGAGGCTCTGCGTGCGGCCTCGCCGGATCACGTTATCTGGCTTGATCCGGCTGATGCTGTCGCCCGTCAGACCGTCACAATTCTGGAAGCCATGGAAGCGTCGCCTCCTCTTCACGACTCAGAAGAGCATCTCTGGTTCACCGCGCCTCCGGTGGATGTAATCGAACTGGAGGCTCATCTGCGCCCGTTCGGTTATGCTCACGCGGAACAGTGGACAACTGGCCCGGGTTTTTAACGCGGCAAAAACGGCAGACAGCTTTCTGCCGCCGCTGTTTTCTCCGGGTCAACGACCCGCCATTCCCGCTTCCGGAATGCCACCCGCCCCTGCCGCGCAAATCATCTTATACCGCGATCCTGATCCTGCGCTGCGTCCCTTCCGTTCACCGCGCATATCACACCTGTAACACAGATTATGGACAGTCTTGTGACGCCAGCCGAGCAGACCGGGACGCCGCCTCTCATGGTTTTTGCGTCATCGGCTCCGTCTGAAGAAGATGGAATGCCTTGCCGTCAAAATCGTAGAAATATTTTCCATGCCCGGTTTCGTTCAGGCTTCCTGTGACAACAAGCAGAGTGCTGTCGCGTCGCCAGGAAAGAGGTTCCGTGACATCCAAAGGCCAGTCAGAGACGGTGAAAGGCAGCATCGTCACAGCACCCGTTACGACATTGATGGCGCCTCCCATCACGCATCCAGCGCCGCATCCCCATGTCGTCAGAACGAAATGTCCGGCAAAATTGACGGGATCGTGCATCGCGCCGCGCAGCATCGTCGCAAACTGACGCTCTTCTTTCGAGCGTATCTTCAATGGTGGACGACGAACCGGTTCTCCGGTTTTAGCCAGATGATCGACAAAGGATATCGTAGACGCGTGCAAGGCATCCGGCGCAACAAAAAGAGCAAGACACACCACCCCCGGGGCGACGTTCCGGGTTTTCAATACCATTTGTGTTTCATCCAGAATTCTTTGGCGGCTTCTGCCGTTTTATAGCGGGCATAGATGTAGCGTATTCCGCCCTGACACTCTTCAATCGGGTTTCCAAACGAGCTTTCACCATTCGGGTTTCAATAATATTGCGCTTTCAGAAGCTCGAATAATCCGCGCGCTGTCGACACTCCGTTTCTTGTATCCACTACGCCTCCGGATTCCTGTGCCATGATCCAGAGAAGGTCATTGAAGTCGGATGAATTTTTTCCTTCAAGTATCATGGCCTGTCGCAAAGCCGACTGAACGGCCTGTCCCGCCAGACAGAACCGCTGCTTCACCATCAATAAGAACAACAGTGACAATGCTGGTTTTTTCCGACAGCACCCGCACGCTTAACGGCCACAGTCCACCTGCTTGCATCAGCGCCAGTCAGAAGCCTGATGATTATGCGTTACGGCAAGCGCGCTGCCTATCGCGCACGATCCACCGTGTAGATCGCAACATCTTTCAGCAACTGACGCAGCGGCTCCATATCGGCATTGGCGGTCCGACAGGCATCGGAGACCTGATCCAGAGCGACACTTGCGGCCTCGGCATAATCGCGAGCCTTGGCCATGGTCACGTCGATGGCGTTTGTCTTCGCAATCAGGCCAAGCGCACGCTCAAGGTCACCATCCTGCTGCTCTTCGTTGTTCTCGATCGTCCGCTTCCAGAAAGCCTGCTCTTCGCTGTCTCCGGCGTGATAGGCCGCCAGAACCGGCAGGGTAACCTTTCCTTCGTAGAAATCGTCGCCCACCGTCTTGCCCAGCACAGCCTGATCGGCGGCGTAATCAAGAGCGTCATCGACAAGCTGAAACGCCATGCCGAGATTCGCGCCATACTGACGGAGGGCTTCCCTCGTCTGGTCGTCAGCTTTGGCAACGACCGCACCCGTTTCGCAGGCTGCGGCGAACAGGGCCGCCGTCTTCCCGTAGATGACCTGAAGGTAGCGATCGACCGTCGTGGTCAGATCGTTCTGCGTGGTCATCTGCATGACTTCTCCTTCCGCCAGCGTCGCGGAGGCGGCGGAGAGGATGGCCATGACCGGCAGGGAGCCGTCGGCTGTCAGAATCTGGAAGGCGCGGGCGAAAAGAAAGTCACCCACAAGCACGGAGGCCTTGTTGCCGAACACGGCGTTGGCGCTGGCTAGACCGCGGCGAAGCTGGCTGTTATCCACCACATCATCATGCAGCAGCGTCGCCGTATGGATGAACTCCACACAGGCCGCCACGCCCACATGGCGCATGTCGTCACCGTGTTCCCGATATCCGGTCACGCGAGCCGCTGCGAGCACCAGAAGCGGCCGGAGCCGCTTGCCGCCCGCCGCCACCAGGTGGGCAGCCAGTTGCGGGATCAGCGGCACGTCGCTCTGCATCCGCGCCACGATTTCCCTGTTGCAGGCCATCATGTCATCAGCGAGATAATCGGCCAGAGCCTTCAGGACGTTTTCACTGTTCCGAGGTTTCACGGCATCATCCACACGCGTGCTGTCGCCGGACTTCTTTTCGGTCTGGCCTGCATTCGGGCTTGCGGTGCCCTCCGTATTCGGCAGATTGACTGCAACGTGCAAATGACTTTCTCCCGAAAAAGGGACCCTAGTAGTGCAACCATATGAGCGGCGCTCCGGAGACGGTCAAGTTGTCCGCCCCGCAACCCCCTCCCTTTCTGACCTGCCCGAGACCACGAACGGCACCCTTTTAGGGGGCCGTATTGCCTATCATCAGTTCCGGCAGGGCTACCGGACAGGTCTCGAACCCGTGCTGATGGCGGCCCTTATTCCGGCTCGTCCGGGGCATCGCGTGCTGGAAGCCGGATGCGGCGCTGGCGCTGGCCTCCTGTGCCTTTCTGCCCGCGTGGACAATCTCGCCCTCACAGGATTCGAAATCGATCCTGCCACGGCCACGCTGGCACGCCTCAATCTGATCCTCAACGCCTGTAAGGATACGGAAATTGTTACCGGGGATATCTGCAACGCTTCCCAGATTCTAAGGGACACCCCTGAGAGCCCTCCCCTCCGATTCGACCATATTTTCGCAAACCCCCCATGGCATCGTGAAGACACGACGGCTTCTCCGGAGCCACGACGGGACAAGGCACGACGCGCCAGAAAAGATACCCTGCATCGCTGGATTTCCACTTTTGCAGGTCTTCTCCGGGAAAAGGGATCCCTCACCCTTGCGATTCCCAGTACGCGGCTGGCTGAATCGCTCGCTGCCTGTGAAAAAGTACGGATCGGAAGCGCCGAAATCATTCCCCTATGGCCTCACGAGGGGGAAGAAGCCCGGATCGTGCTGATTCGCGCCCGTCGCGGCGGACAGGCTGGCTCCAGAATTTTACCGGGCTTAGTCCTGCATAAAGATGATGGCAGTTTCACCCCTGCCGCAGAGGCAATCCTGAGAAACGGGCAACCCCTGTATTCCGAGTCCTTCCGGAGTCCAAGACGGGTCTCCGGTCCTCACAAAGATCTCTGATACCCTATTCTACTCTATTCCCTCATCGGGAATGATGATGCTGTCGCGATTTTTTTGAAACACTCTGTTCACTTGACATCCCGGAGCATTGAGCGGCTGCATACAGACCGTGAAGCCATTCAAGGCTCCCGTCCCGCTCGCTTCCGGCGCCGACAGCATCCCGCCCTGAGGAGTGGCAACCCTGTCAGACCGGACCAGCCAAGAGGGAAAACTCAAAGGGGAAAACATCGATGAGCAAATCATCTGCTTCCGGCAAAGCCGAACAGGCACGCACCGCTGAGGTTCAGCATTATCTCGGCACACCCACGGATCTGCCCAGAGAGGGCGTGGAAAACATTTCCGCCGCCCTGCGCGCCCTGCTTGCTGACGTCTTCGCCCTCTATCTGAAAACGAAGAATTTCCACTGGCACATGAGCGGTCGTCACTTCCGCGATCTGCATCTGCTGCTGGATGATCAGGGCGCGGAACTGCTCGCCATGACCGATCCTCTGGCGGAACGCGCACGTCGGATCGGTGGCCTGACGCTCCATTCGATCGGAGAGATCGGCCGTCTACAACGCGTCAAGGACAATGACGCCGTGTATGTCGATGCGCCGGACATGATCGCCGAGCTGTGCGAGGACAACAAGAAACTCGTTGCCTCCATGCGTGAAGTCCACGGCCTGACAGACGAAGTGGGGGACTGCGCCACGACAAGCCTGCTGGAAAACTGGATCGACGAAAGCGAAAAGCGGACGTGGTTCCTGTTCGAAGTTACACGCACCACGTTTGGCTCGAACAGCTGATCAAAAAAGGGCCTGAAGAACTCTTCCGGGTCTTCAGGCCTGTCTGTTTTTCCTCAGAGACACAAAATCAGGTTGGACGCCCGTAAGCCTTCATCTGCAATTTTTCGAACTTCCTGGCCGCACCCGGCTGTTGTGGATCAAGCTCCATCACACGCTGCCAGGCTTTAAGAGCCGCCTGCCCGTCACCAGCGACATCTTCCGCTGCAGCCAGAAGCTGCCAGCTTACCGCGTCATTGTCGTCATGATGGAGTGCGACGCCGAGATCGCTGATCGCTCCGCTGGTGTCTCCCCCCATCAGGCGCGCCTGCGCCCGGAGCCGCCACAGGACCGCAACATCATTCTGCAACGACAGCGCGGCCCCGAAATCCTCGACAGCATCGCCGGCCTTCTCATCGCCCAACTCACGGACAGCCCGCCGCATGAGCAATCTGGTCGCTGGTCTGATCGACTGCGTGCGGAGTTCCTCAAGCTGTCCCCGGATCTGCACGGCTTCCGTGGGATTTTTCGACGCAGCAAGCTGAGCCACAAGTCCGGCTTTTTGGGTCTCGATCGAGAGTTTCTGCGGCGAGGACGTCGGCGCACCGGGGGCCGCTCCGGAGGCGACAGGCTCGGCTTGCGCAGTCGTCGCGGTCAGGAGAAAGATCAGTCCGACAAGAGGATAAGTTCTGTTCATACAACGAAAAAACCCGCCTTTTGGGTCCGTTTCCAGAGCCAGTGGGCGGGTTTTCCTGTGCATGGGATCATCAGGTTGATCGAAGGATCAGCCCTGACGTGCCTTCATGCGCGGGTTTTTCTTGTTGATGACGTAGACGCGACCGCGACGACGCACAACGCGGCAGTCCTTGTCGCGGACTTTTGCCGACTTGAGGCTGTTTCTGATCTTCATAACTCGTCTCTTCTATCCGTCTGCGGCCGGTGTCCGCATGAAAAAGTTGCTGCGACATACGCAGCCAAAGCTGAAAAGTCAATGCAAAGAGCCGATGTCGTCGATTATTTCGGCCTTAATTCCCGCCTTTCTGAGCAGAGACCGGAACAGTTACACATGACCCACCGGGATAGCCACAATCCGTGCGATCGTTAACTTTCGTCATCACGCAAAAGACGATCCATATCCATCGCTTTCATGGATTTAATCCTGCATTCCAGATTGCGACCATAATGTTGGCCGTCTGGCTCCGCGCCGCGTTGAGCTTTTCTCGCATATGCGGACATGAAACTGCTCATGGACATAACTCTCAGCCCCTGACGCACTCCTTAATCCGGGCGTGGCCTCGAAGGATTGCCTGTGAGTGATTTTTTCCGTCTTTGCGCATGCTGCTGCTTCGACACAGGATATCAGGATCAAGAACAGCACATCCTGCCGTCTATATTTTGATATTTCATAAACCCGCCACCTCACAGCTTTTTCCGGACGCGCCAGCGTGCGGCAGACATTAAAATCACCGTATTTTTCGGAAACCTACCGCTCCTCGTCCAGCAAGACCGCCTCGGCGTTGCTGGGCGCCAGTTTTTTCAGCGTACGTGCCAGAACCCTGAAATCCTCCGTCCGTGGCGATTTCAGACGCCAGCCCAATCCGATCGTCCGCCACGCCGGACCGCCTGTAACAGGGCGCGCCACCACACCAGTTCCATCGAGGATACCTGAATCCACCGCCAGTCTGGGAAGCAGCCCCACACCAAGATTTTCGCCGACCATCCGGACAAGCGTATGCAGGGATGATGCCGTGTGGGCCGACTCAGGCTCACTTCCTGCCCAGTTACGCTCCTGACGGCAGACATCGACGGTCTGATCGCGCAGACAATGTCCGTCCTCCAGCAGCACCATACGCTCGTCCGTCAGCATTTCCAGCGGTACGGCAGGCAGCTTCGCCAAGCCATGATTGCTCGGCAGCGCCAACACGAACGGGTCACGCCAGAGCGGAATCGTTTCCAGTCCCTCGCAAATGCACGGCATGGCGAGCAGCATGGCGTCCAGTCGCCCGATAGCGATTTTTTCTATCAGGCGCTCCGTCATGTCCTCCGTGATGATGAGACGGATCTGAGGAAACCATTCCCGCACAAGAGGAATCAGGCGCGGCAGGATGAAGGGTCCGATCGTCGGGATGACGCCCAGTCTGACCGGTCCCGTCATCGGCTCACGCGATGCCTGGGCGATCTGGGAAATCCCTTCAAGAAGTTCCAGCGCGACACGGGCGCGCCGCACCACTTCTTCACCCAGCAGCGTGAATACCACGCGCTTGCCCACCTCCCGATCCAGCAGACTGGCGTCGAGCTGCCGCTCAAGCGCCAGAATTCCAGCGGACAGGGTGGATTGCGTCACGGCGCAGGCGGAAGCGGCTCTTCCGAAATGGCGTAACTCCGCCAGGGCCAGCAAATAACGGAGTTGCTGGGGAGAAGGCAGGATCATCATGGCCGACGCTCCGCTCAATCGATTTCGTCAATAGTATTATGATAAATTATTCATTGGCATGATTGCCACAGCATGGCCATAGATATGTCCAGCGGCGCGCCATATCGACGCACTGCACTGTTACCGAGATATGCAAGGAGCATTCCGATGCTGACCGTTGGCGACAAGTTTCCTTCATTCGACCTGACTTCCGTTCCGGGTGGCCCGGAAGGCCTGACCGGCAAGTTTGTTCAGATTTCCGACTCAACGGACGCTGGCAAATGGAAGGTCGTGTTCTTCTGGCCGAAGGACTTCACCTTCGTCTGCCCGACCGAGATCGTGGCGTTTGGCAAGCTTGCGAAAGATTTCGCAGACCGTGATGCCGTCGTTTACGGCGTGTCCATCGACAGCGAGTTCGTTCACCTGAACTGGCGTCTGCACCACGAGGACCTCAAGAAGCTTGAGATCCCGATGCTGGCCGACATCAAGCGCGAACTGTCCGAATCCCTCGGCGTGATCGCTGCTGGCCCGGGCGTTGCCCTGCGCGCCACATTCATCGTCGATCCGCAGGGCATCATCCGCCACGTGTCGGTCAACGACCTGTCGGTCGGTCGTAACCCGCAGGAAGTCCTGCGCGTTCTCGACGGTCTCCAGAGCGACGAGCTGTGCCCGTGCAACTGGAAACAGGGTGACGACTTCCTGAAGGTCTGATCCTTCCGGAAGACCGGAACGCTGCGGGGCGCGCCCTCGCCTGCCCCGCAGCGTTCCGCCCTAACTGACTTCTGGTTTTTCAGCCAGACTACCGGGACTTTGTCCTGCCCCATGGAATAGAGTGAAGCATCATGTCGATTGAAGCCCTGAAAGAGCGCCTGCCGGATTACGCAAAAGACCTGCGCCTCAATCTCAGCAGCCTTGCTTCCGACATCACGCTGAACGAGCAGCAGCTTGCCGGCACCTTCGTCGCCACCGCCATCGCTTCCCGCAATGAGGAAGTGACCAAAGCCATCATCGCAGAATTTGGTGCGAAGCTGAGCCCGGAAGCGTTGGATGCTGCTCGCGCCGCCGCCGCCATCATGGGTATGAACAACATTTACTATCGCTTCACCCACATGATGGGCGGTGATTACACCCAGATGCCCGCGAAGCTGCGCATGAGCGTGATCGCCCGTCCCGGCGTGGATAAGGTGGACTTCGAACTCTGGTCCCTCGCCGTTTCCGCCATCAATGGCTGTGAGATGTGCGTGAAGAGTCACGAGCACGCCGTGCGTGAGGGCGGCCTGACCAGCGAGCAGATCCAGACGTCCGTTCGTATCGCCGCGACCGTGCATGGCGTTGCCGTAGCACTCGATGCGGAGCCGGCTGCCTGACAGTCACTTCGCTGAATCCTGTGCCCCACACGCGGTATCGCTGGAACCGTCTGAACCGTGCTTCCTGCCTGTGGGGTTTTTACTGATGTGTTACGCCTGAACAGCACAACCGCCCGCTCACGATACGAGATCCACATCGGCATCCGCCACAGAAAATCCGCACCGAGCAGCGCGCAGGATCTCTGCATCGGCGCGACGACAAGCTCTTCATTGCGGTAGATATCCGTCCCGATCTCCAGACTGTCGAACCGATGCCTCCATACATCCAGATACGTACCATCGCTTCCGGTGCTTCCAGGATTTTCGTCCTGCTCCATGAGGATTGTGGTCCGGTTGGAGCCGTGTCCAGCATCAGATCGATTGATTTGCCGTTCAGCCTTGCTGGCAATGTAACCCTGACAGGGCTGCTTTCCGCGAAAGGCAGACGCTCCACAGGCTCCTGCCAGTGGAGACTGGCCGCTGAGCATCCTTTCAGACGGAAAAGCGTGATCTGTCGCTTGGGCAAATCAGACAACACATCATAACCGCTGAGAAAATCGGCGCCGAACAACCTCAAGAGTGGCACCCCCAGCCCAGTGAGACGCGGCAGATCGGCTTCGACAAAGACCATCTGGGACGCGACGGCATCTCCGAGCTTCAATGTGTTCTCCGTAATGACTGGCGTCTGCACAAGGCCGCCCACAGCCTTCATGGTCACTGACCTGCTCGTGGCGTCGAGACTGAAGCGCTTCACCGCTGCCTGTGTCAGCAGAGAGTTATCCGCGCCCGTATCGACCAAGCATGACGGCGGGATTGCCGTTGGGCAGAACCCTGACTAGGGACGATCCATCATTATTCAGGACAGGGAGCGGTCCAATCCGGCTGAATTCGCACGTCTGTGGTCCCGGGGCGCAGGCAGAAAGGACCAGCAGACAGCCAGGGCTCGCAAGGGCTGCTCTCTTTGCCCTTTTTTCTGCCTTTGGCCGGTGACAGGTATCTGCCGAACACCTGAGCATTTCAGTTTACTCTTCCCCCGCTCATGCAGGCTCCCTGCCACCTTTCGCTTCTCTTGCGAAAACCGGAAGGAATAGAGGTTTATTCTCACACGCAGACTCTGCGAGGACTGATTGAAATCTCAGTTTCCTTCAGTGGGAAAGCCGGTTTTCAGCCATTATCTGTCTTGGAAGTGACTGAAAATTCAGGAAATCACATTTTTTTCGTAAAGTGGAGTTGCAACTCCTGAAAACGCGGTTATAAGACCGCCAACGACAACGCGAAACGCGGTGTCGCTGAAAAAGCGGGTGTAGCTCAGTTGGTTAGAGCGCCGGCCTGTCACGCCGGAGGTCGCGGGTTCGAGCCCCGTCACTCGCGCCACTTTCTCTACTTTAATGAGAAATGGTAAAGCTTAAAGCTTTTTCAAACATAAAATTCCGAACTTTCCGCTTTTGCAAGTCTTTGCTACATTTTCCTGATGACAGGCAATAAGGGCAGAGCTTCAGGGGCCGCACTGCTTCGATTATGAAGGCCGTGTTTCGCCCTGCTGATCCAGCGGACCCCCGGCAACCTTCTCACCAGTCTTCGCAAATGTTTCCCGCAATGAATCAGAGGCTGGCGAGACAAAGAATTTACTGGAAGAGGTCGCACATACTTCCATGAGATTCTGGGCCGTCGTGTGTATGGACGAATGATTATAAAGAAGAACGTAAATCTTTATCCCGTCCGTTGTCTCCGGCTTCAGTTTCATCGTTGATATATTCACGAAAGTCAGGGAATTGCTCCCTTTCATAGACTGCCATCCATACAAGACATATTTTGGATAGATGGAGGGAGAGATGAAAGCCGTGAAAGGTGCTTCCATACCACTCGGGAGAAGCGACGCAGTATTGTCGATGACAATCGTTATCTCGATACCCGAGGTTGAAGCGACCCCCTTGGCCGATACCGTGACAGCAGAAAGCTGCTGAACGAAAAAAGATTGACTGTAGCGGCTGCTATGAGACTAACGGTCTTTCCTTCAACTGTCAGACTTTCGATAGTCGCCTGACTGCCTCCGGATTCCGGCCTGCCACTTGCGCCATTACCGGCAAAAATTGCGCCACAAGATATTCTGGACCACACTTTCCTGCTTCGACCTATCGTTTGTTCTAGCCGATGCAAGCGCTACCGCATCCTGAAGCTTGCTTTTCACCGCATCGGCTTCTTCAACGCTCACAGCCGTTTCAGCAGCTACCAGCAGAGCACCGAAAATCGAGGCCGCGCCTGCCCTGTCACGAATAAAATCAAACCGTGTTTTCTGCTTCGAGTGGAAAACCGACAAAATATATCAGACAAACAGCCCAGTTTGCTTCGCCAGACACCTGACAGGCACAGTATTCGTTGCCAGACTTTCATATATTTCATGCGTCTGGATAATAATTGAGGCCCTCAAAGAAGGGCGAACATTAGGAATGGGTTAATTATTGTCGTTCTGCCCCGCCGTTCCAATCGCAAATAAACTCTCAAATCGCGCACGATCAGACTCACGCAGCCGCACCAACGTATCAATGTGCGTCTCATGATCTTCCCGTGTGACAACCTCTCCATGCTGGTAGAGCCACGCCAGCGCCTCTCCGGCCTCCACAGGGATGCTGTAGCGCAGCAGTTCCATGGCGTGCACCATATGCGCATCAATGGCCGCCATCAGCTCCGGCAGCCCTTCTCCGGTGATGGCCGAGATGGGCACGGCTGTACCGTGATGTTTCACCTGCTCGGGTCCACCCAGAAGATCGGCCTTGTTCAGCACTTCGATGACGCGGGAACGCCAGTCAGGGTCCAGCATCCCGTCCCGTTCCATACCGGACAGCACGGAAAACACGTCTGATCGCTGAGCTGCCGAATCAGGATGCGCGATATCCCGCACATGCAGAATAATGTCGGCCTCGGCCACCTCTTCCAGCGTTGCGCGGAACGCCGCGATCAACTCGGTCGGCAGGTCACTGATGAAGCCCACGGTATCGGACAGGATCACCTGCCGACCGGACGGCAGACGGATGGCCCGCATTGTCGGATCGAGCGTGGCGAAGAGCTGATCCTGCGCATAGACCGCCGCACCGGTCAGCGCATTGAACAGCGTCGATTTGCCTGCATTGGTGTAGCCGACAAGCGCCACGATCGGGAACGGCACGCGCCTGCGGGCACTTCTGTGCAGCCCACGGGTCCGGCGCACCTGCTCCAGTTCACGCTTGAGTCGAACGATGCGATCTCCAATGATCCGCCGATCGGCCTCAATCTGCGTCTCACCAGGACCGCCAAGAAAGCCGAAGCCACCGCGCTGACGCTCCAGATGGGTCCAAAGGCGGACAAGACGGGATCGCTGATATTCCAGGTGCGCCAGCTCGACCTGAAGGCTGCCTTCGCGCGTGGCGGCTCTTGCGCCGAAGATATCGAGAATCAGGCCGGTCCGGTCGATCACCTTGCAGCCGAGTGCTTTCTCAAGGTTACGCTGCTGACCGGGTGACAGTTTGGCGTCAATGACGACGACCTTGATCTCTTTTTCAGCGACTGCTTCACGCAGCGATTCCACCTGTCCTGTACCAAGCAGCGTCGCCGGCTTGCGCGCCCTGAGCAGCAGGACAGCCTTCAGTACAACGACCAGCCCTATCGAGGAGGTCAGGCCGACGGCTTCATCCAGTCGTGCTTCAGCAGCCCGGACGTCCTGATCACGGTCAGGCTTCTCCCAGGGCAGGATAACGGCAGCCCGCGTGGCGGGAGTGGCTGTTTCAGTAGGTATCGTCGACAAGAGTTTCGTCGCTCTCCGCGTAAAGGGGATGGCGTTGATCCGCTTCGGACTCAACGGTGACACCGGCGCCGCCGGATGACGTTTCAACAATATTGACCGGTGCAAGCGGCATGACGGTGCTGATGGCGTGCTTGTAGACAAGCTGGGTGTGACCATCCCTGCGGAGCAGGATCACACTGTCGTCAAACCAGGTAATGACTCCCTGGAGCTTGACGCCGTTGACGAGAAAGATCGTAACCGGAGCCTTTCCCCGTCTGACATGACCGAGAAATACGTCCTGGACGTTCTGAGGCGGTGTCTTTGCCACGATCGGAGTCCTGTTCTTCTTAGTTCTTGTTGCCCGGTATGATTCGAGGCTTACCTCTGTCATTACGCTCACAAACGTGAAGCTCAAAGACCGGAGCGATCATCCAGATTAATTTTGACGACAAATATGCTGTGATCAACGCAGGCGACATGCCCGCTTCCTCACGTTCTGTCCAGCCCTCTGGACACATCCCAGCAAGCCAGCATACGAGACACCGATAAAAAAGACTGTTTCCGGAAAGCGGCTCTACACGCCCGCGCGATCTTCCGCCGTGACGCCGAGTTGCTTGAGTTTCCGATGCAGGGCGCTGCGCTCCATCCCTACAAATCCGGCTGTTCTGCTGATATTTCCACCAAATCGCAGAAGCTGGGCCTGCAGATATTGGGTCTCGAAAAGATCCCGCGCCTCCCGCAGGGGGAGGCTCATGACATCCGCATTCGAATCGAACTTCAGAAGAGCCGGCGCACCTTCGCTGATGGAAGACGGCAGCATGTCGGCCCGGATCGGTTCATTGCCGTTCCCCGGCATCATGATCAGCAGCCGTTCCATCAGATTGCGCAATTCACGGGCATTGCCGGGCCAGTCATAGGCCTGCAACGCCGCCATGGCGTCCACACTGAGTTCCGGAACAGGAAGCCCTGCGGTCTCGGCAGCCCGACGGAGAAACAGACGCGCCAGTTCGGGGATATCTTCCCTGCGCTCCCGCAGGCTCGGAATCCGCAGAGGCACCACGGCAAGACGGTAATAAAGATCCTCGCGGAAACGCCCGTTGCCGATTTCGGCCTGAAGATCGCGATTCGTCGATGAAATGACCCGGATATCCACCTTGATCCGCGTCGAACCGCCGATACGCTCGAAACTCTGATCCTGAAGCGCCCGCACGATCTTGCCCTGCGTCTCGATCGGCATGTCAGAGACTTCATCAAGCAGCAGCGTACCGCCATGGGCGCGCTCAAGCACACCGATCCTTCTGGGAATGCCTTCGACACCCTCCAGACCAAACAGTTCTTCCTCAAAACGGCTCGGAGCGAGTGTCGCACAGTTCAGGGCAATGAACGGTCCTGCCGCACGCCGGGATCGGGCATGGATCATGCGGGCCGCGACTTCCTTGCCTGCGCCGGGCGCGCCCGTGATGAGGACGCGTGAGCCGGTGGGAGCGACACGTTCAATCTGCGAACGCACAGCGGAAATCGCAGCACTCTCACCAAAGAGCGTGCTTTCCGGCCCGGCACGCAGGCGCAGCTCCGCATTTTCCCGCTCCAGACGGGACGCCTCAATGGCGCGTCTGACAATGACGAGCAGTCGGTCCGACTGGAAAGGTTTTTCGATGAAGTCGTAGGCGCCGTGCTGAAGGGCCGCGACCGCTGTTTCAATGGTGCCGTGCCCGGAAATCATCACGACCGGTACGCTGGCATCCTCCGCCTGCATGGTCTTGAGGATTTCAAGCCCGTCCAGCTTCGAGCCCTGAAGCCAGATATCCTGAATGACAAGTGAGGGTCTGCGCGCTCTGAAGGCCGCCAGCGCAGAGTCGGAGTCTCCGGCGACACGAGTCTCGTATCCTTCATCATGAAGAATACCCTCGATCAGCATGCGGATATCCGGTTCGTCGTCGACGATCAGGATTTCATACGCCATGATTCTCTTTCTGTGTTCCAGCCTTGAGCGGCAAAATCAGAGTAGCTTCAGTACCTTCCGCATTCGGACGATCCCTCAGCTCTATCGTTCCTTCATGGTCTTCCATGATTTTCTTGACAATGGCCAGCCCCAGACCCGTCCCTTTGGGCTTGTGTGTGACATAAGGTTCGGTCAGCCGGTCCCGATCTTCCCTGGGCAGGCCGATTCCGTCATCCGTGACTACGATATGCACCCGGTCATCCTGCTCTGTCACGTCAAGGCGGATCATACCGATGGAACCTGTCACTTCTGAGGCAGCCTCGCCTCCTTTTCCAGATTCCGCTTGGAGCACACGCCCAGTCATGGCGATGGCGTCCGCTGCATTCTGAAGCAGATTGGTCAGTGTCTGGCCGATCTGCCGACGATCGCAGAAGAGTAACGGCCCTCCCCCCGGCAGCAGATGCACATCATAACGAATTTCCGGATGTGCTCCCTGCTGCAGAATCAGGGCGTCCCGAATGATGCTGGACAGGTTTTCTTCCGCCATGCGTGGCTGCGGCATCCGGGCGAACGCCGAGAATTCGTCAACCATCCTTCCGATGTCGCCCACCTGACGCACGATTGTATCCGCACATTGCTGGAATGTTTCAGGATCAGACGTGATCTCGCGCAGGAATCGACGCTTGAGCCGTTCGGCGGCAAGCTGAATCGGCGTGAGTGGATTTTTGATTTCATGCGCGATGCGTCGGGCGACGTCCGCCCATGCCGCCTTGCGCTGGGCGGACTGGAGCGCGGTAATGTCATCGAATGTGACGACGTATCCAGCCACCAGATTGTTCCGCATCTCCGCCGCCGCACGGACGAACAGCACGCGGCGGCTGCCCGGCACGCCAATCTGCACTTCCTGCGTCTGCACCCGGCCATCGCCGGACTGAAGCGCGTTCAGCACAGGTTCGAATTCCGGCACGACCTTCACCAGGGGCTCGCCCGCGCACTCCGTCAGATCCTTGCCGAGCAGGTCGCACGCCACACGGTTCGGCAGCTCGATGCGCGCCAGCCCGTCCAGACCGATCACACCGGCTGACACGCCGGACAGCACGGCCTCGGTGAACCGTCGTCGCTCGTTGATCTGCTCATAGGCGTCCATGAGTTGCGAACGCTGACTCGCCAGTTCATCCGTCATGAGGTTAAAAGCGTGTGACAGGCTGCGTATTTCGTCGTCGCGGCCTTCTTCCGGCACACGCACCGAAAGATCGCCCTCACTGACACGATGCGATGCATCCATGAGCAACCCGAGAGGACGCGCAATCTGTCGGGCGAGCGTCAGTCCCATCAGGGCCGCCGCCAGCATCACCAGCAGCGCCACCAGTGCGAAGATGATTACAAACGTGATCTGGATTTTTGTCCGATTATGATCGAGCCGTTTGTAATCAGCCACAACCTTCTCGGTCTTGCGCATATGGCCGAGAATTTCCGGATCGACAGGCCGCGTGATGACCAGCATCATCTCCGGCGTTTCGCCCAGCGCCACAACCGCGCGCACGACTTTTTCGTCCGGGCTGTCATAGATCGCCACGTCGTTGGTGCGGGCCATCATCGTGGCGGCAGGCGGTGGCAACGGCTGGTCGTACCCCGAGCGGCTGAGCAGTCCACCCGCGGCGATGACCTTGTTGGTGATGGGGTCGTAGACCACTGCTTCCGTCAGGCCGCGGATCGTCGCCTGACTGTCCAGCATCTGCCCCAGCGTTTCCGGATCATGCAGCAGATCGGTGCCGTTGTTCTGAAGCTCATTCTCCGCACTGACAAGAAAATTGGAGAGGGAGAAAGCTTCCGTCCGGATGTTGGCATTATGCTCGGTCAGATAACCGCGCGACGCCTGCAGAGCCTCATTCAGCGCCGTGTTGACCCGATCCGAAAACCAGATCTGGATTCCGTAGTCGAAGAATATTGTCGCAAAAATACCCACGACGATCGTGGGCGCCACCGCGACCATACCGAACAGGGCCACCAGCCGGACATGCAGCCGGGCGCCTGCGGTTCCCTCGCGTTGACGCTCATGGATCAGACGCCGGACCCAAAGGCCGCTCGTCACAGCAAGGAGCAGAAGCGTCGCGCCACCAAGAATGAAGATACCGTTCTGCAGAAGCGGATGATGCGCCAGAGCGCCTCCACCCGACAGCACCACGAAGATGGCGAAAACCAGCAGTAACGCCAGCGCGACGAGCGTGATGGTCACACTGCGCATTTCCAGCGCCCGCCTCAGCATGCTTCGCGCTGCACCGGATGTCCTATGGTGTCACTCTTCTGCTGCATGAGGTTGTCAGATCGCCTCCCGAGCGGAAGACCCTTTGGTCACGGAAATTTCGAGGTCCTTGATACGTTTTCGCAGGGTGTTTCTGTTGACGCCCAGCATGGCGGCGGCACGGATCTGGTTTCCTCGTGTTGCGTCCAGAGTCAGCCTGATCAATGGCCGCTCGATTTCGGCGATCACCCGTTCATGCAGGGCCGTGGGAGGCACACCATTCTCTTCGGCCGCCGTGAAGTATTTCCGAAGATGCCGCTCGACAACAACGGAGAAAGGCTCCTCCTCCTCATCATGCGACGCCACGGACAAGGGACGCTGGCGGCTGGCTTCCGACAGTTCGCCCTCTATCACCGCGCCGCTGATCACATCATGCGGATAAAGCACGGAGATACGCCGCATCAGGTTCTCAAGTTCGCGCACATTCCCCGGCCAGCGCCATGCCTGCAGACGAATGATCGCGTCGTCTGCCAGAGTGCGGGGAGCCTGCCCTTCCTCGTTGCACTGACTGAGAAAATGTCTGGCCAGCAAGGGGATGTCCTCAGTCCGCTCACGCAAGGGCGGGATGCGGATCGGCACGACGTTCAGGCGGTAAAACAGATCCTCCCTGAACGAGCCGTCCCGTATGGCCTGATGCAGATCCCGATGCGTCGAAGCAATGATCCGCACATTGGAACGGATCGGCTGCCTGCCTCCTGCCGTCGTGAATTCTCCTTCCTGAAGAACGCGCAGCACCCGGGTCTGCGCTTCCGGCGACATGTCGCCGACCTCATCAAGAAACAGGGTTCCTCCCGCCGCCTGTTCAAAGCGTCCGGAGGATCGTGTCCCGGCAAGGCCGTTGACACTGCGTTCCTGCCCGAACAACTCGGCTTCGATCTGCTCACGCGGAATGGCGGCGACATTCACCGCAACGAAGGGACCGGTCCGCCGCTGCCCGTAATCATGGAGCGCCCGTGCGACCAGTTCCTTGCCCGTGCCGCTTTCTCCCGTGATCATCACCGTGAGATCTGACGTCGTGAGGCGCGCGATCATCCGGTAGATGTCCTGCATCGCCGCCGAACGCCCTGTCAGCGGCATCTTTTCTTCGGCGGAAGAGAGTGCGGGCTGCGCCGCCACGAGCGACTGTTGAGGCGTGCTCAAGGCCCGCTCGACGACCGACAGCAACTCCGTCAGATCAAAGGGTTTCGGCAGATATTCGAAGGCGCCCCTCTGTGTCGCCTTGACGGCCGTGACCAGCGTGGACTGGGCGCTCATCACGAGAATACGCAGATCCGGGCGCGCCTTTCTGATCCGCGGCACAAGGTCCAGCCCGTTTTCGTCCGGCATCATCACATCCGTGATGACCAGATCTCCTTCACCTTCTTCAATCCACTGCCATAAGGTGGCGGCGCTGGCTGTGGTGCGGACCTGATATCCGGCGCGGCCCAGAGCCTGACTGAGAACCGTCCGGATCGAGCGATCATCGTCAGCGACAAGGATAGTGGGCAACGGCATACGGATCTTTTACCATCATTGATAAGCTGGGCTCGATAATGAGCGGATTTTACTGGAAAACAAGCGACAACCCTTTCCCGATTGTCACGACATACCGCTGGCCTCGTCCATGACCACGGGAAGGTGCAGGCTGACTTCCGTACAACCGGGCCGACTCTCGACTTCGATGACCCCGCCGTGGTCGTTGACGATCTTTCCCGCCAGCGCCAGTCCCAGCCCGGACCCCGAGGTCTTGGTGGTGAGAAACGGCTCGAACAGATGCGGGCGGATCGCCTCGGCAAATCCCGGCCCCGTATCGCGGACAGTCACCACAAGCGGCAGATGACGCCGACGATCCGACCCCGGCACGGCGAGCCGCAGTCCCTGACGGTACGCCGTGACCAGCGTGATCTGTCCCGGTTCGCCTGTGTCCAGAATGGCTTCCGCCGCGTTCTTGATGAGATTGAGCAGAACCTGAATCAGTTCATCCCTGTTGCCCCAGACCGACGGGAGCGAAGGGTCGTACTCCTCGACGATCGGAATGCCTTTCGCCACGCCGTTTTCGGCCAGCACCCGCACATGCTCCAGCACCCGATGAATATTGACCGGACGGCGACCCTCGGGGTTCTCGCTGAACATTTCCATGCGATCGACCAGCGCCCGGATGCGATCGGCCTCGTCACGGATGAGAACAGCAAGTTCCTTGTCATTCGCGGCAACCGAGCTTTCCAGCAACTGGGCAGCACCTCGGATGCCGGACAGCGGATTCTTCACTTCATGCGCCAGAATAGCCGCCATCCCCGATACACTTCGCGCAGCGGAACGGAAGGCAAGCTGACGATCAAGAACCCTGGTCGAAGACGCATTCTGAATCAGCAGGAGCACCTGACCGGGATATTCGGCGACAGCCGCTCCCTGTACGGTCACCCCGTCATAATGAAAGCGCGGTGAACTGATCATCACCCCATGTTCGGTCACCGTATTGCCGGTCTGCCGAACCTGATGAAGCAGGAGAAAAAGGGGATGATCGGCAGGCAGAAGGTCAGAGAGTTTTTCCTGTCTGAGCAAAGAGCGGGAGCGCGCGAAAAAACTCTCCGCTTCCGAGTTGACGAAGAGGATATGATCCCGCTGTCCGACAAGGACGATCGGAGCAGGCAAGGTTTCCAGCAGAAGCGCCGCATCCGGCGCCTGGTCTTCGGCTCTGTGACGGCTGGCCGGACCAGACGTTTTTTTCGACGGGTCGTCGCCGCTTCCTGGGACACCCTTCATGCTGCCTGAAGTGTGTCAGCCTCACTCCTCGCTTCACCGGTGTGATTGCCATCCCCTCGCGAACGATGCGGCGCACGGACGGCTCCCGCAGAGATCTGCCGGTCGTAAAATGCATTGATCGCGTCGATCACCTCGACCGCCGTATCCATCCGGTTCACGGAAGCCCGGAAACCTGCCGATTCAGGCAGTCCTGCCGAATACCAGGAGACATGCTTGCGGGCGAGCCTCAGGCCGGGATGCTCGCCGAAATGCCGAAGCATTGAATCATAGTGTTCCAGAACAACGGCACGTTCCGTCGGCAGATCCGGATCGGGGGGCGTTTCACCCGTACGTAACGCCTCAGCCACCTGCCCGAGAAACCACGGACGACCATACGCACCACGTCCAATCATCACGCCATCGGCTCCCGAGAGAGCAAGCGCCTGTCGCGCGTCATCAACAGTGACGATATCGCCGTTCACGATCACAGGCAGACGGACGGCCTCTTTCACCTGACGGACGAAGGCCCAGTCCGCGGACCCGTTGTAGAACTGCTGCCGGGTCCGTCCATGCACCGTGATC
Source organism: Acetobacter aceti (assembly GCF_002005445.1). Taxonomy (NCBI): domain Bacteria; kingdom Pseudomonadati; phylum Pseudomonadota; class Alphaproteobacteria; order Acetobacterales; family Acetobacteraceae; genus Acetobacter; species Acetobacter aceti. Next base: position 2,032,272 of record NZ_CP014692.1, read on the forward strand.
ATGCGGATGCCGCATTCCTGGGCAATACGCGCAAGAGTGGGCGCGTTGAGATGATCATGATCCCATCCCATGCGCATTTTCAGCGTGACGGGCACATCGACCGCTTTCACCGTCGCCTCCAGCAGCCGTCCCGCCGCAAGCTCATCGCGCATCAGAGCCGAGCCGGCCATCTGACCAACCGCGACCTTCTTGACCGGGCAGCCGAAATTGATGTCGATAATGTCCGCGCCCCTGCCGATAGCAATGCGAGCCGCTTCACCCATGGCGTCAGGATCGCACCCGGCCAACTGGATGGAATTCGGTCCGGCGGCGTCAGCGACTTCGGCCATGCGGAGCGTCGCTTCGTTTTCGCGGACCATTGCCCAGGACGCGATCATTTCAGACACGACCAGACCAGCGCCAAACCGACGGGCAAGCCTGCGGAACGGCACATCCGTCACACCCGCCATTGGTGCGAGAATGACGGGTGCATCCAGCACAACGCCACCAAGATCGATCGGCCCGGGACACTGGGCCCCTACCCTGTTCATTTCTGCCATACCCATGATGACGCCAACCTAGCGGTGCAGGCGCGTGAATTCAACAGAATCTCTGCGCGACGGTGGCTTGTCGGAGGGGGTGCAAAGATGCCTATTAACCCTGACTTTTTCTACTCATTGACCGTTGAGATTTGCAGGTATAGTGCTGCTGAGTTCATTCATTATTTTAGTCAAGTCAAGAAATCTGTTATTGACTGTTATTTTCATTGGACCTCTGTAGCCAGGGTTCTGGGTTACTTTTTTTACCGCCACCTCGTCCTCATTATTTATTTTACTGATCCTATATTCCACACAATTAAAAATTAAATCCGTGGCAATACCACCTTTAACAGCAACCTCTCTTTGCTGCACATACAGGTTGAGCCCATAGGAATTGCAGGATGCCTCAGGCTTTCCCCTTGCACCGTATCCATTGACTTCCCATCTCCTCAAATCTTCGGGGATTTCAAAGGTATCATGATCAGTGAACCTTATCTTTTCAGGCTCCCATGTTGGTCGACCATCCGGAATAACAATAGTGTATATGTACACAAATGATTCCTGCGCTCGGGCATTCGGCCTTCTCGCGAAGCCCAATACACTCTGCCAGCTTCTGGTTGTACTGATAAACGGTCCGTGCTCATTGAACTGGACATAACGACCCAGTTCCAATTCCGGATTATGATCACCGTAAAGTTGAAAACCTTCCATAAAGACCTGGCTTGGGGGTCTTCTGTCAGCGCGGTAGACTAATTCTGACATAATATCGGGCTCCAGATTGAATTTACTGTGATTAACTAAAATTTTACATATAAAATCATTTTAGATCAATTGGATATTATAAATCCATACAGACTGATCCATAAAAACCCAACGCGAAATCAGCAATCAACCGCACTATGCCTATGCTGCGGTGAAGCCAGACAAGTATTCAATTCAGTGACACGATATTGCCCAAGGCATCCATCACTTCCCAAAAAACTCACTGCGCATTTAAATCTTACGTGAATTCTCGCGAGGTTTAAGAGAACGCCTTCCCAAATCACTGGCAGGGCGTCCGGTGCCTATTCCCTGGAAGCAGAGAGATATTTCATCGTGCCCTGTCCCTGGGACTCACGATCAAGCTCCGTTGTTCCGACCATATTGAGAGTGTTTGTTTTCGTACGCTCATTGACCCTGGCGACATCGTCGAGATTTCTGCTCACAATCGGATATTCTTCCACGAGCCTGCGAAAACGGGCTGCCGGAATGGCGAGCATGTGTCCGAACCTGACCGCGCGGACCGTACCCGGCATGGGACTGTTTTCAATTGCTTCCCGCGCCCCGATGACATCCCCGGCGCCGTATTCGATGTCCCGCTCACTGACATGCATTTCGGCACGACCGGCGCTCACGAAAAATACCGTATGCGCCGTGCGACCACGCTTCAGGAGTGTCTCACCGACAGACGGGAAACGGAGCGAGGCTGTCTGCGCAAGTTCATGCAAGGCCACGGCAGGCAGTCCCTTGAAAATCAGGGCGCCGCGCAGACGCAGTTCGATATTGTTGCGCAGATTGAATGTCATGCGCCGGTCGAGGCGAACGCGACGCCGATCCACATCCTTGTGCAGTTCCCGCGACAGTTCATCGCTGATCAGGGATTCCGAGTGAAGCGTCTCGATCTCCCGCGCCTCAAGCCGAATGACGATCTGCCTGAAAATCCGGGTTTCCAGCGCTTCCGAGTAGCCAGGATAATGCAGTCTCAGCGCCAGCAATGCTTCGTCCAGCATCTTGCGCTGGCGCGACAGGGTCTCCGCCACGATTTCACTGACACGGGTGCCGAGCGTCGGCTCCATCATGTCTCTCAGAAAACGGGCCAGAGCCAGCGAGACAAGATGACTGACCATCAGCATCTCGAACCGTTCCGCCATGGCCGCCATCAGTGGCTTGTCAAAATGGAAACGGTTGTGAATAGCCTGGGCGATCCGGAACCTTATTGACGGCTTGAGACGTTTCCGGAGCGCCCTCACATAACCGAAGCGACCTTCAAGGCGGGCTCCGTCCGCCATCGCGTCGGATGTCCGCAGCAATGTCTCCATCACCCGGCGCGACAGACCCTGAATACGGAACAGATCCAGCAGAATGGACCTTTCCTGATTGGCGACCGTGATCAGCGCCAGCGTAACGCGCTGACGATCCCCGAGCGCCGTATCGAACGTGTTGGCCGAGCGTTCTTCATGACTGCGAACTTCGAGCGCATCGATCACCGAACGGGTGGCGTCGGTCGAGAAACCCAGCTCTTCACCGGTTTCCTTCGCCCGTTCGGCCACTTTTTCAAGAGAGATGCTCAGCACCTGATGCCGCAGGGCCTGATCCATCGGCGACAACTGGTCGAGCTTGAGGAACAGCACGACGGACTTGAGCGTCGTCCCGTTCACCAGAAGGGTGATCAGCACGAAGCCTGTGGCGATGATACCGATAAAATGCGCCACCGGCGTCGAGACGTGAGGATTTTCCGTCACGGCCAGAGCCAGAGCCAGCGTAATGGCCCCACGCAGGCCACCCCACACCATCGTCACCTTGAATGGCGTTGGAACCGAAGGCGCCAGACGGGTCCATGCGAGGATCGGCAACAGTCCGAACACCACCGCGCCACGCGCCACCAGGCCCGCCACGCTGGCAATCAGGATCAGCACCACATCCCAGCGCGTCATGCCGACCAGCAGGCGGGGGATCAGCATTGACGCCAGCACGAAGACGAGTGATCCGGCCCAGAACACAAGCTGTTGCCACAGTTCATTCAGGAACTGCCATGTCTGGGGACGGAAGGTGGACGGTCCATACACCGAAAGCGTCAACCCGGCGGCAGCGGTCGCCACCACGCCGGACACCCCGATCACTTCATCGCAGAGGATATAGACGATGTAGGGCAGCGCGACGGTCATGGTGGTTTCGGCGGCCGGCGCATTGCCGAGCGCCGTGATGATATAGAGCATCATCCGCGCGCCGATGACGCCGATCGCGATAGCGCCGGAAAAGGAAATTACGAAAGAGAGCGCGGCGCTCCCGATATGAATGGACTGATGGGACGTCACCGCAGCGAGCAGAACGGCGAAGATGGCGATGGCGGCCGCGTCGTTGAGAAGCGCCTCGCCCTCCACCAGCCGGGTCAGGCGGGAGGAGGCGCCGATGTCACGGAAAATCCCCGCCACGGCGGACGGATCGGTTGTCGCCACGATCGAGCCCAGCAGCAGACAGACAATGAGCGGCATCTGGGCGAATGGCATCAGGGCCAACCCGATGGTCGCGGTGGACACCAGCACCGCGACGACAGCCAGCAGAAGGACAGTCGCGGCCTCGTCAGCCAGTCGCCTCACATCAATGACGAGCGCGCCCTGAAAGACCAGAACAGGCAGAAAGACCAGAAGGAAGACTTCGCTGCTGACGGGGAAATCGAGGAAGGTTTCCGCCACGCCGTTCAGCGCTGTTCCCGCGACGCTGGGTATTTTCCCGGTGTAGGTGCTGCGGATAATCAGGTCCGCACCGCCACCGATGACAATCCCGACCAGCGCCAGAAGCACGGTTTCCGACACTTCGAAGCGACGGGCGACGGGCTGTACCGCACTCACAACAACCAACAGCAGCGCAATTGCCAGCAAAACTGCCGCAAGGCCCGTCACTTCCATCAAATTCCCCCTCAGCGCAGCGGTGAAGCGCCGGTTTCAATCCTGCCTCAGAATGACTTACCCCAGAACGGTTAACCGTACCGACAGCATGTCCTTATTGCGGAACATTTCGGGCAACCTTGTGGCGCGCTCATTCGAAACGATCAAACTTTCCGTAAAAGAACGCCGGGAATACCCGGAACGTTGCCATGTCCGGACACCACATCGCCGCCAGACCCCTCCTGCGCAATCAGGACAGTCCGACACAGACATCCATCCTACACCTTATCACAGCTATCTCAGCGGATGGATGATCCAGAACTGGCGACAGGCGCGGCAACCGGTGAATCCGAAGCCCCAACCGGTGCGCGAGCGGGCGCAAAGGCCGGAATCGGAGGCTGCACCTGCGACGGAACAGGAGCGGCCAGCGGTGCGACGACGAGCACTGACTGGCTGCCAGAAAGCGGCGCGATGGAAACAGTGCCTGCCCCACGCTCGCCGGACGCCGGAACCGCAACAACATCGACAGGCTTCGCTGGAGGCACAGGCTGTCCGGGATGGTAGACAGGGCCTTTATAACTCCCATCGATCTGGGACGCATTCAGAAGATCAACCCTGCCATCTCCACTGACATCATGAGCCAGTGGCGTCTTTTCCGGAGGAACCACCGGGACATTGCTGCCGATTTTTACGGGCTGCGCCTGAGGTGCGGGGTGACCAACGTAATAGACCGGACCTTTATAGGCCTGCCCTATCTGCGCGTCATTCAGAAGATCGACTTCCGCATCGCCCGCCGCGTCACTTTTGGTCGGGTCATCCTGCCTATCCCTTACGGGCTGCGCCTGCGGGATGGGCTGTCCCGGAATGTAAACCGGCCCCCGGTAGGAAGAATTGAGCTGTGCCTCGTTGAGACGATCGACAGCGGCATCCCCTGCCTCGGTATCGCCCGTCCGGGAAGTAAATGGTGCATGTGAAGCTTCAAATACGTGGTTCGAGGTCTGTTTCCGTGCTGGCGCCGCTTCGGCGCGCAGCAGGGCTGTCGAGGCGCATCCCGCGATCAGCAGAATCAGTCCTGTATTTTTCAGCATATTTTCCGTTTTTCTTTTCCGGGTCATTTTGAACATTGATCATTCCACAAGCGGTCACGTCTCGACCGCCATGTGGCCAGGCCATAGTCTCCACAACAGAAAGCAAACAGTCCGACAATGCTGAAAACAGCACATGATCTCAGCAGACAGGCCAGGCCAGGCCAGACCAGACGCCGACCGGCCTGTCTGCTGCCCGATTATCCCGCCAGATCCAGCCTAGTGGGTGGATGCGCCTGTCGAATTGGCGATGCTCTGCTGAGCGGCGGCTGCGCCACGAGAGACATCATGTCCAACGGCGCTCACATCCTTGCCTGCACCATGAACAGTGTTGCAGGCGGCAAGGCTCATCATGAAAGCAGCCGCACCTGCAATGCGAACAATCCGGGCGCCGGCTGTCTTGACTGAGGTCGTTTTAGTAGCGTTCATTGTCGTCTTAGCTCCAAAATAGCGCATAGACCTGAGAACGCCGGTCATTCCATAAGGTTGCGCCGATTTAATCACTGCCCGCAAACACACAACGAACGGGGCCGCAGAGGCGTGGACCCGAATTTCCTCCGGTCATGCACGGACAAGACCGTCAATTCCGGCCTATGTCTGGGCTCTGGCCGGATTGCAGAAAAATTCATGATCTGGCTTCATTGTGCTGTCGCTCATATATAACAGGCAGAAAATTCAGAATGTCAGCGTCAGGCGATGACAGCACCAGTAATGTCAGCCGGTCAGCCCGCAGGCAGGAACACCCTTCCGCCGGGAAAGGCGAAATATGAAGCACCCATCCGACCAGATCCGCCTTACACCAGCGGCAGAAGCAGCCCGTCAGAAACGCCTCGCCGATGAGGCCGAGGCCTTGCGCGCCAACCTCAGGCGGCGTAAGGCGCAGGCTCGTGCGCGGACCACGATGGAAACAACGTCAGACCGCCAGGATTTATCAGACAGCGGTACGACCACACCCGCTTCGCCCATCATTCCGGAGACTCCCTGATGCCGATCATGCCTGACACCTGGATCCGACGCAGGGCGCTCAATAACGGCATGATCGAGCCTTTCGTGGAAAACCAGAAGCGTGAAGGCGTGATTTCCTATGGTCTGTCTTCCTACGGGTATGACGCCCGGGTCGCTGACGATTTCAAGATTTTCACCGATGTGAACAACGCTATCGTTGATCCGAAATCTTTCAGCGAAGAAAGCTTCGTCTCACGCAAGGCCGATGTCTGCATCATTCCGCCAAACAGCTTCGTTCTGGCGCACACAATCGAGTATTTCCGTATTCCGCGCGATACGCTGGTGGTCTGCCTTGGCAAATCCACCTATGCCCGCTGCGGCATCATCGTGAACGTTACCCCGCTGGAACCCGAATGGGAAGGTCAGGTGACGATCGAAATCAGCAACACGACGCCCCTGCCCGCCCGGATCTATGCGAACGAAGGCATCTGCCAGTTCCTGTTCTTCCAGGGCGCATCTCCCTGTGAGGTCAGCTATGCCGACCGCGCGGGAAAATACATGCACCAGCGCGGCGTCGCGACACCGAGGCTCTGAGATATGGATCGTTTCATCATCCGGGGCGGCAAGCCTCTTCATGGCGAGATCACCATCGGTGGCGCAAAGAACGCCGGCCTGAAACTCATGGTCGCCGGCCTTCTGACGGCTGGACGCCTTGTCCTGACCAATGTGCCGCGCATCGCCGATATCGCCACCATGCGCGATCTGCTGGTCCAGCACGGTGTCGCGGTCGAGGATCTCACGGGCGACGGCTCTTCCTATTCCATTGGCGGCGAGATCACGAACACGGAAGCGCCCTACGACATCGTGTCGAAGATGCGCGCTTCCATCCTTGTGCTTGGTCCGCTGCTCGCCCGTTGCGGCAAGGCCCGTGTCTCTCTTCCCGGTGGCTGCGCGATCGGCACCCGTCCGGTGGACATGCATCTCAAGGGACTTGAGACGCTTGGCGCGGAAATCCGTCTTGAGGGCGGCTACATCAACGCCACAGCGCCGAAGGGACTGATCGGCGATCGGGTCATTCTGCCTTTCGCTTCGGTCGGCGCTACAGAAAACCTGCTGATGGCCGCAACACTGGCCAAGGGATGCACTGAAATCGTCAACGCAGCCCGTGAGCCGGAAATCGGTGATCTGGTCGCCTGTCTTAACGCAATGGGCGCAAAGATTACCGGTTCCGGCAGCGGCACGCTGATCATCGAAGGCGTGGAGGTCCTGCATGGCGCCGAACACCGTATCATGCCGGACCGCATCGAATGCGGCACCTACGCCTGCGCCGCCGCCATTACGGGCGGTGATCTGAAGCTGCTCGGCGGGCGCGTGGACGATCTCGGCGCGGTTGTCCGGGCGCTGGAAGAAACCGGTGTCGAAGTGACGCAGGAAAGCTACGGCATGCGGGTGCGTCGCACCGGCGCGCTCCGTGGCGTCGACATCATGACCGAGCCTTATCCCGGTTTCCCGACGGACATGCAGGCCCAGTTCATGGCGATGCTGGCGGTGGCCGAAGGCGCCTCGATGATCACCGAGACGATCTTCGAGAACCGCTTCATGCATGTGCCGGAACTCAACCGGATGGGCGCGCGTATCAATGTGCATGGTTCGTCCGCGATCATCCGCGGCGTGCATGCCCTCTCCGGCGCGCCGGTCATGGCGACGGACCTGCGGGCCTCGTTCTCGCTGATCCTCGCCGGTCTCGCCGCTCATGGCGAGACGACGCTCAGCCGGGTCTATCATCTGGATCGTGGCTATGAGGCGGTTGAGAAGAAGCTGGCGGCCTGTGGCGCGAACATTGAGCGCGTAAAGGGCTGAACCCTGACCTGAGAAAAGCAGGAAGAGGACATCGTGACAGAGACAGATCTTCGGCAGTTTGTTGACCCGGAACTGCGTCCTCTTCTTGATCGTTACGGACCGTCCGCTCTTGATGCGACGTCGCTTGCTGAAGCACGGGCCAAACGGCAGCCGCCACCAGGCATGAAAGATGACCTTCCTGTGCGGACGGAGATCGGATTGATCCCCGGCATGCCGGGTGATCCGGATGTTCGGGTGCTGGTCATCGCCCCTGAAGCGGCCTCCGCCACACCTCGTCCCGCCATTCTGCACATCCATGGCGGCGGCTTCGTGATGGGCAATCCGGACTCCATGGCAGCGGCCTTGCGTCAGTGGGTCCTGAAACTGGATTGCGCCATCGTTTCCGTTGATTATCGTCTGGCTCCGGAACATCCCTTTCCCGCTCCTCTGGAAGACTGTTACGCCGCTCTGGTCTGGATGGCCGGAAAGGCTGCCGACCTGAACATTGACCCGAAGCGTATCGGTGTAGCGGGAGAAAGCGCCGGCGGCGGACTGGCGGCAGGTATCGCGTTGCTGACCCGTCAGCGCGGTGGGCCGGCCCTCGCATTCCAGAGCTTGCAATATCCGATGCTGGATGACCGCACCGTCCTCAGCACACCGGACATTCCCGGCTGCGGTGCTTTCCTCTGGACACCGGAGATGAATGTTTTTGGGTGGGAATCCTATCTGGGAAGCCCGCCGGGTGGAGAGGGGATTTCACCATTCGCAGCCCCTGCCCGCGCCGCCTCGCTCAACGATCTGCCGCCAACCTATATCGGGGTCGGCTCGATTGATCTCTTCCTGCGCGAAGATCTGGCCTACGCCATGCGGCTCATGCAGGCGGGCGTTCCTCTGGAACTGGAGATTTTCCCCGGAGCCTTCCACGCTTTTGAGCTTGAGCCGCGGGCTAACGTTACAATCCGGTCGTCCGACCGACGTCTTGACGCCATGCGGCGTGCGATGGCCTCCCCGCAGGCCGACTGAGACCTCACTTCCGTCTCCCCACCCGACTTGACCCCTGAGATGTTCCGAAACACACCGTTACATTTACAGTTCGGAATCTCTCATGCGTTCTTCCCTTTTCAATCTCGGACTGCGGACGGTTTTCACCGCCTTTTTTCTGACAGGCGTGACAGCCCTCTCTCCGGTTATGGCTCATGCCCAGTCAGAGAAAATCGCCTCAGGGAAAATCGCCGCCTTCGATAAAAGCATGATCCACCAGGACCCTGATGGTTCCTACTATCTTTCAGCGCGCGACAAACTTGGCGTACTGCTTGAAATGGAAGATGGCGATGTTATCGGATTGAGCAAAATCATTGACCAGCTCAAGGCCAGCCCCACCGCATCTCCACTGGAAAAAGTTTTTGAAGCGCGGCTCTCTCTGGCTGCCATCCAGCGGACAGCCGGGAATTTTCCCGCCTCCAACGAGCAGCTTGATAAACTCGCTCATGCACTTGGCCCGATAGCGGACCCGGAGCGCATGGTTACGCCGCTTGGTCTGATCATAGCCACAATGCGGGCTGGCAACTTCTTTCTTGATGGTGACATCCATGCATGGGCGGTTGCGGTCGACGCCCTGCGCAGACAATATTTCGAACCTCTTCAGGCGTTCTATCATATGCCTGGCCTGACTGTCCGGAACGCCTCCCAGCTGGATCTCGTGGTTTCACCAGACACCATTCCGGAGCAGAGCGTTACACTTTCCAAAGGAGAGACCATTCCCTTCTGGCAAAGCACAGAATTGGTGAATGGCCATCAGCAGATCAATGCAAAAGGCCGGGTAACCGTTGACGGAGAGAAAACAGACGCTGTTTTCGACACAGGTTCGGCCACCCTGTCAGTACCTAGCGGTTTCGCAAGGCGACACAATCTGCGAGTAATTGCAAAAAGTTCCCTGATCCGGGATGGCGTGGGTCACTCACCTTTTGCGACGACCCAGTTTGTGATTGTGCCTTCCCTGAACATTGGAGGAACCGTTTTTCGTAACCAGATTGCCTCTGTCACCAGCCCTGACAGCCCTGTTATCGTTGGGCTCCAGCAACTGCTGAAATTATCTCATGTGACTTTCAGCAAAACAGGGCTCGAATTCGGCCCAGAAAAAGCCCTGAACTGCACAGGCCCTTTTGTTCTCGCCACTTTCCGGAGCGGACAGAAAGCGTGGCTGATGGACATTGTCACCCTGAACGGAAGTCAGGATTTTACCATTGTGGACACCGGTAGCAACATGCCGGAAATACTGGAAGTCAACACGCCTTCTCTGACGCCATCCCTCCGGCAACATGCTTTCCGCGAACACTCGGCTACGATTGCCGGAGAACAGACTGCGACGGTAGCGGTGGAAGATTCCTCGGTCGCCTTTGGTACGCAGCAACTCATGACGCCGGTTCGATACAAGCAGACCCCTGCCCATCTGCGTCCGCTGCTTACAACGGCCATCCTGAATTACGGAACCATTCAGTTTGACAGAAACAGCCGTGTGTTCTGCGTCAATCTTCAGACGACAAGATAGTAGAGGGGCAGATGGTTTCCGCCGTATCAGGGGTTAGCGGGCAGAGCGGCTGCTCTCGAAAAGACGGTCTTCATCTGCTTCACATCAGGTGCGGATGAAAACCTTGAACAGAGTGGTCAGGCGTTACTGGCCGCTTTTCGAGTTTTTGTGTTTGTCCTGAAACTGTTCGATTTCACCCCGCAGATTCCCAATCGGGGCAGCATTGATCGTGTCCTGATAGGTATTGCCGTCCCACAGCCAACGATCCGAACCATCCACCAGAAGATCATACATGCCACGATGACTGGTCGGCAGCACGGAAATCTGGCCGCTCACGGAATCAAGGATTTTCACCCAGTCCTGATCCTTGCGCAGATACACATCGGTCGAACACCCGGCCGATCCGCATAAAGCGGCCGACTGAAGCTCGATAAACAATGCAACGTCGCCTTTCTTTGTGGAGAGCGGAGCGGAGCCGATCAGCACAAGCGGCTCTTCCTTATGCCTGCGGGACGTGGCGATATCGTCAGATGCGAGTTTCCGGGCCTGCCTGTCGAGTTCCGTTCCCGGCTGCTGGGTCAGGATAACCGGGTTGCCGCCTTTCGACGGGGTGCTCGCGGTTTTCGCGACGGAGCGATGGCGGGTATGCGAGGTCGTGTGGTGGGCCTGCGTGGTAGTCGCCTCCGCATACCCCGAAGACAGCGCCAGAGACAGGCAGGCTCCCAGTATGGCCGTTGACCGTTGACCGCACAGACGTTGCTGAACAGATGAAGCCTGCACTGCGAAGCGTTTTACCGATGGCGACAGGGAAAATGAATGCAAGACTGAAAAACTCCATCTGACGATCATGCCCAAAGGGTCATGACGAAGACACATCAACCACGTATTCCTGCTATCATACCGTAATTCCCTGAAGGAGCGACACGATCTTGCAGGATATCTCTTTCTCCATTCAGCCGGGTCTGTACCGGCATTACAAGGGAGGACTGTATACGGTCCTTCATACGGCGCGACACAGTGAAACCGAGGAGTGGCTGGTTGTCTACCGGAGCGAGGCTCACGGCAGCCTATGGGTCCGCCCATTGTCCATGTGGATCGAACAGGTCGATGGCTGTCCCCGGTTCGCATTCATAAACCCCGACGACGCGGAGGCACCCAACCCTGTGGTCTGAGGCAATTTTTCAGGCTCAGCCGATGATATTCCCATAAAAAAGCCCTCTCCGACCTGTGCTGGAGAGGGCTTTTTCTGCCGGAACTGCCTGAAGATCAGATCAGCGACTTGGCGCGAGCCAGAACAGCCGAACAGACATTGCCCTGAGCAGGCGACTCCAGTGGTGTAATGGTCGAACGGTTACCGTTGATCAGGAACTCACCAGATGAACCGATGGCATAGTCCATGTTGCCATTCTGATCCGCGGGAACTGCGTTCGTCTTGGCGTTGATCGCTGCCTGAAGCGAATCACCGTCATCGTGGGAGACGTGGTCTGTCTCGACGCAGTAGTTCAGAAGGCCTGCGACATTGGCCGGAGAAACGGAAGCGACATCCGCCGGAGACGCAACTGCCGTGGGGGCCTTGCCATAAACAGCAGGCAGGTCAGCGGCATGGGCTGAGAGTGTGAAGGACGCGGCGCCTGCGACAAAAGACGCCGCGGCAAGGGCGCGAAGATAAAAACGGGTCATCGAAAGCTCCTGTTGCTTTGCCGGTATGTTGCTTCAATGCAATCTTCCGCGCAACACATGCAGGAGGCATGGAGCCATGTCTCACGGGGGAAACAGGCGTTCACAATATCGGGAGGTTTGTGAAACCGTCTTCAGAAGAGCCATTCTGGAGCGGGTGAAGGGAATCGAACCCTCGTATGCAGCTTGGGAAGCTGCCGTTCTACCATTGAACTACACCCGCATTCACTCAACCCTATAATCCGCTCCACTGGGCATGGCAATCGCCACCATGCCCGCAGAGAGAATCAGAGTTTTGACGGGACTCTTGGTGAACGCAGTGTCTTGTCACTCCATCCGCCGCCAAGCGCACGATAGAACGTTACGATGTTTTCATATCGTGCGACTATCACCGCCACACGCGACTGCTGCGCCTGAAGCAGATTCCGCTGCAGGACCAGTTGATTGAGGTATGAATCCGTTCCCACAGAATACCGCATCTTCGACAGGCGGTACGCATCAGCCATCTCACGGACATAATCATCCATCCGGCGACTTTCCTCCAGATAGGTGGAACGCGCGACCAGCGTGTCCGACACCTCACGAAAAGCCGTCTGGATCGTCTTTTCGTAAGTGGCCAGCTTGATGTCCCTGCCCGCCTTGGCGGATTCAAGATTTCCCTTGTTCTGACCCCAGGTGAAAATCGGGATGCTGACATTGGGTTGCAGTCCCCATGTCGTCGCCGGAGCCGTAAAGAGCCGGTGGAACAAGAGGCTGCTGACGCCGTCAGTCGCCGTCAGCGTGAACTTCGGGAAAAACGCGGCTCTCGCAGCGCCGATAGTGGCGTTGGCCGAAAGCAGATCGTGCTCGGCGGCGACGATGTCCGGACGGCGGAACAGAAGCTCCGACGGCAGTCCTGCCGGAATGTCCGCCATCAGCGTCTGCTCGCCCAGCGGACGCGCAGGCGGCAGGTCAGCGGGAATCGGCGCACCGATCAGCAGGGTGATGTTGTTTTCATCCTGCGCCACAAGCCGGGTCTGCTGCGCCAGAAGCTGACGGGCCTGATCCACCTGTGTTTCCGCCTGCCGCACGGTCAGCAGGTTTTCCTCGCCATGCTCATAACGAAGACGAATGAGCTTGAGATTCTCATTCAGATTCGCCACCGCCTTGTCGGCGATATCCAGAACTTCCCTGTCGCCAAGCCATGCCAGATAAGCATTGGCGACCTGCGAAACGATGCTGATCCGCACGGAGCGTTCGGCCGCCACCTGTTTGAGTGCGGCTTCAGCCGTCGATTTCGACAGGCTACGGATGCGACCGAAAATATCGATCTCATAGGAAGAGAATCCGATACCCGCGCTGTAGTAGCGGAAGGTCGAGATCGTCTCACCGACACCAGGCGCGAAGCTGAAGCCGGCTGTCTGGGAAGGCGCCATATACATCGCCTGTCCTGTCGCTCCGATTGGAGGGAACAGGGAAGCGTGCTGCACGTCATACTGCGCAGCAGACTGGGAGATATTCGCAACCGCGACACGCAGGTCACGGTTTTCACGCATGGCGATGGCAATCAACGCCCGGAGGCGCGGATCAGTGAAAAACTCTTCCCAACCGATATCGGACGCAGGCGTTTGCAATGCGTCTCCTGCCTTCTTCATCGGTTCAGCAGGATAGGCGCCCGCCACCGGCGCTTTTGGCCGGTGATAGGTCGGCTCCATGGTACAGCCCGCCAGCAGAATCGCCGCGAGGGCCATGCTGCCGGAACGGGAGACCACTCCACTACGGACGCGAGAAAAAACGTTCATCATGTCGCCTCCGGTGTGGCGTTGGGAGGAAGCCTGTCATCGTCACGGCGTTCCGACAGGCGACGCACCCTGAACAGGCGCAGCACCAGAACAAAGAACAGCGGCACGAAGAAGATCGCGAGGAAGGTCGCGGTCAGCATGCCGCCCACCACGCTGATGCCGATGGCCTGACGGGCGGCGGAACCGGCGCCTGAGGCGATCGCCAGCGGCAGCACACCCAGCACGAAGGCGATCGACGTCATCAGGATCGGACGCAGGCGTTCGCGCCCGGCATTGATGACGGCTTCTTCCAATGTCTGTCCGGATTCAAAGTTCGCCTTGGCGAATTCCACGATCAGAATGGCGTTCTTGACCGCCAGACCGACCGTGGTGAGCAGGCCGACCTGAAAATAGACGTCATTATCGCGGCTGCACCACAATGTTGCGGCGATAGCGCCCAGCACACCCAGCGGAATAACCAGAATCACCGCGAACGGAATGGCCCAGCTTTCATAAAGGGCTGCAAGGCAGAGCAGGATGACAGTCGCCGCCAGAGCATAGAGGGGACCTGTCGAGGAACCGGCCGCCATCTGCTCGAAGGACAGGCCCGTCCATTCATAACCGATGCCCGGGGGCAGATCGTTCAGAATCTGCGTGATTGCGGCAATGGCGTCGCCGGAACTGTAACCCGGCGCAGGCTGGCCAAGAATTTCATAGGCGTTCAGGCCGTTATAGTTCTCCACCTTCTGCGGACCGACAATCCAGCTCCCGCTGACAACAGCGTTGAATGGAACCATCGTGCCGCTCGTATTGCGCAGATACCAGGCATCCAGATCGACCGGCACCATACGTGAGGACGGCATGCCCTGAATATAGACCTGCTTCACGCGGTCATCGCGCATGAACTGGTTCACATAGATCGAACCGAGCGCGCCGTTGACCAGCGTGTTGATGTCCGCAACCGAGACACCCAGCGCGTTGGCTTTCTCACGGTCAATATCGAGATGATATTGCGGCGCGTCTTCCATGCCGTTCGGACGGACGGCCATCAGCCGCCTGTCCTGTGCCGCGCGTCCAAGAACCATATTCCGGGCAGCCAGAAGCTGGTCGTGTCCAAGATGGCCACGATCTTCCAGTTCCAGATCGAAGCCGGACGCATTACCCAGTTCAAGCACGGCTGGCGGGTTGATGGCGAAAATCTGCGCCTCCGGGTCGCCCCAGAAATGCATCATGATGCGTCCGGCAATGGCCGCCGCGCCCTGACCCGCACCTGTACGCTCATCCCATGGCTTCAGCTTGATGAAGAACGCGCCGGCGCTCTGACCCTGCCCCGCAAAGTTGAAGCCGTTCATGACATAGACGGATTCAACATTGGCTCCCTCAGCCTTGAGAACGTAGTCCGAGACCTTCTTGGTGACGTTCGCCGTCTGTTCCTGTGTCGCTCCAGGGGGCGTCGTCACCTGTCCGAAGATCAGACCCTGATCCTCGTCAGGAAGGAAGCCTCCCGGCAGGCGCATGAACAGGAAGACCGCGAAGGCCGTGATGGCGGCGAAACCGATCAGCGACAGAAACCGATGTCCGATGATCAGGTGGACCCCGCGCAGATAGACATGTGTCAGACGGTTGAAAGAGCGGTTGAACCACCCCGCCACACCTTTGTCTTTCTCATGCTCGCCTGGTTTGAGCATCGTCGCACACAGGGCCGGTGTCATGACCATCGCCACAAGCACGGAGAGCCACATGGCGGCGCAGATGGTGATGGAGAACTGTCTGTAGATCACACCTGTGGAGCCGGTAAAAGCCGCCATAGGCAGGAACACGGCTGTCAGCACCAGCACGATGCCGATCAACGCGCCGGAGATTTCGTCCATCGACACACGGGCGGCCTCTCTCGGGGAGAGATTCTTTTCGTGCATCACGCGCTCGACGTTTTCGACCACGACGATCGCGTCATCCACGAGCAGGCCGACGGCCAGAACCATCGCCAGCATGGTGAGCGTGTTGATCGAAAACCCCAGCGCCGACAGGAAGCCGAACGTGCCGAGCAGCACGACAGGAACAGCAATGGTCGGGATCAGCGTGGCGCGGAAGTTCTGGAGGAACACCAGCATCACAAGGAAGACCAGACCGATCGCTTCAGCGAGGGTAACGACCACCTCGTGAATGGACAGGACGATGAACGGCTCGGTGTCGAGCGGGTAGAAAGTCTTCAGCCCGGCGGGATAGAACTTCTCAAGACGTTTAATTTCCTCACGCACAGCGGCTTCGGTGGTCAACTGGTTCGCACCGGGCGTCAGCTTCAGCGCCATACCAGCGGCCGGATGACCGTTATAAAGTGATTTGAAGTTGTAGCTCTGCGCGCCGAACTCGACCTTGCCCACATCGCCGATACGGACCTGTGAGCCATTCGGCATGACCTTGAGCAGGATCTTGCGGAACTCGTCCGGCGCCGTCAGTCGTGTCGGACCGATGATGGTCGCATCCAGTCTGGCGCCCGGCACCGCCGGCAGACCGCCCAGTTCACCTGATGAAACCTGAATGTTCTGGCTCTGGATCGCCGCCTGCACGTCACCGACTGTCAGGCCGTAGCTATAGAGTTTGCGGGGATCGAGCCAGATACGCATCGCGTATTCCGAACCGAACAGGGTGTGATCGCCCACGCCGGTGACACGCGACAGTGGATCGGACACGTTGGACGCAACATAATCCGCGATATCTTCAGCGTTCATGGAGCCGTCGGTGGAGATGAAGCCGATGACCAGCATGAAGTTCTTCACGGCCTTGGCGACCATAAGACCCTGCGCCGTCACCTCCGAAGGCAGCTTTGGCTGGGCAAGCTGGAGCTTGTTCTGCACCTGCACCTGAGCGATGTCAGGATTGGTTCCCTGTTCGAAGGTCAGGTCGATTTCCATCTGACCCGACGCATAGGATTGCGACGAGATATATTCGAGATGATCGAGCCCGAACATCTGCTGCAGGATCGGCCGCACCACCGTATTGTTCACGGTTTCCGCCGAAGCGCCCGGGTAGGTTACGCTGATGGAGATCTGTGGCGGCGCGATGGACGGATACTGCGCGATCGGCATGCGGAAGATGGCGACACTGCCAACCAGCATGATGATGAGGCCGATCACCCATGCGAAGACCGGCCGGTCAATAAAGAAGCGTGACATGCTGCTTAGTTTTTCCCGGCATCTGAGGAAGACGCGCCAGCAGGCTGGGCATCTGTAGGCTGGGCATTTACAGGCCGGGCGTCAGGCGGAGCCGCTTCCTGGAAAGGCGTGACCGTGACCTTGTCGCCCGGATGCACCTTCTGAAGCCCGATCACCACAACCCGGTCCCCCGCTTTCAGGCCGGAGCTTACAATCCAGTCACTGTCACGCGTGGCGCTGGTCGTGATCGCACGCTGGGCGACCTTATCCCCTTCCCCCACGACCATAACCTGCGGGTCACCGTGACTGTTCCGTGTCACAGCCTGCTGCGGCACGAGGAGCGCCTGCGGATTGGTGCCCTCATCGAGGGTTGCATGCACATACATGCCCGGCAGGAGATATTTCTGCGGATTGGGGAAGACAGCACGGACAACAATCGTCGCGGTGGCTTCATCCACATTGACTTCGCTGAACTGCATCTTGCCGACCTGATCGTAATGAGAGCCGTCTTCAAGCTCCAGCGAGACCGGCACTGAATTGTCCGGGTTGGTGTGGATCTGTCCGGCGGCCACTTCCCGGCGCAGACGCAGCAGGGAAATTGCCGGCAGGTTGACATCCACATAAATCGGATCAAGCCGCGTGATGATGGCCAGATTGCTCGACTGGCCAGCCTGCACAAGAGCGCCGACCGTCAGGATCGTGCGTCCGATGCGCCCGGAAATCGGCGCGTTCACATGCGTGTAGCGCAGATTGGTCGCAGCGTTTTCCACCTGCCCCTTGGCGATCAGGATCTGGGCGTCAGCCGAACGGGACGCCGCCAGAGCATCGTCATATTCCTGTTTACTGACCGCATGAGCCGCTTTCAGGGGACCATAACGTTCCAGCTTGGCCCTGGCGGTCACCGCGTTGGCCTGCGCCTGCGCCAGTTGGCCGTTGGCGCTGTCATAGGCCGCCTGATAGATGCTCGGGTCAATCTGGTAGAGCTGCTGGCCCGCCTGCACGTCTGTTCCCTGGACGAACAGACGTTTCTGGATGACACCGCTGACCTGCGGACGGACCATCGCAATTTCATATGCTTCGGTACGGCCGGGCAATATGGTACGAATCTGAACAGCGCGAGGCTGTACGGTCAGCACTTCAACTGTCTGTGGCGGCGGAGCGCCCTGTTTGGAGGCTTTTTTCTCACAGGCGGTCAGAATCAGCAGGCTGGCAACCGAAGCGCACAGGGCCGGGGCTGAAAAACTACGAACGGGGCTTTTCACGGATAGATCCTGCTGATTGTGTGTAAAAATGAAAGACGGACGGCATGACTGCCCCATGTTCCTTACAAAAAAGAACAACTGACGAATCTCACTATCCTGATTGAATAGAAACTACTTAGTTTCCTAACATCAGGTCAAGCCTGCGTTTCGCATCAATCAATGGACAGATCCCGCACGAAGGCGCACATGGGATGATTATGAATGTGAAGGAACATCAGCATTCTTCCTGCCGTGGCCCGGGTCGCCCGCCCGAGATGGCGGAATGCGAACGACGCGAACGGATTCTCTGCGCCGCAGATGAAGCCCTGCGAAGGTACGGCTATCAGGCCGTCTCCATGGACAAGGTCGCGCAGTGTTCAGGCATGTCTAAACGCACACTGTATCAGCAGTTTCCATCCAAGCAGGATTTATTCCAGTCGCTGATCGAAACCCGGCTGTTCTGTTTCTCGCTGTCCGTCCGCGAACATGCCCGCACATCGGAAGACGAGCTGATCGGGCTTCTGGATGATCTGGCGGCCCACCTCACCCGCCCGGAAACCATCGAACTGATCCGCGCGATCATCGCCAGTGCGTCGGAGGCCGAAGATCTCCGCGATATCATGAACAGCCTCAAGCAGTGCGGAAAGTCGAACGTCCTGCAGGTATGGCTGCGTGCTTATTGCACGCAACACGGTCATCCTGAGACACGGATAGACCGCAAGGCGCAGCAGCTCTTCAGTCTGACCGCTGGCGAAAGAATGCTGCATGCCCTGTTCAACAAGGAAAGCAACGAGGAAGAATCCCGCGCCATTATAGCTGATGGCGCCCGGCTTTTTCTCGCCGGATTACATGCGGAATGGGACCACTCTCCTGTCGAAGCCAGACAGTTGTCTTCTCAATAATCCGTTTTTCTTTTTAGGTCTTTATTTTCACATTATTTGATGAGCATGAAAGAACCCGTGTCACCATCGGAGATTCGTTTGTGCGTCGTCTTACCCTCGTTGCCCTCGGCGCCGTCTGCCTGAGCGCCGCACTCTGCGGCGGCGGCCTTTTCGCCCTCTCCCACATTGATCTGGCCGGACTCGCGACCAGAAAGCTGGCCGAAGCCACCGGGCGTACGGTACACATAGGCAGCGTGCACCTGTCTCCGGGCCGCTGGATGACGCTTGACGTTGATGATCTCAGTATCGCCAACATTCCAAATGGCAGCAGGCCGGAGATGATCACACTCGGCCATCTGCATACGCAGGTGCGGCTGATGTCACTCCTGCATGGACCTGTCGAAACCCGCGATCTCGTTCTGACGCGCTTCTCCGGCCTGTTCGAACGCACAGCCGATCGTACCCCCAACTGGCGGTTCGGTCCTCCCGCCCGGACGGACAGGAAGCCGGAGGAGCAGCCAGAAGCGAAGAAAGAAACGCCTCCTGACTGGAGCTGGTTTCCGGGTGTCCGGCAGGCGACCATCAAGGACAGCGAGATCATCTATCGCTCGGCGAACGGGCACGCCTATCGTACGAACCTCGACACCGTCACGCTGTCTTCAGCAAGCGACAGCAGCCCGTTCGAAATGAACGTCGCAGGTGGCTATAACGGCACGCCCGTCGCGCTTGCGGCCCATCTTGGCCCACTGATCATTCTGCGGGAAGCCGGCAAGCCTTATCCAGCCATCATGCACGCTTCGTCAGGAGATCTGACACTCGACCTCGACGGCACCATGACCGACCTGTTCGATTTTGATGGTATCGACGGAAAGCTGTCTCTTCGCACGCCGACATCCGCCCCCCTGCTGGCCATCGCCGGCGCGTCTCCGGACAGCTTTCACATGGTTCTGAATCTTGAAGGACATTTCACGCATAAGGGCGACATCTGGACGATGACCCAGACCAGCGGGCTTCTGCGCGACAACCCCATTGAAAACGCCAACATCACCTTCACCGAGGGCAAATCAGGGTTTCCAGACACGATCGCCGGAAACATGACCTTTGCGAGACTCGACCTGAACGGTCTGCAATCAGCAACGCAGAGCAACGAGAAATCCGGACAGCACGCCACTGATATCCCACTGTTCGCGCCTGCCCATCCCGACCCGCTGTTCGATCTCAAGCTCTCGGCCGGATCCGTGCGCTACAACGATCTTGTCTTTTCCGATGCAAGCGTGGCAGCGAGCCAGCAGCCCGGCAGGATCAACGTCTCTTCGCTACAGTTGAACTGGATGAAAGCGTCACTGCACGCTTCGGGAGAGGTTACCGCCCACCCGCGCGGCTCTTCGCTGCACGCCATGGTCGATGTGAGCAAAGCCGATATCGACACATTCCGCAGACAGGCCGGCCTTGTCCCCGTGCCCGTCCGTGGCGCGCTTTCCTTTCGTGTGAAAGCGAGCGCCGAGGGAGTGCGCACACTCAATGAAGCCTCCCGCAACGCGGACATTCAGGCTGTGGTCGGCATGAACAGCGGGCTGATCAGCAAGGAGGTGATCGGTATCGCCTCGACGAATATCGGCACGCTGTTTGGCGCCATGAAGGGCACGACACCCGTGACATGCCTGCTGGGCGCGCTGACCATGAAACGCGGCGAAGGTAACGTCGTGCCTCTACGCATTTACACACCTGCCGGATCAATCGTCGGGGAAGCCCTGTTCGATCTCAACCGGCGCTGGTTCGAACTGGCGTTCCAGAGCCGGACGCCCGGTATGCTGGGGCTGGACATCCCCATCCGTGTCAGCGGTCCGTTCAACAGCCCCTCCATCGGCCTCGCCGGATGGTCAGCCCGAGGCCGCGCCCTTCTGAAAGATGCGCAGAGCGTCAACACGCTCCCCGCGGAAATGACCTCCTTCACGCCGGGACGGGCATGCCTGAGCGCGCTGAAGTGAAGCTTGGAGGAACCGCCCTGAGCGAGAGACCCTGTTGACGGCACGCGGTTTTTTCCGCGATAACCTTTGCCTCCCCCATCAGGGGCCTCGTGATTTGTATGGCCGGCTTGCGGCGAGGTTAAAAAAACGCGCTAAAGAGGCTCTGGCAGGATAGAGGCCGCCAGGTTTCCACGGTCGAAGCCCCGTGCAGGGACGACAGGGTCTGAAGTGATCCGGCGTTTCTGCTGCGGACAGAACGGAACCGAGACCGACCATGACTGATACGTCCATCAAAACAACGTCTCCCGAAGTTGCCGCCACGTGGCGCGCCGCCACTCGCCTGATCCACGGCGAGGTTGAACGCACCCCTTACGGTGAGACAAGTGAAGCCCTTTTCCTGACCTCCGGCTTTGCCTACGACAGCGCCGAGCAGGCCGCCGCCACCTTTACCGGTGAAGCGGTGCATTATCAGTACACCCGCTTCGGCAACCCGACGGTCGATGCGCTACAGCGTCGCCTCGCCGACCTTGAAGGTGCGGAAGCCTGCGTCTGCACCGCGACCGGCATGGGCGCTGTGTCCTCAGCACTTCTGGCGCAGGTGAAGGCCGGCGACCGCGTTGTCGCCTCTCGCGCCCTGTTCGGCTCCTGCCACTGGATCGTCGCCAATCTGCTGCCGCAATATGGCGTGGAAACCGTTTTTGTTGACGGTGGCGACCTCAAGACATGGGACGAAGCCTTCAGCAGGCCGACAGCCGCCGTGCTGCTCGAAAGCCCGTCCAACCCCATGCTCGATGTGCTGGATATCTCCGCCATTTCCGAGCGGGCGCACGCGGCCGGTGCGATCGTTATCGTCGATAACGTGTTCGCCTCACCCGTCTACCAGAAGCCTCTGGAACTGGGCGCTGACGTGGTGGTGTATTCCTGCACCAAGCATATCGACGGTCAGGGCCGCGTTCTCGGTGGAGCCATTCTGGGCCGCAAGGACTGGATCAATGACACGGTGCTGCCTTTCACACGCAACACGGGCAACGCTCTTTCACCGTTCAACGCCTGGGTCATGCTGAAAGGTCTCGAGACGCTCAATCTGCGCGTGGACGCCATGACCCGCAATGCCGCCGCCGTTGCTGACTGGCTCGCCAGCGCGCCGGGCATTGTCAGTGTGCGTTATCCGGGTCGCAGGGATCATCCGCAGCATGAACTGGCCGTGCGCCAGATGAGCGGCTTCGGTTCGCTGATCGCCTTCGAGGTTGCCGGCGGTCAGGAAGGAGCGTTCGCATTCCTCAATGCCCTGCGCATCGTTCTGATCTCGAACAACCTTGGGGACGCCCGTTCGCTGGCGACCCACCCGGCAACGACGACCCACATGAAGATTGGTCCGGAAGAGCGGGCGCGTCTCGGCATTGCCGATGGCGCCATCCGCCTGTCGGTCGGCCTGGAAGATTCCGCCGATCTTATCGACGATCTCGCCCGTGGCGTTGCGGCCCTGAAAAGCCGTGGCTTCGCTCACTGAACAAGAGAGTTACCGCTCATGTCCTCAAGGCCGCCCATGCCGCCCAAGCTGTTCGAAGATCCGGAAACGGCCTTGAACGAAGCCATTGCGGCATTGCCGTCCTATGAGGCCACGACGGGTAACATACGGATTGTCGTCCGGGCCTTCTGGCTCGACGAGCAGTCCCAGCCGGAGGAGCGCTCCTACTGCTGGGGCTACCGTATCCGCATCGAGAACCATGGGCCGAACACAGTCCAGCTTCTTGAGCGGTCATGGGAAATCATTGACGCCAACGGGCATGTCGATCGCGTTCGTGGCGACGGCGTGGTGGGCGAGCAGCCCACCCTTGAGCCCGGCGGCGGCTTTGAATACACCTCCGGCGCATCCCTCGACACGCCGAGCGGCATCATGCGCGGCTTCTTTCACATGGTGGAGGAACCGGGCAGACGACTCTTCGATGCGCGCATTCCCGCCTTCAGCCTCGACAGCCCTTATCAGCCCGGCATTGTCCACTGACCTTTCCGCGCACTTTCCGCTGTGACCCGGTCGCTATAAGACCTGACGGCACACGTCCACCTTCCCAGCAGAGATCCGACTGATGACGAATCCTCCTACTCCAGTCCGCCCTTCCCGCGAGGAAGCCGAGGAAGCCGTCCGGGTCATGCTGCGCTGGGCGGGTGAAGATCCGTCCCGTGAAGGGCTGCTCGACACGCCTTCCCGTGTCGCCCGCTCCTATGAAGAGTTCTTCGAAGGCTATGCGGTCAATCCGGAAGAACTGCTTCAGCGCACCTTCTCGGAAGTCGACGATTATGACGAGATCGTCCTGCTGCGTGACATCCGTCTTGAGAGTCACTGCGAGCATCACATGGTGCCGATCATCGGTCGCGCCCATATCGCCTATCTCCCCCGCAAGCGCGTCGTCGGCATTTCCAAGCTTGCCCGCGTCGTGGAAGCCTATTCCCGCCGCTTCCAGATTCAGGAGCGTCTGACGGCCCAGATCGCCAACACGATTGACAGCGTGCTTGAGCCCTATGGCACAGCCGTCATTATCGAAGCTGGTCATCAGTGCATGACGACCCGTGGCGTGCATCGCCCCGGCGTGTCCATGGTGACCAGTCGCATGCTGGGCGTCTTCCGCGATAACTCGGATACGCGCCGTGAACTGATGGCCATGCTGAACCGTCCCGGCATGAGCGAATTCTCTGCCTGAAAGACTGACCTGAAGGCATGATGCGCTTTCAGGTCACATTTTTTTAAGGCTGTCGGGCGAACGTAGCGTCCATGACATCCTCACCCGCTCCTCACCCCGACAATACCGCCTTTTTCTCCGATTCCGGCACGCAGTTGCAGCGCGAAGGACGGATTCTGGAAGCGGAAGCCGTCTACCGGAAACGCATTGGCGAGGAGCCGCGAGACGCGCTCACCCTGAGTAATTATGGCGGCCTTCTGATCGGCATCTGCCGCTTCGAGCCCGCCCTTGAGGTCCTGAGCCGCGCCGTTGCTCTGGCTCCGCAGCTTGCAGACGCCTGGTGCAATCTGGGCAATGCCCTGCAATCGCTCCAGCGATATGACGAGGCGATTGCCGCCTATACGAAATGCCTCAACCTCAACCTGCAACACCCTCTTGCGGCAACCAACCTCGGGGTCGCTCTGGATAGCCACCGGGGACAGCATGAGATGGCCCAGAAGTTTCATCGGGTTGCCGTGGAACTGACACCTGACAGCCCGGAAGCCCATACGAACTACGCTCTCTCGCTGCTGGCGCAGGGCAACTATCCGGAAGGTTTTTCCGAGTATGAGTGGCGCTGGAAGATCAGAACCTCCAGCCACCACGGTTTTGATGGCCCGCTGTGGCGCGGTGAAAACTTCGACGGCAAGACT
Organism: Acetobacter aceti; assembly: GCF_002005445.1. Lineage (NCBI taxonomy): Bacteria > Pseudomonadati > Pseudomonadota > Alphaproteobacteria > Acetobacterales > Acetobacteraceae > Acetobacter > Acetobacter aceti. The sequence goes on from NZ_CP014692.1 coordinate 2,056,878, forward strand.
CTTCTGATCCACACGGAAGGCGGCTTCGGAGACGTCCTGCAGTTTGCCCGTTTCATTCCTCTGGCTGCCGAGCGTGGTGGCGAGATCATCATGCGCGTGCGGCCAGAGCTGCTGTCCCTGCTATCCCGCTCTTTTCCGCAAGCCCGTTTTGTCAGCGAGAAAGATCCGGCGCCGACTCATGACCTGCAATGCCCGGTTCTCAGCCTGCCGCTCGCACTGGGCATGACGCTCGATACCCTGCCTTCGCCGAAAGGCTTCCTGAAACCTGATATGGAAAAAGTAAGGAACTGGGCCCAGCTCATCCAGAAGGACACTTCCACCGGTCGTCCTCTCAAAGTTGGTCTTGTCTGGGCTGGCGCTCCACACAGCGAAATCCGGGAAGCGGAAGTTGCTGACAGACGCCGTTCCACCACACTGTCAGCACTGGCTCCTCTGGCCGAGAGCGCTCCAGACGTTGTGTTCTTCAGCCTGCAGGTCGGCGAGCAAGCCTGTCAGGCCCTTACACCCCCAGTCGGGATGAGGCTGATTGACTACACGGAAAAGCTTCATGATTTCGATGACACGGCGGCGCTGATCTCCAACCTTGATCTGGTCATCGCTGTCGACACGTCCACCGCGCATGTCGCGGCAGGTCTGGGCAAGCCAGTCTGGCTGCTGTCACGCTATGACCAGTGCTGGCGGTGGCTCTCCCACCGCACGGACTCACCATGGTATACAAGTGTCAGACTTTATCAGCAGGACAGACCTCTCGACTGGTCCAGCCCTGTGGCGCGCATCGCGGAAGATCTGAAAACACTGGAGCGCCAGCACCTGTCCGAGAGAACTCCCGAAACCATCGACGCCTGACTGAGAGCCTTCGGTCCCGGTTCAGACGACCGGGACACACTCCTTACAGATTCTCAGATATCGAGCATTTCCACTGACTGGGCGTGCTCCTGAATGAACGCAAAGCGCAGTTCAGGCTTGCGGCCCATCAGACTTTCCACACGTTCCCGCGTCTCAAGCCTGTCCTCAGAATGGATCACCACCCGAAGCAACGTGCGCCGCTTCGGGTCCATGGTCGTCTCCTTGAGATCTTTCGGGGGCATTTCGCCCAGACCTTTAAAGCGCGATACTTCCACTTTCGCGTTCGGCTTGAACTGCGTCCTGATCTTCCGGTCCTTGTCGGCATCATCCATCGCGTAAACCGTCCTGGCGCCATGCGTCAGACGGTAAAGCGGCGGCTGCGCCAGATACAGATGACCGGAGCGCACAAGCTCAGGCAGTTCACGATAGAAGAATGTCATGAGCAGCGAGGCGATATGCGCACCGTCCACGTCAGCATCGGTCATGATGATGACTCGACCGTAGCGGAGCCGCGTCAGATCGAAGCGATCCCCCGTTCCACAGCCAAGCGCTTCCACCAGGTCGCTCAGTTCCTGATTGCCCCGAAGCTTCTCGCTCGTGGCGCTCGCAACATTGAGAATTTTACCACGCAGAGGCAGCACCGCCTGCGTTTCACGATTACGCGCCTGCTTGGCCGAACCACCAGCCGAGTCACCCTCGACAAGAAATATCTCGGTTTCCTCGGCTTTCTCGCGTGTGCAGTCCGTCAGCTTGCCCGGCAGACGCAGACGGCGTGTCGCACTTTTACGGGGCGTATCCTTCTGCTCACGACGACGCAGACGATCCTCGGCACGCTCGACGACAAAAGCCAGAAGCGAGTCTGCCTGTGTCGGATTGCCGGACAGCCAGTGATCAAAGCGATCACGAAGCGCTGTTTCGACCAGCTTCGACGCTTCGGCGCTGGTCAGTTTTTCTTTGGTCTGTCCCTGAAACTGTGGATCACGCACAAAAGCGGAAAGCTGGATTGCCGTGCATCCGAGAATGTCTTCGGCTGTAACAATACTCGCACGCCTGTTTGACCGCTGATCACCCCATGCACGGAAACCCTTGACCAGAGCTGCGCGACAACCGGCCTCGTGCGTGCCGCCGAGCGGCGTGGGAATGGTGTTACAGAAGGATGCGAAGCTGGCTGTGCCGGATTCAAGGAAAGCGATCGCCCACTCGACCCTGCCGCCAGACACGCCGTTGGTTTCCGGAAGCTCGGCGTCACCGGACCAGATCGGAGACAGCAGCGGCGCGTTTTTACCGAGTTCATCCGCCAGACTGTCCGCGAGGCCGCCGGGAAAATGCAGAACGGCTTCGGCTGGCGTCAGATCGCCCGCCTTGATCAGCGACGGATCGCAGTTCCAGCGGATCGTCACCCCACGGAACAGAAACGCCTTCGAGCGGCACAGCTTGTAGAGACGCGCCGGCTGAAAGGAATGCGTTCCAAAAATTTCCGGATCGGGCTGAAAGCGTATCTGCGTGCCCCGTCGGTTGGGGGCGGCGCCAATCTTTTCGATAGCTGTCTGGGGAATGCCCCGCGCATAGATCTGCCGCCACAGCGTCTTGTCGCGGGCGACTTCCACTTCCATTCTGGTCGAAAGCGCATTGACCACGGACGAGCCCACGCCATGCAGGCCACCCGAGGTCGCGTAGGACTTGCCGGAGAACTTGCCGCCAGCATGCAGCGTCGTGAGGATGACCTCAAGCGCCGAGCGATCGGGAAAACGTGGATGCGGATCGACAGGGATACCGCGCCCATTATCGCGCACTACCAGCCAGTCACCGGCTTCCAGCGTTACATCAATGGTCGTGGCATGACCGGCGACCGCCTCATCCATCGAATTGTCGAGAATTTCAGCGGCGAGATGATGCAGTGCACCTTCGTCTGTGCCGCCGATATACATGCCAGGCCGACGACGGACAGGCTCAAGCCCTTCCAGAACCTCGATGGAGCTGGCGTCATACTGCTGATCCGGGGCTGACGCCGTCTGCTGGGCTTTTTGCGGCGTCGGCTGCGCGGGAGGAGAACCGGTGCCTGAGAAAAGATCACTCATGCCCGGTTCTGTCTCCCTCTACGGATGATTCGTCAAGAACCGAGGCGCCGGTGCTTACGCCTTGCGGGCTGTACGACGACGGGTGCGGCTGCGCGTCTCCGTGGTTTTCTCTACCCCGGGAGCCGCACAGGTCTCGAATGTCGCAGGCTGTGTGATATCTTTCGCCTGAGCATATTTCGAAAGATCATGCTCGTCATCCAGAGCCGCGACCTCGTCAAACATGCCGATGCGCTGATTACAGAATACGGAGCCGGACTGAAGACCTTTTTCAGACTGCACGTTCGCCAGCTGAGTGATGTAGTCATCATGCTCGACCTGTGAGCGCTTTCCGTATGTGGTGCGGAAATAGGTGTTCAGGCGCTGTTCTTCAGCCAGCAGTTTGGTGCGGAATTTCGCCACGAAGTCGTTGTAACGGTCCTGCGCCTTGCAGGAGAGGGCCGTCACCATCAGTTCGCTTTTGAGACCCTGCACATCGAAGGCTTCGGTTGCCGGGGATCCGCTGCAGGTGGCGGCGAACGCACCGGAGCCGCAGGTTATGCCGAGAGAAACCAGACCGGCGATCGCGAAACGGAACGGACCTGTGGACATGAAGAGCCTCTTTAAAACGGATGGAATACAACGTGCGCAGACATATGCACTGCCCGCATCATGATGGCGAGAGGATTCTGAAACCTGTTTCTCAACCTGTCATCTCAAAGCACGGTTTTGGCGACATTTTATCGTGATAAATTATCGGGCATGTCTGTCATGCGACCATAATATCGCCCTGATTGTGGCGTTTCGACGGCATCTGCCTCCCGCAGCTTTCCGATCCTCTCTCCCCACGTCTTTCAACTGGGTGTCGGATGTTCTAGAGCGGGATGGATTTCGTGCGGTCGGTGGATTCGCCACCCGTCCCCCAAGTTGTCAACAGCTAATAAGCGGAGCCTTTACGTGCGTCTTAAAGTCCTAGCCGTGCCTGTGCTGGCCACCAGCTTTCTGGCCGGATGTAATCATGGTCCGCTTCAGAGCGGTCGTTACGGGTCTCCCGACCCATTCGGCTACATGAAAACGTCCGCCGTCTGCCAGACCACAAAACCGATTGCTGACGCCCAGGGCGATCGTACCGTCGCCATGACCGTGCGAAGCGACGACGGACGCTGCGTTCTGACTGTTGTCCCGCCGGACGGCGGCGCTTACGCATCCTTCGGCATTTCTCCTGCCCCTGAGCATGGCAAGGCCTTCCTGTATACGCTGGATGGGCAGACCCAGATCACCTACACACCGGTCATGGCTTACGCCGGAGCGGACAAATTCTCGGTTGTGCTGATCCGTGGCCCTGGCCAGAAGCGTGACAATCTGACGGTGAACGTCACCGTCGATGCGACAGGTGTGGTTATTCCGAAACCAGCCGTCAGCGCTCCGACGCCTGAGCACAAAGAAACGCGCAAAGCGACGACGGCAACCAAACGGCGCACGGTCACCAAGACACGCAAGAAGTAAGCCTGCGCGTCCGCACACACGGCTGGTACGCCTCTCCAGCCCTGGTCTACCCTGATGTGCTCCGGAAGAGCGTATCAGGGACCTATATCGAAAATGAGATCGGCTCTGTCAGAGGACGGCGCAGTCCGGCCGCTTCAGCTTTTCTGACAAGATCATCAAGCGTGACTTCGCGCAGTCTGGCCCCAAGCGCTTCGTCCTCTTCACGCCAGAAAGGATCCAGCACCTTCTGGTAGAGATCCCCCGAAGACCCATCGTCAGAATCAGGATCGGTGTTCACCACTGTCGAGACGATTTCCGTAATGGAAATATCTCTTCTCGGCCGTCCCAGCCGATACCCTCCCCGTGGCCCTCTTACACTCTCCAGCAGTGATGAGCGGGATAGCATCTGAAGCAGAGGTTCGATGCCACGCCGGACCAGCCCGGCCCTCTGAGCAATATCCGCCGCGTTCACAGTGCCGGTTCGTCCCGCATAAAATGCAACATCCAGCATGATCATGATGCCTGTCATGGCACGATCGCGTCGCAGAAACATTAAGTCGTCCTCAGAGCCATTCGTTCAGCTGACAATTAGCTGACAATCCGCATGATGGCGACATATCCATGCCATGAAAGTGAAAAGCAACAAAAGCTGCACTTATCCACATTGCTCTGTCGTGCTATTTTACACGCCTATCCCGATTTGCGGGAAACGATGTCTGTTCAGGACTTCAGCCGGATCGATTCTTCCTGGCGGCGCGGTTCAAACATCCGCACTGCAAGGAGAGTGCCAGAAAAAAGGTTACGTCATGGTCTCCGAAACACCAGCCGACCGTATTGATTTCAAACTCGCCCCTCCCCGTGGCCGGATTTTCGATTCCGTTGTCGATGTGGTCGGCGGTACGCCTCTGGTTGGCCTGCCACGCATGATGGAAGAAGATGACCTTCAGGCCCGCGTGCTTCTCAAGCTTGAGTTCTTCAATCCACTTGCTTCAGTGAAGGACCGCATTGGCGCCGCCATGGTGCTGGCCGCTGAAGAGCAGGGCCTCATCACCCCCGGCAAGAGCGTTCTGGTGGAACCGACCTCCGGCAACACGGGTATCTCCCTCGCGTTTGTCGCAGCATCACGGGGTTATCGTCTGATTGTGACCATGCCGGAAGGCGCGTCCATCGAACGTCGTAAAATGTTGCGACTGATGGATGCCCAAGTTGAACTGACCCCCTCCCGCCTCGGTATGGCGGGGGCTATCGCCCGTGCCCAGGAGATCCTCAAAACCACGCCTGACGCCTGGATGCCCGGTCAGTTCGATAACCCGGCCAATCCTCTCGTCCATGAGCAGACGACGGCGGAGGAAATCTGGGTCGATACGGCCGGAACAGTGGACATCGTGGTTGCCGGTGTTGGCACAGGCGGCACGGCGTCCGGCATCGCGCACGCCCTTAAAAAGAAAAAATCGGGTATCGAGATTTTCGGTGTCGAACCTGCTGAAAGCGCGATACTCAACGGCGATGAGCCGGGACCGCACGGCATTCAGGGCATTGGCCCGGGCTTCTGTCCTCGTACGCTCGATGTCAACGCTCTGGATGGCGTCCTGACAGTTTCCGAACGCGAGGCGATCGCTGCCGCGCGCCGCTGCGCCCGTCTGGATGGTATTCCCATCGGCATTTCATCGGGCGCTGCCCTCCACGCCGCAGTTACGCTGGCGCATCGTCCGGAAAACAGGGGTAAAACCATCGTGGCCATCGCACCGTCCTTCGCAGAGCGGTATCTGTCCACATCCCTGTTCACCGGACTCTGAACAAGAAAACGGGGCCAGATGGCCCCGTTATTCCATAATGACAGAGACTGCTGTCCGCCTTCACATCTGAGATGTCAGACCAGATGGTTAGCGCAGAATGATTTCCACCCGACGATTCTGGGGTTCCCTGACGTTTTGACCAGTCTGAACCAGCGGATGGGACTGCCCATATCCCTGCACATCGATGATGGAGCCTGCCACGCCATCGCGAATCAGCTCAGCCTTCACTGCTCCAGCCCGCCTGATTGAAAGCGCCATATTGTAGCTCTGACCGCGAGCGCCGGGATGCGCCGCTGATGTGTCCGTGTAACCTGACACCTGAATGCGGGTCAGGGATGTGTGCCCGGATGCCTGCGCCGCCAGAGCAACGATGGACCGCGCACGATCTGTCAGGCCCGCTCCATCCCAGTTGAAGAATACGATATAGCTGCGGTCCGCAACCGGCATCGGTGCAGGCGCCGCTTCCACTGGCGGGGGTGGCGGCGGAGCCGGATTGAACTCGTAGCGCAGGCCCAGCATCATGGAATGGTTGAAATCGGTCGCCGTGCTGCGGTTGCCTTCAGCAAGACCTGCTTCCTTGACGGCATTGCTCCCGCCAACCGTACCCAGCGCGGTCGCGTGATATCCCTGTGGGGCCAGCATGGTCCAGAAACGGTATTCCGCTGTCGCGGAAAGCCCCACAACCCATGGCACAGGGAAAGCGAGACCAAAGATTCCCTGATAGGTGAAACCGCCATGCGTACCCCGAACCTGCTCTGAAAGAGAGCGGTCAAGGCCCGTTATGGTCGTATGCATATTGGTCCAGCCGTAGCCGATACCCGCACCGAAATAAGGGAACAGCCAGCTTTTGCCGATATCCAGATCAAACAGTGCGTTAGCCATCAAACCTGAGGTCTGACGACGGCCATCACCTTTTGTGGACACCGTGGCGGAAGAAAGATGATGGTAATCCATGTTCCGGTAATTGCCTTCGAGCTCTACCCGGAAGCCGTTACCAAGTCCGTAACCAATCGAGCCTATGCCGACAGCGCCTGTTTTCCAGGTATCGCGTCCGCTCGGCAAGGTGGGACTCAGACGAACCTGCTGAGCCTGATTGATGGTCGCGCCACCCTCACCGGCAACATACAGACCCTGCACTGGCTGAGCGGAAGCCGGGGCGGAGAGAGCGAGGACGACAAGCGGCGCCGACAGGATTGATCCCGTAAGAAACCCGTTACGCAGCTTCATCATGTTCTCCTCACCTCTGCACCGCTATCGACCGGATATGTCGACCCGGTGCAATGTCACTGCAATATCACATGGCCCTGTTTCGCCGAAACCCGGCCGTGGCGCAACTCGCAACGCCATCCACAAGACTTTTAACTTTGAAAACCCTGGCCTGTCGTCCGGCGTTTAGCGCCGTTCCCTCACCGTGACTGCAAATCCGGAGAGAGACGGAGGTTGCATGACAGACAACTCTTACCATTCATGTGTGGCTCTCATGCAACGACCGAACAGTTAAAGCAATACAGCCTCGAAAGGGGGCATAAGGTCTTCGGTTTCAAACTCAAGAACCCACAGGTCCGGATCACGCCCGATCTGCCTTTCCACATAGGCCTCGGCAGTGGCCTCATCGACAGGATCAGCGCCGGTTCCCCTGATCCATGCGGGAGACCCGTCCGGCGCACGAGTCTGCGCAAGCACAACGGCTCTTCTGTCCCGAGACGTGAGGATGGCCAGCACGCCACCCGCATCCTGGTCTCCACGACGACGACGCATGGCAGGGCAGCCGCTGGAATTGGCCTGCCGCAACACGGCGCTGACCCACAAACCAGTCATAAGGCGGGGTTCAGTACTCATTCGGCTTCCATTCCCGCAGTGTCTGCTTCATCGGGGATCATGAACAGGGCGGCCCGGTAAGCGGCCGGCGTCTCCAGCAGGTCACGTCCGACGTCAAGATCGAGGTCGCCGCCAAGCGCCGCCGGGCAGGTTTTACGAATTTCGAGAATCCGGGAAACCGGAACCGGATACCTGACACTGCGTGACTGTCCCACAAAAGATCCTTCCGGCGTGTGGCCGGACCGGAGCGCCGCCATCTGCGTTTCCGTATCAGCAGCGCCCCGGCTTGTGCAGACCTGCGGCATCACGCCAAGCCCCTGCAGCGGCCAGCCGAGCGGAGCGATCACACGGCTCCAGGTCACGAACAGTTCCCCACGATCGGGCAACTGGGCGACGGTCTGTACCAGCCCCTTGCCCATTGTCGAACTTCCCACCACCACCGCCCTGTGATGATCGGCCAGAGCAGCCGCCAGAATTTCCGCCGCACTCGCCGTACGCCCGTCCACGAGCACCACAACCGGGAGGTGATTTGTCATGTCGCCTCCCTGTACCGCCCAGACATGATTAGCCTGAGGGTCACGCCCCTTGGTGACGACCGCCACTCCATTATCAAGGAGGAGCGCCGCAGCGGTGACGGCCTGCTGCAACACGCCTCCCCTGTTGCCTCGCAGGTCGATGAGGATGCCGCGCAGATGCCGGTCCTGCGTCGCCTGATCGAGATACTGGCTCATTTCCTCCGCGGTCTCGGAAGAAAAGGATGTAATGCGGATGATCACGAGCGGTCCCGCACTGAAGGCGAAGACTGTTTCCGGTGGTATTTTCTCGCGCCGCAGTTGCAGGGTACGGGTCCGCTTCAGGGCCGGGGAATACAGACGGACAGCCACAGTGCTGCCGGGGACACCGGAGAGAAGCGCGTTCACCTGCTCGACCGAATGGCCGATGATGCTGTGGCCATCAATGGCGACAAGCCGCTCGCCAACATCCACCCCGGCGGGCCATGCCGGTCCATTGGTGTTGACGGCGGTGACGACCAGATGACGTGACCCGACCTTGCTCCGACCGTCCGGAGAACCTGTCTGTTCATCAATCGTGATACCGATCCCTGCGTTGCCGCCGCTCCGCACCGTACGATCGGTTTCAGCAGGCGCCGGGCCGACATAACGGGAATAAGGATCAAGATGGTTGAAGAGTTCGTCAAAGAAGCTCTGGATAATCCCGTCTCCCTGCACACTTTCCAATACAGAGGAATGCTCTGTGGCAGCCAGGAGAAAGTCAGTCGTGACCACGGCCCAGTCCCGTGAACTGCCCGCAACCGGAGCGGGTCGTTTCAGAACCACAGCCTGCCCCTGCATGAGCTCGATCCCGTCGGAAACCTCCACAACACGCAGGGCCGGATCAAGCGCGCTAATGCCTCCCAGTCCCCAGAGACACAATTGTCGGGCATCGTAAGGATGCAGAGTGCGGGGCTGTAAAAACTCCAGCGCCGTCTGGATGACCGAACGTATGAGGTTCGTGTTCAGACGTGGAGGCGAATCCTTCTTCTCGCTGGCCTGCTCTCCGAGAGGTCTGTCGGTCGCCGGTGACGTGGTGTCTTTGGCTGGCTCTTTCTGACCGGCGACGGGAACGGCGGGCGCGTGCGCACCGTCCTTCTCCTCTTCGGGCGCCGTCGCGGCGTAGGCGCAGACTGCGGTCGTCAGCAGCCAGACAGCCACCACCAGCGGCGCCATCACCGGACGAAGTCTTCGCAGCCCCCGCTGATCCGAAGAATTTACTGCGGGCAGACGCGGCCTTCTCATGCGGAAAACCCTGCGAACTGAAAGATGCACCGAAAGACGTCGTGTGACAGACCGACGATCCTGACACGCACGACGGTCCCCTTTCGCGGAGAAAACAGTTCCCATGACTCCGGAGAGGACGCTGTTGCGCCAGAACACGCTTCACTTCCTCCGCTCGAATCCGAAAACATCTTTCGGTCTGCACTTCCCCGAAAAGGGAGCAGACCGGTTGTCTGCGTTTCCGTCAATGTGACCAGAGCGCCGTCCGGGGTCGCACCAGTCACATGGCCCGACCAGATCCTTTCCTGATCCTGAGAAAGCCAGAGCGCCAGCAGACGTTGTCGCGTCATGGCGGACGCCTCCGCCGCCCGGGCCTCAGTCACGGCGAGATGGGCAGGAAGAGTGTCAAGACATCCGCCACGACCGGCCCGAACCTCGGAATACAGCCCTTCCGGCAGTATCGTTTCCAGAAGAATCCTGTGATTGATCAGGTCTGCATACCGCCGGATCGGACTTGTAAGATGAGCGTAAACATCGAGCTGCAAGCCGGCATGATACGCTGGTTGCGTGACGTAAACAGCCGGCAGACGTGGCACATCCGCAACAGGGTGCTTATCGGCATGAGACCGGAAAAGAGCGGCCTTTCCCTTATCACGCATGACCTGTGCACCGGCATGGCAAGCTGCGATCATGAAGGACTCGACAAGATGCCTGCTTTCAGGTGGTCGGCTGTTCCAAACAGCCAAACGTCCGGTCTGTCGATCCAGTTCCACACGAAGCGGCTCCCTGTCCGCGATTTGCAGACAACCACGGCGGATGCGTGCCGCCTGCAACGCTTCGTGCGCCGCATACAGGGCGTCGACCCACTCACGCCCCAGCTCATCATGGAGAAAAGCGCACGTTCCCTCACGCATGCCCTCAAGCTGTTCGTAAGTCAGACGTGCCCGACTCCGCATGACACCACGTTCGATGCGGGTATCTGTGGGTAGCCCTTCGCTGCTGAAGCGCATCTCAAAAACGACACAGAACCGGTCTTCATCCGGTCGGAGCGAACAGAGTTCCTCCGACAGCCGGGGCGGCAGCATCGGCACAACGGCGTCCGGAAAGTAGACGGAATGTCCGCGTCGCCGCGCTTCCGCGTCGAGAGCTGAATGAGGCGTGACATAGTGGGAGACATCCGCGATCGCCACGAGCAGCCGGAAACCCTCCCCGTCGCGCTCCACCCAGACCGCATCATCGAAATCACGTGCGTCAGGACCATCCACCGTCACAAACGGGATGGCGCGAAAATCCTTGCGACCAGCTGAGGGCTTCTCTTGCTCCGGGGCATGCAGTTCCATGGCTTCGGAGAGGACGTCTGGCGGGAAAGCTTCAGGCAGACCATACTCGGCTCTGCCCATATCCGCGACGGCCAGCGGGTCATCCCGTTTACCGAAAGAGCGATGGATGTGACCTTCGCCATCGGCCAGAACGAGATCACCCTCTTTCAGCTCATGGCGCTCTTCTTCCGCGATATTGCGACGACAGGTGCTCTGCGGGTCACAGGCTCGCACCTCTCCACCTGTTTCCGCGCCAAAGACTCCTACGAAACAGGCTGGCTCCCGCCGTTTCAGTATGCGGGCTTCGTAGCGGTTCGCACCGACTGAACGCAGACGCGTCAGCACCGTCGCTCCGGCGACAAGCGGAGGGTCATCGGCCGGAGGCGGATGCACGAACACGATCGGCAGACCACCTTTCGACGCAGCTCTCCTGCCAAACGCCTCCCCAGCCGCGAGCCTTCCAAACGGCGCGCCATGCCGGTCGCGTCCCGTGATGACGACCTCGGCCAGCAAGGGCAGCTCGGGCTCGCCACGCAGCTTGCCGAACAGGGCCTCTTCCCGAAACGCGCCATCAAGAGCCATCGCGTGCAGCAAGGCCCGCACCTGCTTCTTGCGATCAGGCGGCAGACCCAGCCGACGAAGCAACTGTCCTGCTGTCAGAGGCGTAGATGAGTCCCGCAGGATCTGCGCCAGAACATCCCTGTCCGGCCGGCCCATGCCCGGGAACAGGGATGTCGCTGCATCAGCATTCATTCAGCGGACGTCTGATCTTTCGCGGTTGCTGCTTTCCTGCTGGCGGCAGGCTTCTTTTTTGCCGTGGCCGTTGTTTTTGCCTTCGTCGTCTTTTTGGCCGGTTTGGCAGGTTTCCCGGCGTCGCCCTCAGCCTTGACCCTGCCCTTCGCCGTGGTTTTTGCAGCCGTCCTGGTCGTCTTCTTGGCGGCCGCCTTGCCTTTCGGCTTCAGTGGCTTGCCCTTCTCGGCCAGCAGTTCCAGCGCCCCGTCCAGCGTGACATCGTCCATGCTTTCGCCACGCGCCAGATTGGCCACGACCTGACCATGCTGGACATACGGCCCGAAGCGGCCCTTCCGCACCATGACCGGCTCGCCATCTTTCGGATGCGGCCCGAGATTACGGATCGAGGCGATCTTCTTGGCCAGTGCGTCCACAGCCCGATTGAGTCCGACCGTCAGAACGTCATCGTCCTTGTCGAGCGAGCCATAGATCGCGCCCATCTTCACATACGGACCAAAACGACCCAGTCCGGCTTCGATCGGCTCATTGAATTCCGGGTGGATACCCACAATCCTGGGCAGGCTCAGAAGTCCGACCGCCTGATCCAGCGTCAGGTTCTCCAGACTCAACCCTTTCGGCAACGAGGCGCGTTTCGGCTTGGCTTTCTTGTCCTCCGGGTTGGGTTCGCCCTGCTGCACGTAAAGGCCCCACGGTCCACGCTTGACCGTGATGTCCTCGCCAGTGACCGGATGCTGACCGAGCAGCTTCATCCCGTCTTTCAGCTCTTCGCTGCCGTCACCCTCACCACCTTCGACGGCGAGCTTCCGGGTGTACTGACATTCCGGATAATTGGAGCAGCCGATGAAAGCGCCATAGCGTCCGAGTTTCAGTCCCAGACGACCCGTGCCGCAGGACGTGCAGACCCGCGGATCGGTTCCTTCCTCGTTCGGCGGGAAGAAATGCGACCCGAGATCCTGATCCAGAGCGTCAATGACTTCAGTGATGGTCAGGTCTTTTGTCTGCGCCACGGCAGCGGAGAAAGCCTCCCAGAAGGCGCTCATCACCTTGCGCCAGTCAGCGTGCCCTGCCGAAATATCGTCAAGCTGCTCTTCGAGACCTGCCGTGAACTGCGGATCGACATAGCGCTCGAAGAAGGAGACAAGGAACGCCGTAACAAGGCGTCCCCGATCTTCCGGCATGAAGCGCCGGGCTTCCAGACGCACGTAATTACGGTCTCGCAGGACCGTCAGAATGGAGGCATAGGTGGAGGGACGACCGATGCCGATCTCTTCCATTTTCTTGACCAGCGACGCTTCCGAATAACGCGGCGGCGGCTGGGTGAAGTGCTGTTCAGCCTCCACATCGCCACGCCTGAGCGGGTCGCGCTCGTTCATCGGCGGCAGCATACGGCTTTCATCGTCAGCCGCCTTGTCGCTCTCGTCCCGGCCTTCCGTATAGAGTTTCAGAAAGCCATCGAACGCGATGATCGAACCCGTCGCGCGCAGCACGGTCCTGCCCGGCTGATCGGCCACGTCCACGGCGACCTGATCCAGTTCCGCCGACTGCATCTGGCTGGCGACAGCGCGCTTCCACACCAGCTCATACAGTCTGCGCTGCTCGTCACTGAGGTAACGCGCCACGGAAGCCGGTGTGCGGCTGACATCAGTCGGCCGGACGGCTTCATGCGCTTCCTGCGCGTTCTTGGCCTTGGTCGAATAGACGCGCGGCTGGGCCGGGACGTAATTCGCGCCGAAATCCTTGCCGATGTGACGACGGATATCAGCGATCGCCTCTCCGGCCATCGTGACGCCATCGGTTCGCATATAGGTGATCAGACCGACCGTCTCGCCACCAAGCTCGATGCCTTCATAAAGCTGCTGCGCCGTCCGCATGGTGTTCTGCGCGCCCATGCCCAGTTTGCGGGAAGCCTCCTGCTGGAGCGTGGACGTGGTAAACGGCGGCGGCGGGTTGCGCTTGACCTTCTTGCGTTCGACGGATTTGACCGCAAACGTCCCCGCCAGCACCGCATCCCGTGCTGCGAAGGCAAGTTCCTCGTTGGAAAGATCGAACTGGTCGAGCTTCCTGCCATCCAGATGCGTCAGGCGGGTCGTGAAAGGCGCGCCAGCCGGTGTGAAGAATGTCGCGCCGACCGTCCAGTATTCCCGAGGCTTGAAAACCTCGATCTCGGCTTCGCGCTCGCAGATCAGACGCAGGGCGACCGACTGGACACGACCGGCGCTCTTCGAGCCCGGCAGCTTGCGCCACAGGACGGGCGAGAGGGTGAAACCGACAAGGTAGTCAAGAGCGCGACGGGCGAGATAAGCCTCGATCAGCGGCATGTCGAGGTCACGCGGATGCGCCATGGCTTCCTTGATGGCGCCTTTGGTGATCTCGTTGAACGTCACACGCCGGACGTTCACGCCCTTGAGCGCATTCTTCTCCGCCAGCATCGCCTTGACGTGCCATGAAATGGCTTCGCCCTCGCGATCCGGGTCAGTGGCGAGATAAAGCGTATGCGCGCCCTTGAGCGCCCTGGCGATGGCCGCAACCTGCTTCTGGCCGCGCTCATCGGACTGCCATTTCATGGCGAAGTCTTCGTCCGGCATGACGGACCCGTCTTTCGGCGGCAGGTCTCGGACGTGCCCGAATGAGGCGAGAACGGTATAACCGTCGCCCAGATATTTATTGATCGTCTTCGCCTTGGCAGGCGATTCAACCACGACGACGTCAGTCATGCTCTCTCCGCGCCAGGCCGGCATGGAGAAAGAATCACCCCGTTCCGTCTGGCATCAACTGGACAACAGCTCCTCCGGGCAGCATCTCCGCCCGGCCGGCAAGCTCAAGTTCGGTGAGCACCGTCAGAACCGCCGAAACCGAGAACTGACAGCGCCGCACCAGATCGTCAACCGGGACCGGTGTGAATGAGATAAGTGAAGGAATCATTCTTCTCACACGGTCAAGGTCTGCGTCGCCCGCTGCGGAAGGGGCTCCCCATTCCTCCTGAGCCTCGGCAAACCCGGACAACACCTGTCCCGCTGCCGCATGAGAGTGGCGAAGATAAGGCAGGATATCCTCAATCGTTTCGACCAGATGCGCATTGCGGGTGCGCAAAAGATCGTTACTGCCACGGCAGCGCGGGTCCAGCGGCGATCCCGGCACGGCGAAAAGAGCGCGGCTGTAACGGTCAGCCAGCTGCGCCGTAATCAGACTTCCCGAGTTCATGGCGGCCTCGACAACCACCGTGCCGAGAGACAGTCCGGCAATGAGGCGGTTACGGCGTGGGAAGTGTCGCGCCTGTGGCTGGGTGCCCAGTGGCGCTTCCGTCACCACAGCACCTTTTTCGGCAAGCAATGTCTGTAGAGCCGCATTTTCCGTTGGATAAACCACATCCAGCCCACCCGCGATGGCCGCAACCGAACTGCCCCACTCGGGGAAGCTCCCATGCAGCGCGCCTCGATGCGCCGCCGCGTCGATCCCGCGAGCCAGACCGGAAATCACCGTAATCCCGGCATGCGATAATTCAGTCGCAAGACTTTCCGCGAACCGCATTCCCGCCGCCGAAGCATTGCGCGCGCCTACGATTCCCACACTCCGGGGAGCCGACAGACAGGCTCCGTTGCCCAGAATGGACAGAATGGGCGGCGAATCAGGTAACTCTGCCAGAAGCGGTGGATAGTCAGGATCGAACAGGGTGACGATCCTGCCGCCAAGCGACAGGACTCCCTCGATTTCACGCTCAATTTCGGCCTGCTCAGGAATTCGGAGCGGACCTTTTCGCCCGCCTCGCCGCGCCCGTTCCGGCAACGCCGCCAGCGCCTCTTCCGCCGAAGAATACTCCTGCATGAGCCGACGCCATGTGACCGGACCGACATTTTCCGTGCGGGCCAGCCGTAACAGAGCCGGAAGCTCGGGGTTCAGGTGTCTGTCTTCATTCACCGTGACGGCTGTCAATGTGACGACTGGCCGATTCTGGGCTCGGTTCCGTTCAGCAGCCGGGCGATATTGGCGCGATGCCTTACGAAAATAATGCAGGCGACCAGCACGCCAGCCAGCGGCTTTTCCGAACCTGAAAAGGAGTGTCCATTCAGGAAAAACAGGATGACAGGCATGCAGGCAAAGGCAAGCAGCGCCCCGGCTGAAGAAATGCGGGTCACTTTTGCGCCGACCAGCCAGATAAGGCAGCAGGCCAGACCAGTAACCGGCGACAGCGCCAGCACGACGCCCAGCCCCGTGGCCACGCCTTTTCCGCCCCTGAACCCGAGCCAGAGAGGAAAGCAGTGACCAAGCACGGCGAAGATCGCTGCCAGTGATGCAGCGCGATCACCGAGTTCCGGCGGCGTCATCACCCATGCGATGAGGACCGCAAGCGCACCTTTCAGGCCATCCAGAAGAAGCGTGGCGGCAGCGAGCTTCTTGTTACCCGTACGCAGCACATTGGTTGCGCCGATATTGCCTGAACCGATCTGACGGATATCACCCTGCCCGGAGGCGGCTGTCAGCAGCAGGCCGAACGGAATGCTTCCCAGCATGTAGGAAAGAAGCATCACACCTGCCAGCAAAGTGCCGGGTGACTCGAAAAAATTCACGCGGCACCTCCGAAGACCCGACGTCCGTTCTTCCAGGTGCCCAAGACCTTCCCTTCCAGCGCCCTGCCGTCAAACGGCGTATTCTGGGCGTGACCGGGAAGCTCGCCCGCAATCACCTGCCACGCGCGGTCGGGATCGAACAGACACAGGTCCGCTGGCGCTCCGGCGACGAGCGTTCCCACAGGCCGGGAACCACCGCGTGCGGCTGCACCACTCACGCCGAGCAGAGTTGCCGGTCGGCATGTCAGCAGCGCCAGTGCATCGCTCAGGGACAGGGTGCCATCGTGATAGCGCGTCAGTGTGACGCCAAGCAGCGTGGCGAGTCCGGTTCCGCCCGCCGAAGCCTGCGCGAACGGCAGACGCTTGTCGTCCGGGTCGCGCGGCGCATGATCGGAAGCGATGGCGTCGATCGTCCCGTCCGCCAGAGCCGCGCAGATGGCCAGCCGGTCATCCTCGCGACGCAGAGGTGGCGAGAATTTGGCGTAGGTCCGGAAATCACCGATCGCCGTTTCGTTGAGGTCGAAATACTGCGGAGCCGTATCACAGGTCACACGCACGCCGCGCGCCTTGGCCTGACGGATCAGTTCCACGCCCTCGCCCGTCGAGACATGGCCGAAATGCAGACGGCCACCGGTCATCTCCACCAGCCGGATGTCGCGGGCGATCATGATCGCTTCCGCCGCTGTCGGAATACCGGGCAGACCAAGACGCAGGGCCAGTTCACCTTCCGTCGCACAGCCGCCAGCCAGTGTCGGCTCTTCCGGATGCTGCACCACCAGCGCATCGAAAGCCTGCGCGTAGGTCAGCGCCAGCTTCATCTGACGCGCCGAGGCGATGGCGCGATTACCGTCCGTGAAAGCCACGGCTCCCGCTTCGGACAACAGACCGATCTCGGCCAGTTCCGCGCCCTGACAGCCCTTGGTAAGTGCGCCATAGGGCAGGATCGAGACGTAATCCGGCTCCTCACCGCGAAAACGCAGCATCCGCACCATGGCGGGATCATCGATGGGCGGAGAGCCGGTCGGCAGCACGGCGACGGTCGTTACGCCGCCCGCAAAGGCGGCCCGGGAAGCCGATTTGACCGTCTCACGGTATTCGTGTCCCGGTTCGCCAATCTCGACACGCATATCGACAAGGCCGGGACAGAGAACGGCGCCCTGCCCGTCTACAATTTCAGCTTCGTCCGGCTTGCCTTCTGAACCGGGCAGATCGTAGCCCACCACCACGCCGTCACGCACCAGCAGCCGTCCCGGCTTGTCCAGACCGGATGCAGGATCAATCAGACGCACATTTTCGAAAACGGTGCAGGTGCTCATGACCGGCCTCCACGGGACAGACGGTCAAGCACGGCCATTCGCACGGCGACTCCCATCTCCACCTGTTCGCGGATCACGCTCTGGTCGGAATCCGCAATCTGGCTGGCAATCTCCACGCCACGATTCATCGGGCCGGGATGCATGACCAGCGCGCCCGGCTTCGCCAGGTCGAGTCTGCGCTGATCGAGGCCGTAATAGCGGAAATATTCGCGGGCGCTGGGGATCAGCCCTCCCGACATCCGCTCTTTCTGAAGACGCAGCATCATCACCACGTCAACGTCACGCAACCCGGTTTCCATGGAATGGTGCACTTCAACACCAAGGCTCGCCATGGAGCGTGGCACCAGCGTCGGAGGACCGACCAGACGGACCTTGTTCGCCATGGACGTCAGCAGATGGATATTGGACCGCGCCACGCGGGAATGGGCGATGTCGCCACAGATGGCGACAGTCAGCCCTTCCAGACGTCCAAGATGACGACGGATGGTCAGCGCATCGAGCAGCGCCTGCGTCGGGTGCTCATGCGTGCCGTCTCCGGCGTTGATAACGGCAGCATCAACCTTCTGCGCCAGCAGCGCGGGCGCGCCGGACTGGGAGTGACGCACCACCAGCAGGTCGGTCCGCATGGCGTTCAGCGTCGCCGCTGTATCGAGCAGGGTTTCACCCTTGTTCACGGATGACTGCGCGACTGACATGTTCACCACGTCAGCGCCAAGACGCTTGCCCGCCAGCTCGAAGGATGTGCGCGTGCGCGTGCTGTCCTCAAAGAACAGGTTGATGAGCGTACGCCCCCGCAACAGATCCCGCGGTGTCTTGCGGGACCGGTTCAGGAGCGCGTAGCTCTCGGCCAGATCAAGAATGGGTTCTATCCGGGAGGGGTGCATCCCCTGAATCCCGAGAAGATGTCGGTCCGAGGGACCGAAAAAACGGGAGCCCCCGGACGACGCCTCAGCCATTCTGAACGGCCCCTATCCGTGCCAGCACTTCATCACGTCCCAGCGCCGCCGCCGTGGCGTCGATGCCCGGCGAGGTCGTCGTGCCGCACAGCGCGGCGCGAAGCGGCTGGGCGACTTTGCCGAGTTTCAGGTCATGCTTTTCAGCGAACAGCTTGAGTGCTTCATGAACCGGTTCCGCCGTAAAAGGCTCGACCACAGCCAGATCACGAGCCAGTTCGCCCAGCATCGTGCAGTTTTCAGGAGTAAGCTGCTTCTCGGCCTTGGCGTCGAAGGACAGCGGCACCTGACGACCAAGGAACGCGGCGCTCTCCGTCAGTTCGATCAGCGTGCGGGCGCGCTCTTTGAGACCGGGCATCAGTTCCAGCACGCGCTTGCGGACTTCCGGACCTGTTTCCACACCCTCACGGCTGGCCAGACGCTCCATTACGTCATTGGTCAGACGCTCGTCATCGGCTTCACGCAGATAGACGGCGTTGACGTGTTCCAGCTTGGTGTAATCCATGCGCGAGGCCGAGCGGCCCACGCCGGACAGGTCGAACAGGCGGATCTGCTCGTCACGCGACAGGATTTCCGCATCGCCGTGGCCCCAGCCGAGACGCAGCAGATAGTTGCAGAGCGCTTCCGGCAGATAGCCCATCTCGCGGAATTCGACGACTGACTGCGCGCCATGACGCTTCGACAGTTTCGCGCCATCGGGACCATGAATCAGGGGCAGATGGGCGAAACGCGGTGCTTCCCAACCCATTGCACGATAGATCATCAACTGACGGAAGGTGTTGGTCAGGTGATCGTCGCCACGGATGACGTGGGTGATCTCCATGTCATGGTCATCCACCACAACGGCGTGCTGATAGGTCGGCGTGCCGTCGGAGCGAAGGATGATCATGTCATCGAGTTCGGCGTTGGCCACGCGGACCTCGCCCTGCACAAGATCCTCGATCACGTTCTCGCCTTCACGCGGGGCCTTGATGCGGATGGCATACGGCGCACCGGCGGGCGCTTCGGAAGGGTCACGGTCGCGCCACATGCCGTTGTAACGGGGCGGCCTGCCCTCGGCCACGGCGGTCTCGCGCATTTCCTTCAGTTCTTCCGGCGTGCAGAAGCACCTGTAGGCCTTGCCTTCCGCCAGAAGCTGGAGCGCGACCTCCTTGTGACGCTCCTCCCGCGCGGACTGGAACACGGGTTCACCGTCCCATGTCAGTCCCATCCATCTGAGACCTTCGAAGATCACGTCCACGGCTTTCTGCGTGGAGCGTTCCTTGTCGGTGTCCTCGATGCGGAGCACGAACTGGCCGCCGCAATGACGGGCATAGAGGAAATTGAAGAGGGCGGCGCGGGCGTTGCCGATATGCAGCAACCCGGTCGGGGATGGGGCAAAGCGCGTACGAACGGTCATGACCGGGTGCATATCACGGAGGCGGAGGCGCGGCTATGGAGATTTCGGAACAGCCTTCTGAACGCAATGCGTTTGTCTTAACGGATTGAGAACGCATCACGACCGAACTGCGTGTTGCAACCGCACCATTTTCACAAGAGCGAGCCTCAGGTCCGTGTGATCGCCCGGTACCCGGTCAATGAACCGCAGCAGAACAGGCAGCATCATCTCCCCTCGCGCCTGATCCTTTCTCCACACCCGCAGAAACACCTGCAACCG
Source organism: Acetobacter aceti (assembly GCF_002005445.1). Taxonomy (NCBI): domain Bacteria; kingdom Pseudomonadati; phylum Pseudomonadota; class Alphaproteobacteria; order Acetobacterales; family Acetobacteraceae; genus Acetobacter; species Acetobacter aceti. The sequence continues at coordinate 2,077,215 of NZ_CP014692.1, forward strand.
ACGTGACAGCCCTGCGGAACAGGTTTTGTCCTGTGCCGTCTGCCGCACCTCGATGACATACATACCGACCGTCATGATCGCCATATGCTGCGAAAAACGGGCGAAAACCACATCCTCCGGCACATTCCGCGCCGTTCGCACCGTCCGGACCATGCTGTCCGCATTCACGATCAGCCATGCACGTTCGGATATCATGCTGGTCGGATAGGTCAGGTCGAACAGACACCGCTGCGCCCAGCCAATCGTCCGTCGCAGATGGTCATCAGGTCGGAAGGTCAGCACAAACCGGAACATGACAGCGGAGAAAAACACCGCCCCAAGGAATGCGGAGGTGCCGTTCAGGAACGAGACTTCGTCATACCGCCCCATGTTCGCAGGCCCGATCAGAACGGGCAGAAACATGTTGAAGGAAAAGGCGTGATTGATCAGCCGGGGCGTCCGGGCCGCCAGACCGCCCGCCACCATCGGCACCATCAGCGCGCCAGCCAGAAGCTCCGGCGACGTCACACCGGGCACCACCAGCACCACAAAAACTGCCGCCACCAGCGCACACAGGAGTGCGCCACGGACAAAGTCGCCTGTCGCCAGCGTCGGCGTTTCCCGTGTGGCGAGCAGGCCGTAGACCAGCGCGACATAGGACACGAAGGTAATACCGGACGGCCAACCCGTGACTTCCCACAACAACCATGCCCCCACGATCCCGGCGGCAGCACGCAGTCCGTTACGCACACCTTCAATCCCCTGTCGCACCGAACGGGATCTAAAGCGGAATCGGTCGCCTCGCAGGGGAGAAACGATCAGCCGGACATGCTCGTCGGCATGGGCGAGACTGCGCTGAATTGTGGGCCAGCCAGCTTCCGCCCGCCTGCGCGCAAACGCCGCCAGCAGGGAGGCCAGCGCGGCGCGGGCGTGATCCGCCGCCCGTCCTGCCGCCGGCCCCATCTCCAGCACATCGTATTCAATGCGGGTCGCCGCCGCCATGATGTCTGCAAGCAACGCCTGCTGTACCGGACGGGAGAAGTCAGCGCCCTGAAGCATGATGCTGGTATGATCAGCAACATGCTTCAGGCGCTTCACGAGTGCGCGACGCGCCTTCCCTTCCATGTCCGGCATGAACATCATCGTCGCCACACCTTCGCAGACGATACCGAGCATGATGTAGGTTCCTCGCGCCATCGCCACGGAAAAGGCGGCGTCCGGATCCGGAATGGCGTCGACCGCGACGATGGCCGTCGTGAAACCGGCCACCAGAAAGCCGTAGCTCCGAAATCCGTCGAAGAAGGTGGCGCAACCGCAGCACAGACCGATCCACGCGGCCAGACCTGCGAAAAAAATGGCGGCCTGCTGTGGGAAGGACGCGATCAGCGCCACGCCGACGGAACAGCCGATGATTGTTCCCAACAAACGCCACCGCGCCTTGGAAATCGACTCACCACGCGAGGCTGTGGCGACCACCCAGACGGTCAGGGGCGCCCATTGCGGGCTGCCAAGCTCCATCCACATGGCGACAAGCAGGGAGAAGACCGCAGCGCAGGACGTCCGTACGGCGAACCCGAGATTCGCCATGGACGGCGCGAAAAGCCAGCTCCACTTTCGCTCTGCCGTCACCGTTGTCACGTCTGCCCGGTTCCCTGCTCACCCATTGATAATGGCGTTGCTAGCAGACGATAGCGGGAGAAAAGTCCAAGTCTTTCTTATGATGCAATTATAAGAAGCACTTATAATGGCGCTTTCAGAGGGTGAGAGCCCTTGTCAGATCCAGCTTGGTCACCGTGTCCCAGACACATTGCATGAGTGCGCTCATCAGTGGCTTTCGGAGTCTGATCACCCCCACAGGCACCTCCGGCGAAGGATGCAGACGACGGATATTCAGCCCTGCTCCATCACTGCCTGAAGGGAGGGCGGCAATCGGCAGGATGGAGGCCAGCCGCCCCGCTTTCAGTTCTGCGTGCAGCAGTTCAAGCGCATTGGTCTCGAACTGGATGTCCGGTTTCTTGACCTCCGCCTTCTCGAAAGCATCGTCCACGATCTGACGGCTTTTCATTGACCGGTCAAAAAGACAAAGGGGAAGTCCCGCTGCTTCCGACCAGTTGCAAGATGTCCGGCCCGGCAGGCTCACGCCAGAGCCCGCGGCCAGAACATGCTGCTCCCTGTAGAGCGTGTGCTCCTCAAGATTGGGGGAGGTTGTCTGCTGCTCGAGATAGACCAGTCCCAGATTGAAGCGCTCCTCAGCCAGTCCCAGCATCACTTCGGCGGAAGAGACGACCGTCACTTCCAGATGGAGAGCCGGAATCACGGCGCGAAGACTTTCCACCAGCAGGGGCGCAATCTGTATGGCGGGCGGCATGACGCCGATGGACAGAGAGCCACCCGCCACATCATGCGCGAACCCCGCCTCCTGCTTCAGTCCATCCAGCGCCGCCAGACTCTGGCGCGCCCAGGCGACAACGCGTTCGCCCTCCGGTGTAAGGCCAAGAACACGATGTCGCCGGCGCACGATGGAGACACCCAGTTCGTTTTCAAGCTGCCGGATGGCCGTGGAAAGCGCGGGCTGGGACACGCCGCAATGGGCCGCTGCGCGGGAGAAGTGCCGGAAGTGGTCAAGAGCGATCAGATAATTCAACTGCCGGAGAAACATCCGATCTTCCCTTTGTCATTCGTATTCGGTTTTGCGGGGAATAAAATGTCATAAACGAAAAATGCCCGGCTAAGAAAAGCCGGGCATTTCTGACATTACCGTTAAAAGAAGCGGGGCTTATCTGGAAGCAACCGCCAGGTTCCGTTGCGGAACAATCATCGAGACCACTCCCGTCACGATGATGTTAACAACCAGAGCAATCAGTCCCGTTGAAACCAGTTCGGACCAACCACCGATTGCAAGCGTATGAACCGGCTTCAGGCCATCGGCCCAGCAGATACCAAGACCAACCACCGTGCCGACAATCCAGCCTGTCAGCATACCGGTGGATGAGAACCGGAATTTTGTCAGGCCAAAGATCAGCGCCGGGAATGTCTGAAGAATGATCACGCCACCAAGAAGCTGAAGATCGATGGCGAACTTTGCGTTCAGGAACAGCACACAGAGCAGAGCGCCCAGCTTCACGCCGAGCGCTGCAATCCGGGAGGTCGTCACGCCAGCATAACGCTTCGGCAGGATGTTGTTCGTCAGCAGGTTGGCTGCACCGATCGCCATGACAGCGGCCGGAACGAGCGCTCCTACTGCAATGGCAGCGAAAGCAAAACCCGCAAACCAGTCCGGGAACAGTTTCAGAAACAGGTAAGGCACCACCATCGAAGACACGGTCGTATCGATGCCCGCGACGTGCGCCATCATGCCGAGCAGGGCGATCAGTCCGAGGACAATGGTGTAGATCGGCAGATAGACGGCGTTCTGCTTGACCGTATCCGCTGATTTGGCCGCCAGAATGCCTGTCAGCGTATGCGGATACAGGAATGCCGCCAGCGCGGAGGAAAGCGCCAGTGTGGCGTACGGCATAAGCTGCCCGGCCTTCATGACATGATCAGCATCCGGCATTGCCACCACGTTGTTCATGACATCGAACATGTGGCCATAGCCGCCGAGTTTGATCGGGATCAGCGTCACGGCGGCGATGACCGCGATGTAGATCATGATGTCCTTGATGAACGCCGTCAGAGCAGGCGCATGCAGACCGCCCATCCATGTGTAGGCCGCGAGGGAAACAAAGGCGATGATCAGCGGGATCTCACCCGAAAAGCCCAGCGCCTGCACGACGGTACGGATACCGATCAGCTGAAGCGCGATATAGGGCATGACGGCGATCAGGCCCGAAAACGCAACGGCCAACTCAAGAGCACGGCTGCCGAAACGTGCCCGGATCATGTCCGCAGCCGTCGCGTGACCGCCGTCATGGGCGATCTTCCACAGCTTGGGCATGACGACGAAGATGAACGGGTAGACGATGATGGTGTAGGGCAGCGCGAAGAAACCGTAAGCCCCCACCGCATAAACCAGAGCCGGAACCGCGATCACGGTGTAGGCCGTGTAGAAATCGCCTCCAACCAGAAACCACGTGACCCAAACTCCGAACTGTCGTCCGCCAAGGCCCCATTCTTCCGTGCCGTGACCGCCATGTCCTTCGACAGGCGTGGAAGGGGACGATTTCTTTCCGCCGGAAAACCATTTCTTCCAGTGGGAAACCGTGCTGCCTGCAATGATCGTCACCCCGAAGAACAGGATGAAGACGACGAGCGCAAGCGTATCAGCCGCAGGAATGCCGTTCATGACTGTGCTCCCTTTTTCCAGGCAAGCCAGATCAGAACTGACGTCACGGGGACCCAGGCGAACTGGTACCAGTAGAAGAAAGGAAATCCGAGCAGCATCGGGGTCTGGTGGTTATAGAAGGGCACCCACAGCAGCCCGACAAAGGGCGCAATGAGCAGGATATTGAAAATTTTCATTCAGCGACCACTTCTTATTATTCGTGTGTGTGTGTCGGATTTGTTGACACTGTAAAATGACCATCGGGAAGTCAATAGAACTTCCCGTGAAAGCGCGGTTTGATGCCATTTTCACAAGCTTTTCATCCGGCTCTCGATCACACCCGCCTCGGCGGTCTGTTTTACGATGTCGTGCAGCCCGCTCACTTCCCCACGCACACGCTCCGTTATCGTAACAACCGGGCAGCGTCCACTGTCGGCCTCGATACGCTGACCGATGCCGAATGGGTCGATCATTTCGGCCGTTTTGTCCCGCTTCCCGGCTCCCTGCCCCAGCCTCTGGCGCTGCGTTATCATGGCCACCAGTTCAGGCAGTACAACCCTGACCTCGGCGACGGCAGAGGATTTCTGTTCGCCCAGTTGCGGGATGATACCGGGCGTCTGCTCGACCTGGGCACCAAGGGTAGCGGGCGCACTCCATGGTCTCGCGGCGGCGATGGACGCCTGACCCTGAAAGGCGGCATGCGGGAGATTCTGGCCGCCTCCATGCTGGAAGCGCTGGGCGTTGAAACCTCCCGCGCCTTCAGCCTGATCGAAACCGGTGAGAACCTGGAGCGGAACGACGAACCGTCCCCCACGCGCTCCGCAGTTCTCGTGCGACTGGGTCACTCTCACATCCGCATCGGCACGTTCCAGCGTCTTGCGGCCAATGCCGAGACAGAGGCTCTGAAGCTACTCGTCACCTACGTTCGGGAGACCTACTACCCAGACCTGTCCGTCCCGGAAGATGGCAATGAAGCGCTGGTCCTGTTTGAAGCCGTGTGCGGTCGCGTCGCCCGTGTGGGAGCCCAGTGGATGGCCGCGGGCTTTGTCCACGGCGTCCTGAACACCGACAATATCGCGATTACGGGCGAGAGTTTCGACTATGGTCCATGGCGGTTCCTGCCCCGGTTCGATGCGGGCTTTACCGCCGCCTATTTCGACCATAACGGGCTTTACGCCTATGGACGCCAGCCACAGGCGCTGCTGTGGAATCTGGCCCGTTTGGCGGAATGCCTGCTGGAATTTGCCCCCCATGCCGGACTGACGGACGTTCTTTCCCGCTTTCCCGCACTTTATGAACGCGAACTGGATCTCGCATGGTGTCGTCGTCTTGGCGTCAGCCCGGACACTCCCGAGACCGATCGCGCCCTGCGGCATGCAGTCACGCTGTTTATGGAGACCTCAGGCATTCCGTTCCATTGCCTGCCCTTCGACTGGTATGGAGGCAGTGATGGCGCGGAGCGGGCGTTGAACGGTGAACGTGGCGACCTCTATCGTGACAGCGCCTTTGCAGAGGCCCGCGGCCTGCTCGAAAAACGGACCCCGGTCGCCTCCTATTCCGTAGATCATCCATATTTTTCAGGCGGTCAGCCCTGTAATATGCTGATCACGACGGTCGAGGCTCTCTGGACAAAAATCAGTGAGCAGGATGACTGGTCCGCCCTCGATGACAAGCTGGCAGAAATCGCCCTGATGGCCGATGCGCTGGGCCATATTCCCGCCGTGAAAACGTGAGGCCGGAGAAACCTCCTTCATGAACTCAAAAAATCTTCGCTTTTTGGACATATCCGGGCTTTAAGAACGGTTCTTCACCTTTAGGATACACGCCGCACGCGATATGTTCGCATTCCATGCGAACCGTAGGTGGCCCGCATATCCAGCTTTTGAACACTGTAACCTTGGGACCGGTTTCTTGGCGCGTATCAGCCGCATCCTTCCTGCCAGCCTTTCATCCGCCACGACGAAAACGTCGCTGAAACGCCGGGGTGACGAACTCGGCGGTGTTCTGCTATGGGTACTGGCGCTTGCCCTGACAACCTGCTTCTGGAGCTATGACCCGCTCGACCCCTCCCCGGATGTGTCGACCGACAGAGCGCCCACGAACCTGTTTGGACGACCGGGCGCGTTTCTTGCCGACATCCTCATTCAGGCGGTGGGACTCTCCACGGTCCTGCTCATCATCGCGCTCGTCGCATGGGGATGGAGAATCTTCCGGCATCGCGGCCTGAGCGTTTTTGTGCTGCGTGCGGTCGCTCTCTGCTGCCTCATGCTCGTGGGTTCGGCCCTGCTGGCGGCGCTTCCCATCCTGATCACGGCGTTTCATGCGCCCGCATGGCCATCCGATGCCGGGATCGGCGGTGGCATCGGCGCCAGCATGGCCCGGGAAGCCGTGGCGGCGGGCATGTCGGCCATCGGACCTGCGGGCGGCGTCATCATCTGGTGCCTTGGTCTGATACTGGCCGTTCTTCTTGGTGCGCTGGCTTTTGGTCTCGATCGCAATGAATGGAACAGCATCGCCCGCCTGACAGGCGCGACCATGCTGATCATCGGCCGTCAGCCCGGCCGTCTCGCCAGAGTGATTATCGCGCGGCAGCGCCGTGTCGTTCCGGGTCAGGAAGAGGCTTACGCTCGCAGCGACTATGGTAATGGCTATGATACAGCCATTTCCGAGAACGGCTTCGCCGAGCAGGACAATGGTAGCAAACGGTCATGGATTCCCCGACGGGCCAAGGCGTCCACGGCATCCGCCGGCCAGTATCTTGCGGCAAAAGCAGCGCAGGAAACACGGTTTGCGCCGCCGCCGCCCCGCTCGGAAACGGCGCGACAGCCTGCGGCCACTCGAAGCACAGCTCCGACCGGAACAGACGTCGCCCTTCTGGCGCCTTCACCGGAATCGCCTCCGGCAAACCGCCCGACCGGCCGCAGGCCCGCGAACACAGTCAACGAAGACGAACCCGTCTATGCGCTGCCGGGCCCGATGCATGACGCTCCACCGTCTGGCGAGCCCATGTCAGCCTATCGGGATGAGCGCGCTTCCGTCTCTGAACTTCTGGCCACACCTTCGTCTCAGCCGGAATCTCCGCCGCCCGCAGCCCGCCCTGAACCGATCACACAGTCAGCGGGTCACGGCGCCCCGGCTGAAGGGGAAAGCAGGAAATCCCTGCTTTCCAAACTCTTCGGTGGCCGGTCGGAGAATGAAGGAAGTTCGGCAGCAGGCCGTCGGGAAGCGGCGAAAACCTCTCAGGGCTGGATTCTGCCCCCCGTTTCCCTGCTGAAACTTCCACCCGCCTCACGGGCCGCCATGGCTCCATCACGGGAAATGCTGGAAGGCAACGCACGGCTTCTCGAAACGGTTCTGGCGGATTTCGGTGTTCAGGGTCGGATTGTCGATCTGCATCCCGGCCCCGTGGTGACACTGTATGAGCTTGAGCCAGCGCCCGGCATCCGTGCGGCCCGTGTCATCGGTCTGGCCGACGATGTCGCCCGCTCCCTGTCCGTGCTCAGCGTCCGTATCGCCACAGTCCCCGGCCGCAATGTCATCGGCATCGAAGTCCCGAATGCAACCCGCGAGACGGTCTATCTTTCTGAACTGTTCAAATGCCCGGAATGGGTAAACACGACGGCGCGGCTCGAACTGGCTCTCGGCAAGGATATCGAGGGAGAACCTGTTTTCGGCGACCTCGCCAAGATGCCGCATCTGCTCGTCGCAGGCACCACCGGTTCCGGCAAGTCGGTCGGGATCAACGCCATGATCCTGTCGCTGCTCTTCCGGCATTCTCCGGATGAGTGCCGCCTGATCATGATCGACCCGAAAGTGCTGGAACTGTCGATCTATGACGGCATCCCTCACCTGCTGACGCCGGTTGTCACCGAGCCGACCAAGGCCGTCACGGCCCTGAAATGGGTTGTGCGCGAGATGGACCGTCGCTATCGCGCCATGGCGCATCTGCAGGTCCGTAACATCGCCGGTTATAACGAGCGTGCGGCGCAGGTCCGTGACCGCGGCGAGGAAGTCACCCGGCGGGTGCAGACCGGCTACGATCCGGAAACGGGGAATCCGATTTTCGAAGAGCAGTCCCTGACGCTCGATCCGCTGCCCTTCATCGTCGTGGTGATCGACGAGATGGCCGATCTGATGATGACGGCGGGCAAGGAAATCGACGCCGCCGTCCAGCGTCTCGCGCAGAAGGCCCGTGCTGCGGGTATTCACGTCATCATGGCGACGCAGCGCCCGTCCGTGGACGTGATCACCGGCACCATCAAGGCCAACTTCCCGACGCGTATTTCCTTTCAGGTGATCAGCAAGTTCGACAGTCGTACGATCCTTGGCGAACAGGGTGCGGAACAGTTGCTTGGTCAGGGCGACATGCTGTTCATGCAGGGCGGTGGCCGTATTACCCGTGTGCATGGGCCATTCGTGGCTGACAGTGAAGTAGAAGCGGTGGTCGAGTTCCTGCGTGAGCAGGGTGAGCCGATTTACGACGAGGACGTCATTTCCGAACGAGAGGATGATGGCGCCGCAGGAGCTTTCGAAGCTGCGAGCGGTGGTGGAGACGGCGATACATCCGGTCTGTATGACAAGGCGGTCGCCATCGTGATCCGCGAAGGCAAGGCGTCCACCTCCTTCGTCCAGCGTCATCTTTCGATTGGCTACAACCGTGCCGCCAAGCTGATCGAGCAGATGGAGAAGAACGGCATCGTGACGGCAGCGGACCATGTTGGTCGCCGCAAGGTTCTGATCGGACGCGGCGCAGAAGACTGATGCGCCTGTTTCAGGCATGCTTCACAGGGTATCTTCGCCCGTTCAATCAGAATGATTTGAACGGGTTTTTCTCCACATCTCAGTAAGGCTCCTGCTCAAGGCAATTACCCTGGGCAGGCACCAGCTTTCCCCTGCTTTCTGGAAATGAGCGCATGATCATGACGGGTCTTTCTCCAGCTCTCCCGTTTGAAACGCTCTACGAAAGCAATCAGGCGCTCATCATCAACAAGCCAGCGGGATTGCCGGTTCATCCCGGCCCGAAGGGTGGTCCCAGTGTGGAAGACTGGTTTCCTCTGATGAGTCGCCGGAAACATGGTCCCTGGCTTGCTCACCGGCTTGATGCCGACACGGCGGGTTGCCTCGCCATCGCCCTTCGCAAACAGACGTTGCTAGCGATGCAGGCCTGTTTCTCACAAGGCCGGGCACGCAAGGTCTACTGGGCCATCGTGCAGGGTGTTACTCCCGAAACGGCGGAAATTGACGAGCCTCTGAAAAAAATCAGCAGCCGGTCCGAGGGATGGAAGATGTGTGCGGCGCCTGACGGGCAGAATGCACGCACGACGCTCAAACGACTGGGAACGGACGGCGTGTGTTCATGGGTGGAGCTCACCCTCCACACAGGCCGGACCCATCAGGCGCGCATTCATTGCGCCCTGTTGGGCACACCAATCAAAGGCGACCCGATCTATACGGAAAACAAGAACACGGGCTCAGGTCCGCTCCACCTGCTGAGCCGGGAGTTGTCCCTCCCGCTCCCAGCGCCAATAGCAGCCGTCGCCCCGCCGCCGCCTCATATGGAGGCGGCCTTACGGCGCTGTGGCTATCACCCGCAAACCGGGTGACAGGCGTTCAGGACTGAGTCATCAGTTGCTGACGGAGTGCCAGGACTTGCCCTGGAACTTGTAGTCCACGTGCAGTTCTTCGATGATGTCCGAGAAGACCTGGCTGTCATACACAACCATCGAAGGAATGGGACGAACCCGCATGAAGTCGGCATGGAATGTGCGGTTCAACGCACGTTCGAAAACACCGGGTCCTGTTTTATAGGGAATATACAGACCCGGATGCAGATAGCAGTTCCGGTAGAGCGACAGCAGAACATCTTCCAGAATGGGGCTGTTTGCGACCGAACCGAAAAAATCATTATGCACGACGCTGTCATGGGTCAGCAGGAATACATGTGAGTGGTGGTGTGACAGCTTCTCGAAGAAGACGTCCTCGGACCGGACCCGGATATCGGCATCAAGCCACCAGCCTCCCAGCTTCTGGATGACATGGGCACGCAGGAAATCAGCCGCCTCGGCAGGGTGCCGGGTGCTCAGGAACAGGGTCCGGGCCTCGACGCCATAGAGCTCATACAGCCACTGGGCGGCTTCTTCCTGATTGAAAGTCCTGACCTCAACTCCCTTGAGGTTACGATGATACTCGAAGTTCCGCTCGACTTCCTCCGGCGTCTCCTTGTCCCAGTACATGAAAATCTTGCGCGGGATGAGAGCGCCGGGATTACGGCTATCTGCCACACCATTCCGCATCTGCTCGGTGTAGAGACGGTTCATGATCTCCAGATACAGCCGGTCGCATTCTTCGCCGGTATGGAACTCGTCGTAACAGTTCCCCATGATCCGTGCGGCCTTGATCAGGTCGCCTGCGGTCCATGCTGTCTGGATGCCAAGGATATAATTGTAGAGCGGAAGTGACAGGGACCGCAGTGCATCCATATCTGCCTGATTGAGCGGCAGACCGGCCTTCAGCTGGCACAGAAGGCTGACATGAAGCAGGATATGCGCGCCGGGATGCTGATCCGGAGATTTGGAATGAAGTTCATACCCGATATGATAAACGCGAGCGGCTTCGGCAACGCACCGATCGGTATGGAGGACATTGGCGAGATAAAATGCTTTTTCGACGGTGTCGCAGCCATGCTCGTTATAATAGGCAACGGCTCTTTCATTGTTCGCCAGGTCGGAGGGGGTAAGATGCGGTGGTGTTACCGGTTCAGTCATTCCATTATCTCCGACGCCTTGTCTGGCCAACTTATTAGCAAATCCTCAGACCGTTACAACCGGAACGGACGTTCATTTGGATCATAGCTACTCCTGATTATCATTTTTTACCCGTTGAAATGAAAAACATTATTTCATGGCGCAGTCTCCGCAGGGCCTTCCCGGCAATCAGGTGCGAGGCCCCCTTAACAAACCACTGTAACATCGTCATCGTGGCACCCTTTTATTACTGTCCGGCAGGGGAGGCTCTCCATGACACGCCCTCAAAATATTCTGGTTCGTGGCGCAGGGGTCGCCGGTCTTGTTTCTGCTGTCAGACTGGCCAGTCGTGGAGCCCGCGTCACCCTCGCTGAAGCGGGTCCGAAAGTCGGGTCAGGGGCTTCCTGGATGGCGGGAGGGATGCTGGCTCCCTGGTGCGAAGCAGAGTCGGCGCCCCCTGAAGTGACAGAGCGTTCGATTGATTCCCTTGCCTGGTGGCGCGCAAACGTCCCTGACGTGCAATCCAATGGCAGTCTTGTGGTCGCTCCGCCCCGCGACACGGCGGAGATCGCCCGCTTTGGACGCCGCACCAGTCACTTTCGGGAAATCGGGCCACAGGAAATCGAAGACCTGGAACCGGATCTCGCCGATCGCTTTCAAAAGGCGCTCTTCTTTCCGGAAGAAGGGCATCTCGATCCACGCAAGGCTCTGCCTGCCCTCGCCCAGCGTCTGGTGAACGAACTGGGTGGACGCCTTCTGCTGAATTGCCCGCATGCGCCAGCCGACCTGTCCTACGACTGGACCGTTGATGCAACGGGCCTTCGCGCCCGGGAGGAACTTCCCTCTCTACGCGGCGTAAGAGGAGAGATGCTCCTCCTCCGCTGCCCGGACGTGGCGCTGCACAGACCCGTGCGGATGCTGCACCCCCGCATCCCCATCTATATAGTGCCGCGTGCCGATCACCTGTTCATGGTCGGCGCAACGATGATCGAGAGTGAAAATGACGGCCCCGTCACGCTCCGGTCGATGAGCGAACTGCTCAACGCGGCCTGGACGCTCCACCCCGGATTTGCGGAAGCCGAGATTGTCGATATCGGTACTGGTCTGAGACCTTCCTATCCTGACAACGTGCCTCTTGTGACCCGGGAAGACCGTACCATCTTCGTCAACGGGATGTATCGTCACGGTTACCTGCTGTCGCCCTGGCTGGGCCAGCAGGTCGAGAAGCTCGTATTCGATTCGTAGAAGACCCGTGACTTGCGTGGCCTTCCTGAAAGCCCCAAGTGATGCAGGAGCGACGCCGGTGGTGATGGCCTCATCGACAACTGCCCCGATGACAACTGCTCAGGTGACGATGGATGGTCAGGGAGACTGACATGAACATTATGGTCAATGATGAAGCCCGCGAGGTGAGTGCTCCCACCCTTGCCGCTCTTGTTGATGAACTGGGTCTGACGGGCGCCCGGATCGCAACCGCCGTAAATGGTGATTTCGTCCCGGCCTCTCGCCGCACCCATCTGGCCATTGCAGAGGGGATGAAGATCGAAATCGTCGCCCCCATGCAGGGTGGATAAAACCGATGAAATTTTACGGAACCAGTCTTTCTTCCCCCCTGATGCTGGGTACGGCGCAGTACCCTTCGCCCGAAATCCTCGCCTCCGCCGTGAGGGCGGCTCAGGCCGGCGTGATCACCGTCTCGCTGCGACGGGAATCCGCTGGCCAGAAGGCAGGGCAGGCGTTCTGGTCCCTCATCCGTGAGCTTGATGTTCCGGTTCTCCCCAACACGGCCGGATGCCACACGGTCAAGGAAGCAGTCACCACGGCCCATATGGCCCGCGAAGTGTTCGAGACGGACTGGGTCAAGCTGGAAGTCATCGGCGAGTCCGATACGCTGCAACCGGATGTCTTCGGCCTTGTGGAAGCGGCGCGCATCCTCACTTCGGAAGGGTTCAAGGTTTTTCCCTATACGACTGAAGATCTGGTGGTGGCGGAAAAGCTTCTTGCCGCGGGCTGCGAAGTGCTGATGCCGTGGGGTGCGCCGATCGGCTCAGGCAAAGGTCTGAACAATGTATTCGGGCTGAGGGCTCTTCGCGCTCATTTCCCGGACGTCCCTCTTGTGGTCGACGCCGGAATCGGCGTGCCGTCCCATGCCGCTCAGGCCATGGAACTCGGCTATGACGCCGTTCTGATCAACACGGCGGTCGCCAGGGCGGGCGATCCGGTGGCCATGGCCCGCGCGTTCAGCCTTGCCGTCGAAGCCGGAGCTCTCGCCCGTCAGGCTGACCCCATGGCGGAACGCGACATGGCGGCCCCCTCCACTCCCCTGCTCGGAAAGCCTGTGCTCGCATGACCCATTCACCGCTACCCCAGCGCATCTATCCTGTTGTGGACCGGGCGTTCTGGGTCGACCGTCTGGGAGCAGCCGGAGCACGCTTCATCCAGCTTCGCATCAAGGACAAGGTGGGGGAGGCGTTTATTGATGAACTGAAGGAAGGTCTGCGTTTCGCCGACCGGCACGGCGTATCACTGGTCGTCAATGATTTCTGGCGGGAAGCCATTCTGTGTGGAGCGCCGTGGGTACATCTGGGTCAGGAAGACCTTGATACAGCGGACCTCGAAGCCATCCGGAAAGCAGGCATCCGGTTCGGCATCAGCACGCACTGTGTGGAGGAGCTGGACCGCGCTCTGGCGACAAGGCCTGATTACGTTGCTCTGGGGCCAATCTGGCCTACACGCCTCAAGAAAATGGCCTTTGGTCCGCAGGGTACGGAAAAACTGACCGAATGGCGCAGGAAAATTGGCGACCTGCCTCTGGTGGCGATTGGCGGCGTAACCCTGAGCCGTGCGCCCGAATGTATCGTCGCCGGTGCGGACTGCGTTTCCGCCGTTTCCGACTTCATTCTGTCACCCGATCCGGAAGCCCAGATCACAGCATGGCTGGAAGCAACAGAAAAAAAATAGTGCAAAACGACATCGTGCCAACAATCGCTGCTCGCCGCTTAAATGTTCTTCAATAGCTGTGACTGATTATCCTGCCAGTTGGTTGGATCGAAAGTTGTGCAGTTGATACCCGTCATTAATAAAGCTGCCAGATTGATTACTGCATGCGCCCTGAGTCATGGTCTTTTCATCGCCATGTCTTTTCGCGCACACGCTTTCGACTCCAAGGATGTCAACATCTTGAGGGAGACGCTGCACTTTATCGTGCCGCCGCCGAAAGGAGAGATTACTGTAGCGGTTGTATACAACCCCGCAGTGACAGGCTCGGTGCAGGAAGCACAGCAGATCAGCAAAGCTTTCTCCGATACTTCACAGGGTGTCGACATCGTCATGCATGCTTTCCCCGTAAGTCTCGATGGTCTGAATCGCAGCACGTTCGCCGCGGTCGTGTCCGCCAACGGAGCAGGCACTCCCACCCTGAAAAATGCGCTCAGCTCACATCACGCCGTCTGCGTGACAGGACATCTGGATCAGGTAGAGAGCGGAAGCTGCCAGATTTATCTCACTTCGCGGCCGACTGTGGATATCCGCCTCAATCAGGATGCCACTGACGCCGCGGACGTGCATTTTGCAACGGCTTTCAGAATCATGGTGCGCACGCTCTGATCAACGTTGAGTTACGCATTGCGCCACGTATGCCGCCATATCTGCGATGACCTGCTCTATTTTCTGGGCAAACCGGGGATTTAGCCCCGAACTGCCGTTTGCCCGCCGGCTCACATAGAGAGCACGATTCATCTCAAGCTGTATGGCGCTCACCCCTTCATCCGGACATCCGTAATGGCTGGTTATGAATCCTCCTGCGAACGGGTGATTCCGGGCGACTTTCATATCCTGCGCCAGCAGGCTTCGGGCCATCGCCTGCACATAGTGCAACTCACTCGATATTCCGAAGCAGTCGCCAATCACACAATCCGCTTTTGAGCCATCGACCCCTGCCGGCATGGAGTGCATATCGAGCAGCACACAGAAACCGTGCTTCTCTTTCATGTCTCTGACCAGTTTGCCGAGCGTGGTGTGATACGGATGCCAGTAGCGTCTCAGGCGGGATGTCGTCTCCTCCATGGAAATTTTGTTCGCATAGAGCTGCCTGCCACCCGAAACCACGACCGGAACACTTCCCAGCCCTGCGCGCCCACGGGCTGAAGGCCTGAGCGTCCCCTCCTCTGCCCCGTTGATCATGGCCGGATCCAGATC
This sequence comes from Acetobacter aceti, assembly GCF_002005445.1. Taxonomy (NCBI): domain Bacteria; kingdom Pseudomonadati; phylum Pseudomonadota; class Alphaproteobacteria; order Acetobacterales; family Acetobacteraceae; genus Acetobacter; species Acetobacter aceti. The sequence continues at coordinate 2,092,398 of NZ_CP014692.1, forward strand.
GAGAGAAGCCCTGTTCACATCGCAGACCACTCTCGGAAATGTAGCGGAGAGCAGAGTCGCGCCATGAACCGGCGCAGAGGCCACGAGAGTATCAACATGGAAATCCTCACCACTCCGCAACACATCAAGAGGCAGCCTGACCTGAGCAAGAAAGCCGGAAGAATAATCGCGTCCGGAATGAGGTGATGAAATAATCAGCGGTATTGATTTTCCAGACGGATGCACAACCGTGACAGGCGGATTCGCGTGAAAGCCGTCAGTTGCGCCTTCTTCTGTGATATTGAAAGAATCGCTGAAAGCAGCGCCTGATTGGTCCAGCATAAGCACTCGGAACAGGGGGTCGTTGGGGTGTTCTAACAGGCTACACTATTTTTCACACATGGGCTTGCCTTCTTCGCAGAGCCTCTTTAAAAGCCCGTTTACCGAACAGATGGGCGCATAGCTCAGCGGTAGAGCACTACCTTGACATGGTAGGGGTCACAGGTTCAATCCCTGTTGCGCCCACCATCCGTTCCGGCAGAAAACAAACGGTTTTCTGAGGCTTATGCATTGGACTTCCATCCTTTGCAGTTGAGTCTAGCACGCTATTAGCACGCAAATTGAGATTTACCATTGACCGGGCTGCCACCCGGTCAATGGTGCTTGCGACCTCTTCTTCGCGCGCGCCGCGTCAAGCTCAGTTGATCTTGAGAATCGGCTTGTCCTTGTAGGTCACGAGATGACCAGAAGGGACGCTCTCAATCCACGATCTCAAAAACTCCGGCATCGGAATACGTGGTCGTCGCTTCTTCGTTCGAGCCCGACCTGGCGGGTTGAGGTCAATCACCCCATGCCCCAGATCGCATTGCTCACGAGTGAGTTGCAGAAGCGCCTCAGGGCGTGACGCCGTCCCGATGAGAAGCGCAAGAAACATGCGAAGATGGGACGGCATATCTGTCGCCCAAAGCCGAGCCATCTCCCGAATCGTCATAATGCGCTCGCCCCCTTCACCCTCGGGTGGCAGCACAATCGGAATCTGACGGTCGATCTCGCCATTCTTCCAGGCCCAATTCACAACGGCAGCAGCGATACCCATGACGCGGCGCGTACACGCGGGACACGGGGCGTCTTCGACACCATGAAGGCCACCGTGAACCGCTTCGGCCCCGGCAACGCGCCGACTATGGGGTCGAACCAATCTGCCGGATATTGTGGATCGCCCCAGAGGCCTATTCCGAGCGAGGGCGAAAACGGCGCGAGCCGACGCGCCGGTTCCACGCGGGAACAACGGGATGCCGCTCTGCATTCGGATATTCTGCGTGTTTCCAATGAGAAATTCAGCGGTTGCGGCATGCGCAGGGTCTGGCGGCAGATGCGCGACCTCGCCCTGCACGGCGGCGTCCGCGACAAGCCCAAACGCACGACGCTCAGCGACAAGAGCGCCGTGTCCGCGCGACACGGTGAACCGCCAGTTCAACACGCTGGCGCCGAACCGGTTGTGGGTGTCGGATTTCACCTCTGTCGCCACGTGTTCGGAGTTCGTGTATGGCGCGTTCATTATCGACGTGCTCGCCTGATACGTCGTCGGCTGACGCGTCAACCGCCGGGCCTCGTGCTCGACGCGCTGGAACGGCGATCCTGGCCCGCTGTCCGTCAGTCTCGGAGGAGAGCGAATCTGCCATTCCGATCACGGTAGTCAATACGTCGCTATTCGCTATACCGAACGGCTGACCGAGGGCAGGGTCGAACCGTCCATCGGCAACATCACGCCAGCCGAAGTCTAGCAACGTCATTACACCGCCATGGACCCCATTCCAATGGCCGCGTAATTTGATCAAATCACTCTCCGGCAAGTCCGGGGCGGTTCAGAACTTGAACCATAACCTCGTTCGAATGTGAATCCTCATAAATCTTAAGTCAGACAGTAAGAACCCGCATATATTTTATTTGAGCCCTCGCTTTCTTTCGATAACAGAAAACGGTATCCTGAGGCGGGCATTCAATAAACGGTCGCGCCTGTCTCTCCGAGAGGTAGCGTCAATTGGCGTGTCAAGCGTCACAATAATGAATGCATTGGGGTTGGATTTGAGAGATGCGTGTCGTCATTTTTACAAAAATACCTCTTTTTCCAACAAATGGTGGCAATCGCGCACGCATCCTGACACTCGTTAACGCGCTGAAAGCGCTCGGGCATACGGTAAGTTTTGTTCTGATTCCGTCGAAACAGATGGGCGATTTCGACGAGAGTTCTCATATTACGTTTTTTGGTCGAGATGAATTTGTTATCGCGAAACTGACAAAATTTGATATCTTTCTGAAGAACGTTAACATTGTGTCCCACATTCTGGCGCATTGGGTGCGGCAGAAGCTTCGTCGACCGCATCATCGACATGATAACGTCGATTATATTTTCCCACGTTTTCTTGCTCGACGCGTCTTTCTCTCGGTGAAAGAACGATCATTTGACTGCGTCATTGTGGAATATGTCCATTACTCGCATATTCTCGACTTCTACCCGCCCGAAACCCGAAAAATCATCGATACGCACGATTCATTTATGCTCGAATTTACTGACCGGGCTGAAGCTGAGGGGTTCACTCGAGCGGATGTTGTCATGGCAATTCAGAACAAGGAAAAACTTCTCTTCGAGCGCATCATACAGGAAAATTTTCCGACGTCGAAGACGCGAACAGCGCTTATCGGGCACTTCATTGAGCCGTCTGCGGCATGCGATTTGACGCACACGGATGGTGCAACGTTCCTTGGATCGAATTTTCCCGCAAATCGACTATCGCTGGACTGGTTCCTGAACGAAGTTTTTCCAAAAATTCTGTTAAAAAGACCAGATTTCGTGCTGATGATCGCCGGAACAGTTGGTGTCAACGTCACTCCTCACCCGTCCATCAGAATTCTCGGCACCGTTCCCACCGTGCGCGATGCATTCACGTCGGCACCCATTCTCATCAATCCGATCGTGTCGGGTACAGGCTTGAAGATCAAGTTGATGGATGCGATATCCCTCGGCGTGCCGGTGGTCAGCACTATGAAAGGTGTAGAGGGGATCGAACCCGATTTTCTGGGTGGCGTTGTCGTGGTGCCCGACAGTGATAGTGCCGCGTTTGCTGAGGCGACATTGCGCGTCTATTCCGATGCCGCATACAGAACGAGTCTCGGGGAACGTGCTCTCGCGGCAGGGCGCTCCATGCAGGAGGGGCAACTGGCGGCTCTTCAGGCGGTGCTTTAGGGTTCTAATATCAGAGCCCCTCCAGGATCATCGTGAATCATTGGAATCGTTTATGATTCTGAGACGTGTGCGCGGGTGGGTGATTGCCTGCGTGACAAGCCCTTTTTAGGCTTTTAAAGCCTCCCGGATTTGCCGGAGGCCAATTAGCTAGACACAGGCGCAGACTGTCCTCAAGTCAAAAGCACCGCGTCTCTTCAACAGAGACGCAGCATCCGATCAGTTCTCGCGAGGCAATGCGAACAGAGAGTCGGAAACCTTCACACCCCGCTTCACATCAGACAGTTCAACCCTTGTCTGCCTGCCCTGTGCGTCAATGACGGTCCAGCCCTGCAGGTTCAATGGTTGCTCGGACAGCAGCATGACCAACGTGCCCTCTCCCGGAGCGGCGGTACGAACAGCAGAGATCTGAAGCGTTCCGTTCTGACGCTGAAAGTTCGTGACGGTCACGTCACCCGAGAGTGAAACATGCTCGCTGAGCAGCAACCCCAGAGGAGTGCGTTCCAGCGGGATTTCCGTGGTCTGGTCAAGCTGTGTATCGCGAAAAACGACCTTGCCTTCATTGGCGACCAGCAACAGCGGACTGGGTTTGTCATACTCGAACCGCATCCGGCCCGGTCGGGCCAGCCAGACCGTGCCTGTCGTGCGTTGCCCGTCCGGGGCGACCTGCTCGAAACGGCCCTTCATGGTGGTGACTGCGTTCATTGAATCCTGAACGCGAGCAACCCAGCCCTGATCGACTGGAGAGAGGACTGGGTCCGCATAAGCTGCGGCACCTGTCAGCAGGATGGACGACGCCATAACCATGGTTCCTGCCAGAAAAACAGTCCGCAGCAGGGTAGCGCTTTTCTCTCGAAACAGCATGGTTCAGAACCTCTTAATTCTGCTATCCGCCGGTCAGCGTCCGGTCATGATCCGTTCGACAAGCTGCTTTACCGTTGGAACGAAACCATTCGAGTAGAATGGGTCCGTGGCAAAGCGCCAGGCGTTGGTGCCACCGAACATCAGATTGTTATCAGCAATTTCCGCCTGATCCGGCCCTTCCGCATGCGAGATCGTCTGAAGCGTTTTCTGAATGCAGAACGACCTTGGATCGGCTCTCCTGCCATTACTGTATTCCGGTGGACGCTGACTCCAGTTGGAAAAGCGGCACTCTGACAAACAGCCCATGCAGGCCACCTGATCAGCCAGAATTTCCCTTGCGCGATCTGGAGTTACGAAAATCAGGGTCGAATCAGGCGTGCGCATGGCTTCTGTGAAACCGGCTTTTTCCCAAGCCTTGATATGCAGCAGGTCCGCTTCGGTCACAAAGACTTCGCGCTTGCGGGCGCCGACGCCATATCGGGCCACCAGTTCACCGAGCGGCTCTGACGCATAGGCCACCTGACGTTCTGAACGGCCGCACAATTCCTGCATGAAGCTGTTGTTCACGGCGGAAGAGTAGAAGCCCGTGGGAGAGAAGCGATTGAGGTAGACGTCGCCTTCCTTAAGGGTCAGCAGCCGTGACTTCCATGCCTCGGGAATAGGGCTTTCCTGTGTAAGCAAAGGTCGCGTCCCGAACTGGAAAACGATCGGCCCCAACTCTGGATTGTCGAGCCAGTCTTCCCATTCCTCAAGCCACCAGACACCGCCCGCCATGATGATGGGGGTGTCACCGAGCCCGAATGAGCGCATCAGCTTCCGCAACTCAAGCACGCGAGGATACGGGTCTTCCGGCAGAAGCGGGTTTTCTGTGTTGGACAGGCCATTATGGCCGCCAGCCCGCCAGGGGTCTTCATAAACCACACCGCCAAGAAGCTCGGATGCCTTGCTGTAGGCCCGCTTCCACAGTGCGTTGAAAGCCCGCGCTGACGAGACGATCGGATAATAGTGAACGCCGAATTTTGCAGCGATCTCTGACAGGCGATACGGCATGCCCGCACCGCAGGTCAGACCGTGAATCAGACCTTTGGCGCCTTCCATGACGCCCTCGATCACCCGTTCCGAGCCGCCCATCTCCCAGAGAATATTGGCATGAACCCGACCTCTGCCACCGGACCGCTCATGGGCGATTTCCGCCTGCGCGATACCACCTCTGATGGCATAGTCGATCAGTTCTTCCTGACGTTCCCGACGTGTGCGTCCCTTGTAGGTTTGCGGAACAACATTGCCGTTCTCGTCATAGCTATCTGCATTGACGACAGAGATCGTGCCGGCACCACCCGCAGCGGCCCAGGCCCCGGCGGATTCACCCGTCGAAACGGCAACACCTTTTCCACCCTCAACCAGAGGCAGGACTTCAGCGCCCCCCAACCTAACTGCGTTAATCGACTTCATGCTATCCCGTCATCGTCCCTGTTCGTGCCGCAAACATGGCGCTCTTAGCCCGATGCTACTTCAGGCGCCATAGAGAAACGGGCGTTACGACCGGAAAGTCGCAACGCCCGCCCCACTTCAGACCGTCAGAGGATTTCAGTCCTCGCGGCGTGGCGCGCGTGCCGGCTTCTCACCGACGTCTGTTGTGATATCGGCACCTGTGGCCTGATCTACAACCCTCATCGAGAGCTTCACCTTGCCACGATCATCGAAACCGATGACCTTTACCTTCACGGCGTCGCCCTGCTTCACAACGTCCGTGGTGCGGGCCACACGACCCTGACCCAGTTCGGAAATATGAACCAGACCGTCCTTGGCGCCGAGGAAGTTCACAAAAGCGCCGAAGTCAGCCGTCTTGACGACCTTGCCGTCATAGATACGGCCGACTTCCGGCTCAGCCACAATCCCGTTGATCCGGGAAATGGCCTTCTGAGCCTGCTCGTCGGACGATGCCGCGATGGTGATCGTGCCGTCATCGCCGATATCCACTTTCGCGCCGGAATATTCGACGATCTCACGGATGACCTTGCCGCCCGTTCCGATCACGTCACGGATCTTCTCTTTCGGCACGCTCATCGTGGTGATCTTCGGCGCCGTGGAGGACACGCCGGAACGGCCTTCCGTCAGCGCCTTGGACATCTCGCCGAGAATGTGGAGACGACCGCCACGGGCCTGCTCCAGAGCGATTTCCATGATTTCGGGCGTGATGGACGTGATCTTGATATCCATCTGCAGCGCAGTGATACCGGCTTCGGTTCCAGCCACCTTGAAATCCATGTCGCCGAGATGATCCTCGTCGCCAAGAATATCGGACAGCACGGCGTAACCGCTATCTTCCTTGATGAGACCCATCGCAATGCCAGCGACCGGACGCTTCAGCGGAACGCCGGCGTCCATCAGGGAGAGCGAGGTGCCGCAGACAGTCGCCATGGAAGACGAACCGTTGCTTTCCGTGATCTCGGACACGACGCGCATCGTGTACGGGAACTCGGCCTTCGTCGGCAGCAGCGGGTGGATGGCGCGCCATGCCAGCTTGCCATGACCGATCTCACGACGGCCCGGTGAACCCGTACGACCACACTCACCGACCGAGAACGGAGGGAAGTTGTAGTGCAGCAGGAAGTTGGTGCGGTATTCACCTTCGAGCGCGTCGATAACCTGCTCGTCCTGACCCGTGCCAAGCGTCGCGACCACCAGAGCCTGCGTTTCGCCACGCGTGAAGAGCGAAGAGCCGTGGGCGCGCGGCAGAATGCCGACTTCAGAGACGATCGGACGAACCGTGACAAGATCACGACCGTCGATACGCAGGCCGGTATCAAGGATCGAGTTACGCACGATGTCGGCCTCAAGATCCTTGAGCATCGGCTTGGCGGCTTCGGCATCCAGATCGGCTGCGACCAGCTTCTCGATGACAGTTTTCTTGGCTGCTGCGACTTTCTCGTAGCGGGCCTGCTTGGCCTTCTCCTTGTAAGCTGCGACGAGCAGCTTGCGGCCCAGCGTATCGACCTTCTTGCGAAGCGCGATGGCTTCCTTGCTCGGCCCTTCCATTTCCCAAGGTGCTTTGGCAGCGTGTTCAGCCAGAGCGATGATCGCGTCGATGACCGGCTGGAACGCCTTGTGACCAAAGTTCACGGCGCCAAGCATGACGGCTTCGGACAGCTCGCTGGCTTCCGACTCCACCATCAGCACGCCCTCGGACGTACCGGCGACGACGAGGTCGAGATCAGACTCTTTTGTCTCGTCAATGGTCGGGTTCAGCACGTATTCGCCGTTGGTGTAACCGACACGACAACCAGCAACCGGGCCGAAGAACGGGATGCCGGACAGTGTCAGGGCTGCTGACGCACCGATCAGGGCCGGGATGGCCGGATCGTTTTCCATGTCATGGCTGAGAACCGTCGTGATGACCTGCACCTCGTTGCGGAACCCTTCCGGGAACAGCGGACGGATCGGACGATCGATCAGACGGGAGTTGAGTGTTTCCGCCTCGGAAGGACGACCTTCACGCTTGAAGAAACCGCCCGGGATCTTGCCGGCGGCGTAAGCTTTTTCCTGATAATTGACTGTCAGCGGGAAGAAGTCCTGTCCCGGCTTGACGGTCTTGGCGCCCACCGCCGTACACAGGACAACGGTCTCGCCATAGGTGACGACAACAGCGCCGTCTGCCTGACGGGCGATCTTGCCGGTCTCAAGGATCAGCGGACGACCGCCCCATTCAATTTCTTTACGGAAATAATTGAACATTCTTGTTTCAAACCTTTCGGCCATCCCCAGCGACAGCCCCGGTCCGGGCCTGATGGCGGCCCTGTGTTTCCCGGGATTTGAGAAACCGGATGCAGACAGCGTCTCGGACGGCATGGTGGCTGACGAAAACGCCAGAACGCCATGTGGCCTGAAACGCCGTGGCCAGCCCGGCCTCCGCGCGTGCGGAACGGCGCAGCTTCACGTCCGGACCATTCCAGACGCAAAAAACCCGAGGCTCCACAAGCGGAACCCCGGGCAAACCTTTACAGGATTATCGGCACAGGGAAAACAGCAGATTGACTGCCATTTCGCCTTTTGCCGGATCCCGTGATCAGCGACGCAGACCCAGACGACCGATCAGCGTCTCATAACGCTGCTGGCTCTTGCGCTTCAGGTAGTCGAGCAGGCCGCGACGGTTACCAACCATCACCAGCAGACCACGGCGGGAATGGAAATCCTTCGCATGGGTCTTCAGGTGCTCGGTCAGGTTGTTGATGCGCTCGGTGAGGATCGCAACCTGAACTTCCGGCGAACCTGTGTCGGTCGGGGTTGTGCGGTATTCTTCAATCAGCGCCGTGCGGCGTTCTGCGGTAATCGACATCGTCGTCTCCCAGTATCAAAGCAAACGGACAGGCCTGAGCCACCCTTCTTCAAGGCGTCCAAGCCCCAGAACCACTTCCCCGTCCATCATGCGGACCACGTCATCCGGCCCCGTTTCCGGGATACGGTCGATGAAGTCCATCAGGCCAAGAGCCTGACCATGTCGGATAAGCGCTGCTTCATCAGGCATCAGGGCCACCGCCGGGATGTCGGCCAGCGCGGTCGATACCGGAAGAAGCAGTTCCGGCGAAGCGGGGCCTTCTTCGGCGCTCCCGGTGATTTTGTCCAGTGAAATCGCATCCGCCTCCGTGAAAGGGCCGACACGTAACCGGCGCAGGACGGCGATATGCCCGACCGTTCCACAGGCCAATGCCACATCACGGGCGAGTGAACGCATGTAGACCCCCTTGCCGGATTCAACTTCGAACACCGCATGATCTGCATCGGGACGATCAATCAGCACGAAACGGTCAACCCGGGCCGGACGGGGAGGAAGCTCCGGCGGTCGACCGTCACGCGCCATGTCGTAGGCCCGTTCACCAGCGACTTTCAGCGCGGAGAACACGGGAGGCACCTGCATGATGTCACCCGTCAGGTCGGCCGCAGCCTGTTGCAACTGCTCGTCCGTCGGACGCACATCGGAGGTTGCCGTGACGGCGCCGTCGGCGTCGTCGCTGTCCCGCGCCTCACCCAGTTTCAAGGTGAAATGATACCGCTTTGTGCCGTCCATAATGTAGGGGACCGTCTTGGTGGCGGCTCCCATGGCGATCGGCAGAAGACCTGTCGCCAGTGGGTCGAGCGTACCGCCATGACCGACTTTCTGGGCATTGAAGATGCGTTTAAGGATGCTGACCACCGCTGTCGACGTCATGCCGGTCGGCTTGTCGATGACCAGCCAGCCATCCAGAGGCCGCCCCTTGCGAACTCGGTTACGCGCCATTCCTGCATCTCCCGATTGCCCGTGACCGGACAAATCAGCCCCGGAAAGGCGCGGGTCTAGCCGAGCAGAGCGTGGATCGCAACGCCTGCACGACCAACAGAGGGGTTGCTCGTGATCAGGTCGACTGCGGAACGGCGAAGCAGGCCACGGAGTGACTGTGAAGGATACGGCAGGCCGTTGTTGCATCCTGCGCCGCAAATCCGACCAGCCGCGCCCGGTAGAGTGAGTTCGCCGTCGGGGAGACTTTGGTGACGACAGGGCTGGCGTCGCTATTTCTTCCGATGATGGCCTGCGCCTGCGCCAACGCGACTCTCGCATCAGAACCCGATGAGAACGCGCCGACCTGCACTGCCCAGCCTCCACCACTGGAGGCTGGGTGGGTATAGGTCACGGGAGTCAGGCGATAGGGCGCAGCGGCATGCGCTGAAGCGGGTTCGACATAGCTGGCCAGTTCCGCCGGCAATGTCTGCGACCGCACGGCGACCGGCGGCGCCGAGGCCACTTCAACGGCAGGCTGTGGTGGCGCGAGCGGAGCCTCTGGGTCCGCATGCGGCACATCGCGGTCAACCAGACAGTTTGACGGATCGTAGGCGGCGTCCACATTACGCAGGCAGCCATCGGAAGTCCGTGCCACCGGTCCTGCTGTTGCAACGGTGTTCTGGGCAACCGTATAGGCTGGCACAGCTCTCGCACGGGCAACCATGACAGGTGACGCAGGCGTCGTCACGGCAGGAACAGCGTCCCCCAGATGCGGGCTGATTGAAGCGACGTAATTGACCGTCTCATCGGGCAGTGAGCCGCCTGTCTCAAGATACTGCTCCAGGCGTCCCGGACCGGCATTATAGGCCGCCAGAAAACCGGGCGATCCGAACTTGTCGTAGAGCTGGCGGATATAGCCGGTGCCAGCCATGATGTTGTCGTGAGGTTCGTATGGGTCATTGCCCAGACCAAACTCCGCCGCCAGTTCCGACCATGTGGCGGGCATGAGCTGCATCAGGCCCATTGCGCCTGAACCTGAGCGTGTCAGATGGCCATTCTGGTATTCGTGACCGCCCGATTCCTGATGCATGACGGCCCTTACCCACGGTTCAGGGACCGTGAAACGATTGGCCGCCTCGCGGATATAGGGGCCCCACGGGTCACTGGGGGGACCGGGCGGGGTGTAATCGCCACGCCCCCACTGGGACGGGCTTCCTCCGGGCCGTGAACCACCGCTGCATGCGGCAAGACCAAGCATGACACCCAGCGTCACGGACCGAAAGATTACCGCCTGCCCCCGACTCATCCTGAGCCCCCTTGAAAGAATGGACATATCCCAACATTACACTTGTGTATGCCAATGGAAAATTAAGGCGAAAATGAGATAAGTTTGCTCTGGATCAACGGATGCGACAGATTTTCCTTGGTTGACGCAGACTGTCTGAGCTGGCATGTGGCCTGCCCTTAGATTGCGTGCGGGTCTTCTGGTCGCACCATATACCGTCGGGGACTCGCGTCCTCTGCCACGAATACAATGCGACAGGTTTCATATGGCTCAGCCCGAACTCGGTTCCAAACGCGTCTGCGTCTCGTGCGGCGCTCGTTTCTATGACCTCACAAAAGACCCGGCTGTTTGCCCGAAATGCGGGACAGAGCAGCCGGCTGAAGTGCCCCGCCTCAAGCGAACGGGCGAGATTGTCCCGACCTCGCCCGTCAAGGCTCCAAAACCGACGACCGGAGAGGATGATGTCGATGATATCGACATCGTGGCTGACGATGATGACGACGATGATGATGTGATCGAGGATACGTCTGATCTCGATGACGATGCCGACGACATCAGTTCGGACATTGATGTACCGTCAGAAAAAGACGAACACGACTCCTGACGCCACAAGAAAACAGGGCTCTGCCGAACGCGACAGGGCCCTGTTTCTTTGCTTGATGCCGCGCTCGGGGTTTTGAGAAAACAGACCTGATCCTGCGATGGGCGCCACAGCTTCAGCTCCGGATTACCCCCGGCTGAAACCTCACATTCCCGCAAAATTGAACCAGATTAAAAGCTGAAGCTGCCGTTTTCAGTCGCGCTCGATCGTGCACTGGAGCGGATGCTGATTCTGCCTTGCCAGATCCATGACGAGGGAAACCTTGCTCTCGGCAACCTCGTACGTGAAAACACCGCAGACTCCCACGCCTTTCTTGTGCACATGCAGCATGATGTTCGTGGCTTCGTCACGGTTCTTGTTAAAAAAGCGCTCAAGTACGTGCACGACGAATTCCATGGGCGTGTAGTCATCATTCAGCATGAGGACCTTGTACATCGAAGGTTTTCTGGTTTTGGGAACAGCCCTGACCAGAACGCCGATATCCGATGTGTTATCTTCTGAATTCTCCGTCATGAAACTCACCCGGCTGCTTCGCGGTGCCGATACCCCCACTCTCCCTGACAGAGAAGGCGGGACTGCCACGTTTGTCGTGCTTCTCTAAACCGCTCGACTTCGCAAGGAAACAAAAAATCAGGAACAAGGCTACGGAACCCGTTTCGTCGCCCTGTCTGCTTTGAGTATAAATCGGCGTCGCCACCGTGCCTCAACTCTCTTAAAAAGAAGTTGCTTTCAAAGCCCCATTTCATTTTGTGATTTCCAAAATATTAGTAATTTTCCCTCTAGACGATGGATTCGACACTGTTAAGCTATCGCCCAAATACCCATCAGGATTATTGTGCGCTCCGCCATGAAAAACAACTTTGGATTCCCAACCAGCTCTTCCGAAGTGAATGACGGCCCGGCTCGCCGCACAGCAAAAATATTCCGCATAAAAATCAAGGCGCTCCCAGCCTTTGATCGCGTTTACAAAAAAGGACTGGCAGCTTCGCTGGTTCTTTCATCCGTTCTGGCCATCGATTCTGCCCGCGCGCAGTATGTCGGCAATGTCAGCGCCTTTATTGAAGACGCACGAACCGGCACCGTGCTGGCGCAGATCAATCCGGACCTTCAGCGCTACCCGGCCAGCCTCACCAAGCTCATGACGCTGTATATGGCTTTTCAGGCCCTGCATGGCGGACAGATCTCACTGGATCAGTCTGTCCCTGTTTCTGTCAGGGCCGCCACCCGCGAGCCGTCCAAACTCGGGCTTGTTCCCGGCTCCTATATTACGGTTGAGCAGGCCATTCTGGGCCTTGTCACGAAATCAGCAAATGACGCCGCCTGTGCGCTGGGCGAACTGATTGGTGGGGATGAGATGCGTTTCGCCGCCATGATGACGGCGCAGGCGCACGCCCTCGGCATGTCCTCTACAACCTTCCGCAATGCGTCCGGCCTTCCTGACCCCGAGCAGGTCACTACGGCCAGAGATCTGGCCACTCTCGGCCGTCGGCTGATTTCTGATTTCCCACAAGACTATCATTATTTTTCCACGCCCGTTTTCTATTATCATGGACGTGAAATTCCGAACCATAATCCGATGCTCCGGTTCTATCCGGGCGCTGACGGCATGAAGACCGGCTATACCGCGCAGGCAGGCCTCAATCTTGTGGCCTCCGCCATCCGGGAGAATGTGCGTCTGGTCGGTGTTGTCATGGGCGCATCGTCAAACGCGCAGCGGACCCGCACCATGGCGGACCTGATGGATCAGGGTTTCCAGGATGAGGGCGTCGCTCCCGTCGAAAGGCGCGCGATCATACCCCGCCCCCTTATCATTGCCCGCAATACTCCCGCGTCCCGGCGGCATGAACTGCGTCTCTATGCAGCCAGTGGTCTTGGGAAGAAGCAGCCTCTGCAGGTTGCTGAAGCGCCGCGTGGAGGTCGCCTGAAGAAGCTTGGCATCATTCACTACGTTCTGGCCAGAACGCCCATCACGAAGCACGCAAAGCCCAGTGAAATTTCCCGGTCAGTCCATAGCGCCGCCAAGCATGGTCATCGCTCCAAGACCTGAGCGGGAGAAGTTTTCAGAGCGACAGGACGATTGCCCTGATGATGCCCGCCAGATCCTTGCAGCATTCCACGACAGACAAACCGGATTGCCCGGCGATCGCGGCGACCTCTTTCTCCTGACCAATCCCGAATTCCAGAATCGCCAGTCCTTGCGGCGCCAGCAGATCTGATAGTGTGGGAATGATCTGACGGTAAGCATCCAGCCCATCGTCACCGCCATCGAGAGCCGCGCCGGGCTCATAGGCCACCACGTCTTTCATCAGGCCGGGAAGATCGTCTTTCGGAATGTAGGGCGGATTGGAAAGAACCACGTCGAAACAGGCATTCAGCGGGTCGCCCCAGTCAGCCACCACAAAATCAGCCCGTGACGCCAGACCATTCAGGACTGCATTTTTCCGCGCCTGTCGCGCCGTTCTCTCGGCCCGGTCCACCCCTACCCCGAAGGCCTGCGGATATTCACTCAGAGCCGCCAGCAGCAGGCAGCCGCTTCCTGTTCCAAGATCCAGCACCGACGACACAGAGCGGCGGTCAGGACGGTGTCGAAGAAGCGCTTCCACAAGCGTCTCCGTATCACCGCGCGGGATCAGGGTATCGGGCGTGACGTCCAGATCAAGCGTCCAGAATCCCTTTTTACCACTGAGATACGCCATCGGCTCCCCTGCGCCCCGACGCCGTACGAAACCGGCAAACAGCCCTGTTTCTGCCATGATTTCATCGCCATGTGCGAGTTGCCAGCTGACTTCCTTGCCATAGGCCAACTCAAACAGCAGCCGGGCTTCCCTGCGGCCCTGCTCGATCCCGCGTTCATCGAGATACACTGAGGCCCGACTGATCAGAGCGGCTGCCCGACTATCGTCGCCGGGTGTCATAACGTATTATAAAGCTGTTTCATGGCATCGGTTTTCGCACACATCGCCGGTTGATGGCGAGCATATCACCACCGGAGAGAGACAGTTTCTTATGGCTGCACGCACTCTTTCGGGCATTTCTCGCCCTTACGGATACAGCATCCTCAAAGCAGCCTGTCTGCTGGCAATGATAGCCACTCTGACGAACGGTTCGGCATGGGCCGCGCAGTTTGTCGTGGAAGACGGCAAGGCGACGCAGGAAGTTTCGGAGACTTCACGGCTCTATATTGATGGCGATCTGGTCGCCACGATGGTGCTGGACGAAAAAACGCCTCAACGTCGGGCCGTCATCACTGTTCCGGACAAGCCTTCCTACACCTATGCGCTGTGCGGCGAGATCGTGGTGCGGAATGCCGAAGGAAAGACCGAGACCCATCTCGTCACCAGTCAGGGTACACTCCATGACCCTAACGGTCATGTATTTCAGGCGATGGGAGCAGAAAACTTTACGGATTTCTACCTGATCGATCCTTCATCTCCCACAACAGCCGAGCATGAACCTGGACGCAAGGGCGCCTGCACGGTCGCAACGAGTTAAGTCGCACCGTTTGAAAGGCGTTGAACCTTTCACATAGATTTGCACGCAATGTTAAAAATACCGGAGAATGTTCTAACGAAGCGCGTTCGGGATTCTTCTTGAATGAAGCCTGTGTTTCCCGTTTTCCGAACTGCCATGCTACGACAGAAGCATGATGTATGACGGCAGATACGGCGTCGTGCCCCCAGACAAAAAACTTGTCTTTTTCACATCTGCCATATCGAAAAAATATACATCGTTCCTTCCACAGCACTGCCTTTCTTCCGCGTCGCGCTCTATTGTGCGCGCCTATAAGAAAATAACGACTTCCAGGGTCCTTTCATGATGTCCTCTTCCCAGAACAGCCCCGAACTTGTTTCAGCCCTGAAAACCATTGTCGGCCACGCGCATGTCATGACAGGCGACGCCGCCACGTACCGGTTTACGCATGGCTTTCGCTTTGGGGCCGGCAGGGTGCTCGCGGCCGTGCAGCCCGGTTCTCTTGTGGAACTCTGGCGCGTGGCGAAAGCCTGCACTGACGACGGCAAGATCATCATCATGCAGGCGGCCAATACCGGTCTGACCGGCGGCTCCACCCCAGACGGCAATGATTATGACCGCGACATCGTGCTTATCAGCACCCTGCGGCTGGATCGCTCGCATCTGATCGGTGAAGGCAGGCAGGTGGTCTGCCTGCCGGGTGCCACGCTTTACGAACTGGAAAGCAAGCTGGCCGCCATCGGGCGTGAACCTCACTCGGTGATTGGTTCTTCCTGTATCGGCGCATCGGTTCTGGGTGGTGTCAGCAACAACTCTGGCGGCGCACTGGTTCAGCGCGGACCGGCCTACACCGAAATGGCGATTTTCGGTCAGGTCGGTGAGGATGGACAACTTCACCTCGTCAACCATCTGGGCATCCGGCTTGGCAATGATCCGGAAGCCATGCTCCGCAAGCTGGAAGACGGCAGTTTCTCGGAAGCCGATATCGACTGGAATGCCGGACGTGGCCATGACGGCCAGTATATCAGCCACGTCCGCGAGATCGACGCCGACTCCCCTGCCCGCTTCAATGCCGACCCGGCGCGCTGGCACGAGGCAGCCGGTTGCGCGGGTAAGCTGGTCACCTTTGCCGTGCGCCTCGATACGTTTCCGGCCGAGAAGAACACCGGTGTTTTCTATATCGGCACCAACAGCACCGATGAACTGGAAGACCTGCGCCGTCATCTGCTGACAGGCTTTGATACTTTACCGATTGCCGGTGAATACATCCACCGCGACGCTTTCAACATTGCTGAGAAATACGGCAAGGATACGTTTGCGGTCATTCGTTATTTCGGCACAAAAGTCCTGCCGAAAATGTTCGCCATGAAGTCGCGTTTTGATATCTACGCCAAAAAACTCGGCTTCCTACCAGAGCATTTCAGCGATCGGGCGATGCAGGCCCTGAGTTACCTTCTACCCCAGCAGCTTCCGCAGCGGATGCTGAATTATCGTGACCGGTTCGAACATCATCTGATGCTGAAAATATCTGCCGACCTCACGGGTCCGGTGCAGGCTTATCTAACGGACTTCTTCGGTAAAGCGTCCGGCGAGTTTTTCGAATGCACCGCCGATGAAGGCAAGCGCGCCTTCCTGCATCGCTTTGCCGCAGCGGGCGCCGCCATCCGTTATCGTGCCGTGCATCATCAGGAAGCGGAAGATATCGTTGCGCTCGACATCGCCCTGCGGCGTAATGACCGGGAATGGTTCGAGACACTCCCACAAGAGATTGAAGACAAGCTGATCGTCAAACTCTATTACGGCCATTTCCTGTGCCATGTGATGCATCAGGATTACGTCGTGAAAAAGGGTTATGACGCCATGGAAGTTGAACATTCCATGCTGCCCGGCCTTGACGCCCGAGGTGCGAAATACCCTGCCGAGCACAATGTCGGGCATCTCTATCAGGCTCCGCAGGAGATGCTGGATCACTACCGTTCGCTTGATCCGTGCAACTGCATGAATCCGGGGATCGGCAAGGCGACGAAACGGAAGAACTGGGTGTCGGAGAGCGTTTGAGGAGAACGAGTTAGATGGGGCGGATGCGTCTGCTTCCGCCTACAAGTCGGACTTCGTCGGCAAGATTTGTGCTTCCGGAAAGTTGACATGAGTGCTCAGCGTGCCAATGTTGGTTGCCGCCAATCCCGGAGCGTTCACCGCTTCCCTCCCTCATGACCCTCCGGGCGTGTCGTCCGGGTGGACGGCAGCACATGCGGGAGGTAGCGCGAAAGCTGCGCCTCCAGTCCGTCAGAGGGGAAAATTCCGGCGATGTAGCCGTCCGGTCGGACGAGTATCCACTGACCAGGTTCGATCCCGTAAGTTTCGGCGATATGACCATCTTCGTCGACGAGTTCATATCCGTTACCGATGGTGACGATACGAACACCCGCGATGGCCGACGGCCGGTCGTGCGGCTGATAACCGAGCAAGGTCCAATGTGGCCCTTGAAAAACCGTGAAGAGCCGTGTCCGTTGCCCGGCCTGTCCGCGACAGGGCGCGTCAGGCGCGCGATCGCCCGCCTGCACTTTTCCGCCCACGGAACCGGGTACGTTCAACGATGAACCGCGATATCCAAGGTCGAGCTGACGCGCTTCGCGATCGCGTCGCATGGTGCCCTGCTTTGCTTCCCCGAGGAGGCGCGTCGAGAGACCAAGCATGTTCGATGCAATCGGTCGGCGTTCCGCCTCATAGCTGTCGAGCAGCGCCTCCGGTGCTCCCGCGAGCACGGAAGCCAGCTTCCAGCCGAGATTATACGCGTCCTGAACGCTGGTGTTGAGGCCCTGACCGCCGGTTGGCGGGTGAACATGCGCGGCGTCTCCCGCGATGAAGACGCGCCCGATCCGATAGCGATCGGCCAGACGCGCGCTCATCGCATAGACCGAGGACCAGGACACCGAGCGGACGATGATGTCCGCTCGGCCAGTTCGCTCGCCGATAAGAGCGGTCAGTCCGGCAGGAGACAGATCGATCTCTCCCTCCAGAGCCACGGGGGCCTGAATCTGGAACAGGTCAGTGCCCGCCAGCGGACAGATCATCACCTGTGTCGCCGGTGAATCGAACTGGAAACGATGCCAGGCGGACCGATCAAGACCTTCCAGCCGCACATCGGCAACGATCGCACGCACACCCAGCGCTTCTCCCGGAAAATCGATAGCCAGAGCATGGCGGACGAAGCTGCGACCGCCGTCGGTTCCGACAAGGAACCGGGCACGGACAACCTGCTCGCCGCTTTCCTGTTCGATCCTCGCCGTAACGCCATGGGCATCCTGTTCAAATCCCGTCAGCCGTGTTCCAAAATGTGGATGATGGCCCAGTTCGGCAAGCCGCTCCCGCATGACGGCTTCGGTTGCGAACTGCGGCAGCATCAGCGGCGCGGCATAGGGCTCGGCTGCGGTCGGTAAGACGTCTGCTTCCGTCAGAAGCGACACTTTGTGAGTTCCATCAGGACGATACTGACACAGCGGCGGATAGGGTCCGCCTGCCGCCGCCATACGGTCGACGAAGCCGAGATCCTCGAAGATCTCCATCGTCCGGGGCTGGATGCCCTTGCCGCGCGATCCGCTGAACGGCTGTGCGTTCTGCTCGATCAGTCGGAACGAAACCCCGCGTCGGGCGAGATCGATCGCAAGGGTCAGACCAGCGGCCCCCGCACCCGAGATCAGGACGTCTGTATCGAAAGACACTGGCAGCTCCG
The DNA here is from genome assembly GCF_002005445.1 of Acetobacter aceti. Lineage (NCBI taxonomy): Bacteria > Pseudomonadati > Pseudomonadota > Alphaproteobacteria > Acetobacterales > Acetobacteraceae > Acetobacter > Acetobacter aceti. The sequence goes on from NZ_CP014692.1 coordinate 2,110,826, forward strand.
CGAATCAATGTGTAATATTCACGTATATGAGATTGGCGTCGAAGGCAACAAGAAACGTGAATAATACACATGATCCTAAAATCCTGCGTGGACTGCATGCCGCGATCATCGATCTGGTCGATGAAATCAACCGTCCACGCCGTGACGATCGCCTGATCGAGGAGGCCGGCATTCCTCTGGATCGGGCCCTGTTTCCGCTTCTGGCGCGGGTATGGCGTTACGGTCCTATCGGGGTTGTTGAACTCGCGGACCGTACGGGGCGTGATCATACGACGATCAGCCGACAAATGAGCAAGCTGGAGGAACTGGATCTTATTGAGCGCAAACCGTCCATAAGGGATAAGCGTGTTCGCGAAGCGACAGTGACTGGAAAAGGACTGGAAATGGTCGACCTGCTCAACGCGGCCCGTGAGAGGCTGGCGAACCGCATTCTCGTCGATTGGACCGACGCAGACCTTGATCAGTTGAGGACGCTTTTGCGGCGTTTTGCTGACGATTTGATGCGATGATAAATCCGCTGGAAATCTGTCATCAGAATCAAAATCGGTTGCTTCCTTCGTAAAGCTGTATGTCGTCACGTTCTGAAGAAAGGACGAAGACACGTCCGGCAGTTCGGCCGAAAGCGGGCTCTCAGTGACCGTCCTGTGCGCCATCGCAGGAGAAACAGTCGCGCCACAGCCCAGAGCAGCCGCGCCGGTGACGAAACGACGACGCCCGATGGGCGCGTGTTTCGAGAAAACAGACTCAATCATGTCTGAAAGATCCTGAAAAAGATCACAGAGGAAGGATGGCCGGTATGGCCGCCTCCCCCGGAGGCAGACCGACTGGCGGGCTGTGATAATGTGTTGCAGCAAGAAGCCGTTTTTCATAAACGGCCGACACCCGCATATCCGCTTCGAGAATGGAGCAGACAGGCAACTATTGCCTTCTTCTCGGTCGTTCAGTGGCCAATTTACGTTTTCCGAAAACTGACATGCAATACCGCCCAAAGATCAGGGATGTCGTCATCGAAAGGTAGGATTGCCGCAATCGATATGGACTGGTGAACAGAAAGAACTTGATGTAACGGTGACGCATGACTCCACGTGCTCACAGTTCAACTTACCTGCTGGCCTTCTGGCCTCTCGTATTGCTTGCACTGATTGCACGCCTGACATTTGGCGGAATTGCTTCTCCTGCTGCACTGATCGACGATCCCCTCAAAACTCTTACAAAGCTGAGCATTCTTTGCGACGATCAGAGCACATCGCCTGATCCGGACGGACAGCATCATCACTCAACCGCTCCTGATGATGACAGCTTCCTTCTGTCCGAGGCATTGGACCTGCTTATTGTAAGCATCGTTTTCTATTTTTTTATGGGATTGTGTGTTGCCAGCATTCGCCAAGCATGGATGTTCACATCCATCCGGGGGCCGCCAACACCGAAACGGACTTCTCTCTGCCCACAGGGACCTCCTGCCTGACCTGAATTGAAAAGAGCCGCTCACCTGCCACGCCGGTGAGCGTTTTGCGTTATCTCTTCAGGTACCCTGACATGTTTCGTACTGCTTATTTTTCACTCCCGTTTTACGGGATAATGATGGGTGCCGCCATTTTCTCGGCGACCACCACATACGCTGCCGTCGGTGCGGAGAAGCTTCGCCCACCTTTGAGCAAACGTGTTCTTCCTGCGTCCAGAACCAAAAAAACTCCTGTCAAAACCGAACAGATTCTTGTAACGGGATTAAGCCGATCTTCTGCCCTCACACGTCCCGCAGGCCAAACGACTTATAGTTCCGACAGAAGTAGTTTCGCGAACCAGGTTGGCCAGAGCGTTGCCGATATGGTGGTGACCATTCCTGGCGTCAGCTTTACTCAGGGGAATGGCCCTCGCGATACGAACATTTCCATTCGTGGCTCAGGAGATCGTCAATCATGGGGACTTAAAAATATTCAGGTTCTGGAAGACGGATTCCCCATGACCCAACCCGATGGGACAGCCCGGGCCGACCTGATTGACCCTCACGCCTATCAGGGGGTCGATATTTTCGAGGGGCCAGCCTCAACCCTCTATGGCAATTACGCCATTAATGGCGCCATCAATTTCCGCACCCGGAAGGGAGCGGATATCCACGGGCTGGAACTGGGCTCTGATTTCGGCAGCTTCGGAATGTTCAACAATTATGCAGCGCTAGGTTTAGGCAACAGACACTACGATCTGATGATCTTCGGCAGTGATGTGCGTGGGAACGGCTTCATTGCGAACAGCCGTTATAATACCTCGACAGAAAATGTGCGGCTTCGTGTCAATCTGACGTCCGCCGATCGTCTTATCCTGAAATTTGTCAACAACGTCACGGATGCGTTTCTGCCAGCAAGACTGTCACTCAACCAGTATCGGGCCAATCCTTACCAGCAAGGGTGCATCAATGCATCCAGCGCGGCTGCTGGATGCGCATCTGTCAATCTGTTGGTCAATGGCCGCTATGGTGCAAAAGTTGCCATGAGCCCTGAAGCAGCAGGTCTGGGGCGTTTCGACCGGCGTACCGTGGTTGGACTGCGCTGGGAACATGATTTCAACAGCCGCACAACCTGGAGAAACCAGTTTACATACGATCAGCGCCATATCGACCAGCCGACGTCGCCTATGGCGTATGTCGGTCCTTATAATTCCTATAATGTCAGCAGCGACATCACCAGCCATGCCGAACTTGCCGGCAGAGCATTGGAAACGTTTGCTGGCGTCAGTTTTGACTATCTCGATTTTGGTTCGCAGACCTACAACATCATGCCTCTCGGCGGTGCAACACGAGGGGCCATGAGTTCGGAGAGTTATGGGCACCAGTGGAATCTTGGCGCGCGCTTTCAGGAAGACTGGCACTTTGCACCCGACTGGCACATCGTCGCAGGGCTTGGCGGCACATATTCCGATATCGGCGCAACCGAAACACTCTATGGCTATTCCGCGACGACCAGCACCCAGCGGGCCATCACAGCCAATCGTTTCTATTTCAATCTCGCGCCAGAAGGCGCGTTGATTTATACGCCGTCAAAAGACTGGACACTGCATACCCGTGTTGGCACAGCCTATGGCACCCCATCCTCTTCCAATCTTTTCATTACGCCACAGGGGGAATACGGGAACAATACACAGCTGAAAAGCCAGACAAGCGTCGGCATTGATCTGGGCGGTGACTGGCATCCTTCCTCGACGATCAGCATTCAGGCAACAGGTTTTTACGAGTTTTATAAAAACGAGTTGGTCAGCCAGTCTGCCGGGGTCAACACCGTTGGTTCCTACACTTTCAACGCACCTGCGTCCGAACATCGTGGTGTTGTTCTGGGTGTGGAGTGGAAACCTATGCCGAAAATGCTTCCCGGCGGTCGAGTTAAACTGAGTTACACCTACGATAATCAGGTTTATACCAATTATACCGAGGTTCTTTCCAATAGCACGCTCTCACGCAGCTTCAGTCGCAAAGGGCATTATATCCCCGGGGTCATTCCCAATTTCCTCAATGCCCGTTTTCTCTACGACCAGCCTGACGGTCCACTGGAAGGACTAGGCGGATATGCGGAAGTCACGTGGCGGGATTCCTATTGGCTGGATAACGCCAATCGCCTGAAAGCGCCGGGTTATGCGCTGCTTAATCTTGAAATGCATTATGATTCTCCCGCCCAGTTCGGCTGGGCGCATCGTTTGCACTGGTATTTCGAGGTGCAGAACGTTGCCAACCAGACCTATATCGCAGGCGCCGCAAACATCAGCGATAGCCTGCAGGCCAATGGTCAGCAGGCCGGCGCCACGACACTCATGAACAGCACAGGTTCCATCTACGCAGGTTCGCCGCGTGCGTATTTCGGCGGTGTGCGCATCAGGTTTTGAGGGATAGTGCCATGACCATACACAGCGCCACTCTCTGGCCAGACCGTCGTACGCTCTGGCGCTGGCATTTCTTCGCAGGGCTGTTCTGCCTGCCTTTTGTGGCTTTTCTCTCTCTGACCGGGGCGGTTTATCTTTTCAAACCCCAGATAGATGACTGGATTGACTGGCGATATGACCATCTGCCCATAGCCCTGTCGCCCTCTCCCGAGCGGGACGTTCAGACAGCCTTATCTGCAGTACCGCAGGGGACTTTTCTGGCTTATGAACTTCCCCGGACTTCGCAGAGTGCTGCGCGTGTTCTTGTCAACAGGCCGGACGGAGAAGCAGTACGGGTCTATGTGGACAGGAACACCCATACCGTTCTGAAAACTGTTCTGGAAGAAAGAAGATTTGAGCGGCTGGTTTTTCGGCTGCACGGCCAGTTGCTATTGGGCAATGTGGGTTCTGTCATTATGGAAATGGTTGCATCATGGACCATTGTGCTCATCGTGACAGGCCTGCTGCTCTGGTGGCCACGCCATCAGCGCGGACTGGCAGGCGTTGTCTATCCACGCCTTGGAACAAAGGGGCGAACCCGGTTGCGAGACCTCCACGCTGTCACTGGCGTGTGGATATCAGTCTTTCTGGTGTTATTCCTGGTATCTGGTCTTCCATGGTCTTTCGTCTGGGGCCATGCCCTGCAATCAGTCGAAAACACGGTTGGTCGCCAGACCTCTGTCAAGGACTGGGAAATTGGCGCTGTTCCAGCCGCCACGGTCATTGCCGGGCGCCCGGTCGGACAATCACAGAAACTTCCCGTAAAAGACAGTATGGATATGCCCGGCATGGACATGCCAGCCCCCTCCCCCTCGTTTCCTGAAGGAGATTTGCTGAGTAGTCTGGATACTGTTGTACAGACTGCGAGCACTCTTTCCCTGCCTGCTCCGGTGATCATTACGCGGTCTGGCTCTATGTGGACTGTGCGTTCCGACACACAAAACCGACCTTTACGGGAAAGTGTGACGGTAAAACCTGACGGCCATGTGACGGGGCAGACAACATTTGCCCAGAAAGGCCTTATGGACCGGATCATTGGATACGGCGTTGCGGCGCATGAGGGCCTGCTTTTTGGAGGGGTGAACCAAGCTATCAATCTTGTGGTGGCAACGGGATTACTGATGATGAGCAGTGCAGCAACAGTGTTATGGTTCAAGCGCAAACCTGTGGGATCCCTGGGTGCTCCGCCCGCCATGCCTTCTCAGAAATATGGAATTGTCGGTATTGCGACCCTTGTGATTCTGGGGCTGCTTCTACCGGAACTGGGGGCTGCATTACTTATTCTGGTTCTTGCAAACCGGATGTTTGCGAGATTAGGTCCGACCTGACATCAGGAGGATGGTAAAAGCCGTCTGAGTTCGCTTGCAATCTGATGAGCACTGGCATCAACGGGGATCATGCCAACCAGATGGTTTTGTCCATCCATGAGATAAAGAAGTGAACTATGATCAACGAGATAGCCTGAGCCATTGGGAGCATGACGTCGTGCTGAGACATGAAATGCCTTCATAACCGGCTCAAGCTGTCTTTCAGATCCGGTCAGGCCGACAATGCGAGGGGAGAAACGCTCAACGTACTCCTGTAAAATTTCAGGGGTATCACGTTCGGGATCAACTGAAATGAACACGGGAATAATGTTCTGTCCCCGCTTACCAAGCTCATCAAGAGCGGCTGACACAGTCGCAAGTGTCAACGGACAGACGTCCACACAATGTGTATAGCCAAAATACAGAAGCGTATAACGCCCCTCAAAAGCTGCCTGAGTGACGATCTGCCCGTGGCCATTCACCAGAGTGTAAGGCCCGCCAATCTGTGCATGCTGCTGCGACGTCAGAAATATTCTCAGGCCAACAGCCCCAGAAAACAGAAACAAGATGATACCAAGCAGAGGAAGTATCTTTTTCCACTCCTGCCGTCTGGAAAGGGGCACTGGCTTGGTTAATGCAACCTTTATGAGCTTCTTACGATTCATCGTGCCATCATAGCAAACAGTATGCCGAACGACAGCAATACATCCCTTTTCAATTTCAATGGCCGCTTTTTATTGCATTCAAACATAAAGCCGACATTCTGCTTTCCCCCGAACTTGTCATTCGTTGTTCGTCAGGCCGTTGATAACTCCACGTAACAAGTTCAGCAGTAATTCACTATTTTCAGCCGATAGATGCATGTGACTTCTGGCATTGATTGCTGCAACGGCGGCAGCGATATCCGGCAATCTGTCGGCCGCCGAAGAGGACAATGATATCAAGGCACTTCGCCGGTCATTCGGATCTGGAGCGCGTTGAATCAGTCCATCTCGTTCCATACGTGCGAGAGTCTTTGCCATGGTGGACTGCTCTACCGCAGCGAGACGCACCAGTTCACGCTGGGACTGCGGCTTTCCATCGGCGAGGGCAAAAATGACGGGCAGTTGTCCCGACATGAGGCCAAATGGCCGTAAGGCTTCGTCCATCTCACGCGCAAATAGCCTCGCCGCCCAGTTGACCATATAGCCAAGCGACTGTTCTCGGGACTGCCATTTATATGGCTTGCTATTTATATTCATGGCTAGCTATATAAATCTTCCGGGTTCATTGACGCAAGGACGGTAACATGCAGAACCTTCTCCGTCGCATCCACCCTCTGACAGGAGCGATGGCCATTCTGTGCATAGCCAGTTTCATGACAGCTTCCATCATTGCAGAACTATATGGAAATCCTCAGACCATGGCCGTCATCAGGCACGCCATTCTGTGGGGATTGCTGGTTCTCATTCCCTGCCTTGCTCTCACAGGCCTGTCTGGATACCGGGCAACAGGCACAGCGCCGCGCGGTCTGGCGCTTACGAAATTCAAACGCATGAGGGTCACTGGGCTCAACGGTATCTGTATCCTGGTCCCCTGTGCGTTTTTCCTTGCGCTCCGTGCGTCTGAATTAAAATTCGACCGATTATTTTATGAGGTTCAGTTCATTGAACTACTGGCAGGGTCAATCAACCTTGCGCTTCTCGGTATGAATTTTCGTGATGGACTACGGATGGCTCGATCCTGATGGATGTCAGGCATTTTGAGCTCTACACCCCAACCGGACATTCCACTCCCCCCAAAGCGCCATCCCTCAATACCGATACTGCCATAACAGCCCCACACTGCTCCCCGGATCGTTTTCCGGCGTGGTGAACCCTGTCACGTTTCCGCCTGTGCCGACCGTCGTATTGAGTTTCAGGTGTCTGGTCAGATCGACCTGCACCTGCGCCTGCGTGCCGCTGCCGGAAGTCGCCTGTTTCGCGCCAACATAGACGCCCTTCATCACGTACTTGCCAGCCTCGACACTTGCCCCGCCATTACCCACGCCTGAGCCACCGCCGAGGGCCAGACGATCCAGACCGAGGGTTTTGCGGACGGTTCCAAGCGGGTCAAAGCTCGAGCCTCCTGCGATGGTCGCCAGAGCCGCGCCGAGTTCGGCCATCTGCGTGGTGGACAGGGAATGCGAGTCCGTGCCGAACAGCAGCATCGCCAGAACCTGATCCTGCGGCAGGGAAGGAATGGATTCAAAAGTGATCTTCGGATCACTGGCGTAACCGCCGACTTTCAGCATGGCTGTCTGGCCACTGACATTGCGTTCGGCGACAAATTCCAGTGTCGGATCGAGCTTGTGGGAGACGCCGGTACCATCAAACCCGACACGGCCTTTTGTAAAGTTCAGCGTGATACCGCCAAGACTGAACAGGCCGCGCTTCATGTTGAAGCCGCCTTCCACGACCGGCTGGCTGGCCGTTCCCTTGACGCTGAGAAGACCGGCCATCTCAGCGTCCAGACCATGGCCACGCACGAAAAACTCACCCGGCGAGATCAGTTTCAGGTCCAGCCCGATGACCCGTTCGGTGGCTTTCTTCCCGGTTTCGGCAGGTTTGTCGCCGGGACGGATCACATTCAGCGTGGCGACCGAACTTGGCATGGAATTGGGAATATTGATTTCCACATGAGGCAGTCTGATCCCGCCCACCACGTCGATGCGTGTATCAGCCTGCCCTCTGACCGTAATGTCAGCGTCCATAAGAGCCGTCAGCAGATCACTGGCGACGGGCTGGGCCTTGCTCGCGGTCAGATGCAGATCGACCGGCATGCCCGGTGTGAACACGCCCACCGTGCCGTTCAAAGCCATCGTGCCTTTTCCGGCCCGAGCGGTGAAGGACTGGATGACCAGCCGTTCGTTCTCCGCCAGTACAGTCGCCTCGATATCCGAAAGATGCAGTCCCTGCGAGAAGTCCTGAATATCGCCCTTATGCAGCGTCAGGGAACCTCGGGCGGCCGGACGCGCAGCCGTGCCGCCCACGGTCATGTCGAAATTGACCTGCCCCAGCGCCTGTCGTCCGCTTGCTCCCAGCATGGCGTTGGCGAGGGACAGGTCCAGATTCCCACGTGTATGCAGATTGATCGGTCCGGTTCTGGAAGTCGGCACGGTGCCGTCCGCCGAAAGACTGACCTTCGGACCCGCGCCGGCGTGAGCATTCAGACGGGCGGTCGCGCCTGCCAGATCGGCCGTTGCCGCGATTTCAGCGGGAGGCAGCGAGGCAGCGTCGCCCGACATCATCCGCAGGCCGTGACCGTCGAGACGCACGGTGCCACGGGGCGCGGCGAGCGTGCCCGTCACCCTGGCGTCAGCGGACAGGGTGCCGGTTGCGCGCAGGTCAGGTGCGAATGGCTTGGCCAGCGCAGGAGTGACGTTCCTGATCGTACCTGTCAGATTCAGCGCGGGTTTGGCTGTGCCGGCAATGTCGATGCTGGCCGGAGCTACGCCCGGCGGCGCGACCGTGGCGCGAAGCCGGTCAACACCCAGCGTCTTGCCGTAGGAAACCTTGACGGGCGCTTCAAGCTTCAGGGATTCGCCCCTGGCGTTGGCCGTCAGACGGCTGACACGTACGCTCTGATCCGGAATATCGGCTACAGCAGCGAGTTCGAGCGCCGCCGGAGCGCCATACAGTTCGGAAAACCGACCGTTTGCATCAACGGCAATTGCGTTCTGTGGCCCTTTCACCGTCGCTCGCAGACCGCCTGCAATGGAGGGCGCGGCAACCCTGTCGAGTTGCAGGGACAGGTCCGCGCTGGGCGATCCTTCGGGATCATTGACGAAGCCGGTCAGTTTCAGGGCACCGATGCGATAGGGCATCATCGCCACATCGCCGGTTACGTTGATCGCGGCTTTCAGCGGGCTGCTGTCCGTGGCCGCCGTGCTTTTCAGCGAGGCCGCGAGTGTGCCGCTGACAGGCTGGCCAATCAGGTTTTTCAGATCCGCCAGTCTGGCCACTTTCAGATCGAATGTGCCGAGCGGAATCTTGCGTTTGGCAGGCAGTTCCAGCGCGCCGTCCCCATGCACGCTGTTCCAGTCCAGTCTGGTGATTTTCAGGGTCCGGTCGCCATCCTTGTCCTGCGCTGCCGCAAGATCGACGTTCAGAGGCGCTTTATCGAGCGTGCCTCCTGCGGTCAGATGCGCTGTCGGGGCGGTTGGCAGATGGTCGGCGACAAGGTCGAGTGTAATCGGACCGCGCGGCATTGTAGCCGTGCCGAAGTCACTGGCGAGATGCGCTTTCGCCGAAAGATCATCCGTTGGTCCGGAGGCGTCGAGATCAAGTTCCGCTGCGCCACGCAGCATCTTCGCCGCCGCTGACAGATCTGTCAGCGACAGACTGGTCTGTGCGGCATCCAGCGTGGTCTTGCTATTTTTTGTATGCGCCGTGGCGTTGGCTGTGAGATGCAGCGTGCGTCCATCGAGAGTGAACGTATCGAGATGAATGGCCTGCCCGTCATCCTTCTTGGTGAGGATCGCATGAGCCGCCAGCCTGCCAGTCGGACCGATCAGTCCGACCGCCTGTTCCAGCCCTTTAAGCGCGGCGATATTGCCGGTCAGAGCCACCGTCGTCGTGTCACCGGAGGCTTCCGGCAATGCGAAGCTCGCGGCAAGGTCGGCGTGTCCTTCCAGCTTCTGCCCGCCCGCCGCCGCGAGGGGAGCGAGATCAGGCAGGTTGAGGGTCGCATTCCCCTTGATGGCGGGCTTCGTGTCGGACTGCGCGTTGAGCTGAAGCAGTGGGTGCGTCAGCGCCAGCGCCACCTGTGCGGCCGGTGTGCTGGGCGCGTATGTGGCGTCCAGTTGCAAGGGCGCGCTGGCCAGCAAGGTTGGCGAGCCGCCGGGAATCCGCACTCCGGACGCGACCGCGTGCAGATGCAGCTGATCGAGAAACTCGCCCTGCCCTATTCCGTCAAAACTGGCATCAAGAGACCCGACCTGCGCCCCGCCTGCCGCAAGCTGCTTTACTGTCAGCGTTCCGGCTCCGGAGGGTGCGGTATAGGGGCCGCTCAGCTTGGCCGCGAGAGCAATGGACTGCCAGCCGATATTGTCGCTGAGCGACATGGTGGGTGCATTGAGAACTGCCGCGACATCAGCCTTACTGGCGATGAGGTTGAGCTTGCCCTTCACCGTGCTGGTGATGCTGCCTGCCTGCGCGCCGAAATCGAGAGCGGCAGCCTCCGTGGGACCAGCGAGATGCAGGGTCAGGGAGACCGGCGTGATCTCCGGCATCCTGCTCAGCCCCGCGACGATGCCGTCCTTGCCGTCATGAGCTGTCAGGTCGAGCGCCAGTGAGTGCGGTTCGGTCTTTGCCGCAACTTTCACCGCCCCTTCTGCGTCGAGACGCTTCAGATCGACCAGAATATCGGCCTCAGGAAGATCCTTGAAGGAAAGTCCGTTGATCAGCGCATCAAGTTCCGGAGCGGCTGCGTGACCTTGCAGGGAGAATGCCGCCGCCACTCCTGCGATGGGCGCACCAATTTCGATCCGCTTTGCATCAACCGTTCGGATGTCGATCCCGAGCCCGGTTCTGGTCGGGCCGCTGGAGGCTGCCGTGGCTGTGGAGCTGTCGCTAACCGGCAGACGTGGCAGAGCCAGCCGGTCGAAGCTGAGCGTGTCGACATGCAAGGTGCGGCCGACCATGCGGAGCGGCGACCAGTCGAGGCGCAGATTATCGATGGTGAGCCATATGCCTTTGGTATCACGCAGTTCGATACGCGTGATTTTCAGCGCGTCAGGAAACCGTCCGTGCAGCCCTGTCACCACAACCGTGTTGCCGGTCAGCGACGTTGCTTCCCGCTCGATGAAACGCCGTCCGGGATCAATATTCGCGCCAACAAGGACAACGCCCACGACCAGCACGGCGAGACCCGCAACGGAGGCGGCTGCGATCCCGCCGCCTCTGGCGATACGCCGTCCAAGGGAGCGGCGGCGCCCTGAAGGCATCGAGGGGTTTTCGGGGGGAGTATCAGGTGTCTTCGCGGACATCAGAAGGTTTCTCCCAGACCGATATAGAGTTCCCACCGGTCGCCACGCTGCTGACGGTTGAGGGGCACAGCCACGTCAATCCGCACCGGACCGATGGGCGTGAAATACCGCGCGCCTCCGCCAGCGCCGACCCGCACCGTGCCGGTAAACGGCGCGCTCCCCGACCCCACCTGTCCGGCATCCATGAAAGCGGCGGCTCCCCAGCTTTTGAAAAACCGCTGGCGGAACTCGACCGTACCTGCATCCAGAGACGTGCCACCGATCGCATATTTGGAGTTGGCGAACTGCGGACCGACCCCCTGATAACGGAAGCCACGGATGGTCGCCGTGCCGCCGCCATACAGGCGCTGATCGGGAGGGATGTCGTAGGTGGAAGCCCCCTGCACGCTGCCCACGATTCCCCGGAATGCGAAGACGCTGCGTCCTGGTTGTGTCAGGCCCAGCCTTGCAAGATCGAAATAGGTCGAGGCATTGGCCTGCAGCAGGGCAAAGAAGCGCGTTCCGTGATTGAAGGAGGCTGACGGTGTGACGCTCAGGGACAGGCGGACACCATGAGTCGCCGGGTCGAGCGGAGAAGGAAGATCCGTGGTGTCATAGTTGGCGCTGAGCGGCGCGAAGATGAGGGAATAGGCGCGGCTCACGCCGAACTGCTCGATCTTTTCCTGCTCTGCCGCAATCCCGTAGGACACGTTCCAGCGTTTGCTGAGCTGCCGGACGATACCTCCCCTCAGAATGATGGCGGTCTGGCGGTAGGAATAGAAAAGCTGACGAATCCCTTCGATTCTGAAACTGGCGTTCTGACGGCGGCCGGGGAAATCAGGCTTGAAGAGATCGGCATAAACATCATAGCCAAGCCCCTGCTGGGCCGTTCCCCCGACACCCGTGACCAGCGCCGTGAGTTTCAGGCGTTCGGCGTTCCCGAAAAGATTGTGATGCGTCCAGGACGCGCCGACGCGGCCACCGAGATCAGTGGAATAGCCGGCTTCGGCTCCCACTGTATGACGCTTGGCTTCCTTGAAACTGAACGCCAGCGGCATGCTTCCGTCGGGCGCCAGCTTCGGCGCATCCTTCACGCCCACCGTCGAGAAGATTCCGAGTGACGCCAGATCCTGCCGGGCGTCTTCAATTCTGGAAGGCTGGTAGAGCTGCCCAGACGCAATCGTCAGACGTTTATGGACAAATCGGGGGTTGGTGTAATCGAGCCCGTTCAGCGTGATCTTTCCGATATCCGCTTTTGGCCCGATGGTGACGGGATACATCAGATCAAGCGTTCTTGAACCGGGCTGAAGCCAGGCGGTCGGCACATCAACCCTGGCAAGCGGATGGCCTTCTTCCCTGAGCGTATCATTCAGCCGGCTGGCGGCTTCCAGCACGTCGGTTGCGACCGCAGGCTTACCGGGTTTCATCCCGAAGGCCTTCTGCTCGCTTTCGGAAAGAGAAACCGGTTTCCTGCTTTCCGGCTCGACAAGCTTGATGGAACCAACATGAAAGAGCGGACCTGTCTTCGCACTGATCCTGATGGAAAGGACCTGTCCTGACGGCATGGACGCCAACCACAGAGGCAGACCGACATCCTGTCCGTCCATGGAAATCTGCGGGGGAACAGTGGCGCCTTTCGGACGGTCCACTGTAATGGTGATCCTGCCGTCGTAAAAACCAAAGCTCTCGAGGGCCGTATTCAGACGGGCGTATTCGTTCCTGATCCGTCCTGCGAGCGCGAAGGGGCCGACCGCATGGGTCTTCTGGAGATTCAGCAGGTCAGAGGAAGATGTCAGGACAGAATCGACATCGGCAGTGCCGGTCGGGTTGATTTTCGTCGTGTAGGAAACTGTCGGCCCTACAGGTTCCGGGGTCTTCACCTTGTGCTTTTTCGCCTCGTCACTGGCAGCCAGAGAGGGTTGGCCTGCGCTCAGAAGGACAACGAAAACAGATATGACAGTGCGCCACGTCCTGCCGTCACACAGCCGACGGCGTCTGACGGCGCTATGCTTCCCCTGACCGCACGTCTTCTTGTCGTGGGCGTACGGAGGTGTCGGGGTGGTGACGAAGGCGGACATCGGACTCTTAATGACAAGAATTTCCTCAGCAGACGAGATGAATGCGGCCTTTTTTTACGAGGATCCATGTCGTTTTTGGGGTTTGCGGCTCATCCGTTGTCGAAATTCGTAATTTGGGGGTATGAAAAGGGATGCATTCAATGATCCTTCTTTCCCTCCCTTACGGAGAGGCGTATGCGCGCCGCCGCTAAACTTTCCTCTGACCTGCCCCATCTGAAAAGACGCGGCCCGCCGTTCCGGATCGACGCCGCCGAGCTGGACCGGATCGACGCGAAAGAGCGGAAACAGGCGCAGCGCAGTCTGTTCCGACGCATCCGCGGTGTCGCCAGACTGCTCGCCATCGCAACATGGGTGCCGTTATCCGTCGGGTTCGAGGCTGTGCTTCTGATAGTGCCCGGCAACTCCAAGGTCCGCTGGACACGGGTGATCTGGGGCGGCCTGTGCCGCCTGCTGTCCCTGAAGATCAATGTCATCGGACGCAAGGCGGGCAAGGTTACGGGACCAAAATCCCGTGAGCGCGGCGAACGGCCGATCATCTATATTTCGAACCATTCGAGCTGGATCGACGTACTGGTCCTCGGCACAATTCTTCCCTCCGTCTTTGTCGCCAAGGGAGATATTGAACACTGGCCCGTCATGGGGCTGATCTCCAGGATCGGGCGCACCATTTTCGTCAGCCGGCAACGCAACACCACGGGTCGTGAACGCGACGAGATGACGTCCCGGCTGGCCGGAGGCGACAATCTGGTGCTGTTTCCGGAAGGCACCTCCTCTGATGGATCGCGCGTTCTCCCGTTCATGTCAGCCTTTTTCGCCATTGCGAAGCCGCCTCGCCTGCGGGAATCCGACGCCTCGCAGATTCTGCCTGATTTTCGACCGGGCATGACGCCACTGATCCAGCCAGTTTCCGTGGTTTATGACAGACTCGACGGGTTTCGGATCGGAAAGGCTCGCCGGACCGTATTTTCCTGGTATGGCGACATGGATCTCGGTCCTCACGTCTGGCAGTTGGTGAAACGGAAATCCATGCGCGCCACCGTTCTGCTGCACCCTCCCCTCGATCCCGAGGACTTCCCGAGTCGCAAGGCGCTGGCGCAGGCGGCATGGCGTGCCGTGACAGAAGGCGCCGCCCGTCTTCGTCAGAATGACGAACCCGATGCGCCTGAATGGCAGGCGAAACTCCATGGGCCTGCACAACCATCACGGAGCCGTGAAAACAAAAGGTTTTCTTGACAAACTCTTTGTATCTTTCGCCTGATGGAGACTGAAGGTTGGCCGGAGCAGCTCTGGCGACAGTCCCCAGCGTGAAGAGAGGTTCATGGCTTGATTGCCTTTCGCACTTCTTCTGCTTCTTCAGCCGGCCAAACCGGCGTCATGAGCTTCTGCCCTTGACCCGGACGCCCGCATTCAGGATTCCTCCCTCCGTCGCGCGGAATGGTCCGGCGGCGTGCCGGAACGAGCCTGAACTGTGACGACTGATTTCTCCATCAAACCCCATAGCGCCAACGCGTCCGACGTCCGCCCCAACACCCGTGGCCTGCACATGATCACGTGGGGCTGTCAGATGAACGTGTATGACAGCGCCCGCATGACCGATGTCCTGCGTCCGCTCGGCTATGCGCCGGTGGATGATCCCGCACAGGCGGACATGATCATTCTCAACACCTGCCACATCCGTGACCGGGCCGCCGAAAAGGTGTTTTCCGAACTGGGAAGGCTCCGGCACATCAAGGAGGAGCGCAGCACGGAAGGTCGGCAGACTGTTCTGGCTGTGGCGGGCTGTGTCGCACAGGCCGAGGGCGAGCAGATCCTCAAACGCGCGCCCTATGTGGACATCGTGCTCGGCCCGCAGACCTATCACCGCCTGCCGGAGATGGTCGCCCGCGCCGCCCGCGCCGGTGGTTCGGTCATCGACACGGATTTTCCTGCCGAGCAGAAGTTCGACTTTCTGCCCGACAGCGAAGCGCCACAGACCGCAGGCAATGTCACAGCCTTCCTCACGGTGCAGGAAGGCTGTGACAAGTTCTGCTCGTTCTGCGTGGTGCCTTACACGCGCGGCGCGGAAGCCAGCCGTCCCGTCGCCTCCGTTCTCGCGGAAGCCCGGCGCATGGTCGCCAGCGGCGTGCGCGAACTGACCCTGCTCGGGCAGAACGTCAATGCCTATCATGGTGAAGGTCCGGACGGCGGCGCATGGAGCCTCGCCCGGCTGGCCTATGCGCTGGCGGAGATTCCGGGTCTGGAGCGTATCCGCTACATGACCTCCCACCCGCGCGACATGGGCGATGACCTGATCATGGCCCATCGTGACCTGCCAGCGCTGATGCCATTCCTGCATCTGCCCGTGCAGGCCGGTTCGGACAAGATTCTCAAGGCGATGAACCGGGGCCATACGGCGGACGAATATCGTCGTCTCGTTGAGCGTCTCCGGCAGGTGCGTCCGGATCTGGCCCTGTCCTCCGATTTCATTGTCGGACATCCGGGTGAAACCGACGAGGATTTCGAGGCGACCATGCAGCTTATCCGCGATGTCGGGTTCGCTCTGGCCTACTCGTTCAAATATTCGATCCGGCCGGGAACTCCGGCGGCTGGCGCGCCGTTGCAGGTAGCGGAAGCCGTCAAGGATGAGCGTCTTCAGGCATTGCAGGCGCTGCTGCGCGAACAACAGGACTCCTTCAACGACGCCGTTGTGGATGTTGTCGCGCCGGTCCTGTTTACAGGTCGGGGCCGGAAGCCGGGCCAGATGGTCGGCCGGTCCCCATGGCTTCAGCCGGTTCATGTCGATGGACCGGATGATCTGGTCGGCAGGACGGTTCCTGTCCTGATCACAGAACGACGCAGCAACT
Organism: Acetobacter aceti; assembly: GCF_002005445.1. Lineage (NCBI taxonomy): Bacteria > Pseudomonadati > Pseudomonadota > Alphaproteobacteria > Acetobacterales > Acetobacteraceae > Acetobacter > Acetobacter aceti. The sequence goes on from NZ_CP014692.1 coordinate 2,126,943, forward strand.
CGCTGGTCGGAACGCTTGTCGAGGAGTGTATGCCCGCTTGACCCAGCCCATCGCACCCGGAACCTCCCAGCCCCGTCACAAGGGCTCCTCCCCCTCTCCAGCAAGGGACATGTCGCGCACGACAACCCTTCAGTTCGGAGATAACGCCCTTCTGGCGCAACTGGTCGGCGACCACGACCGGCATCTGCGTCACATGGCGGAAGCTCTGGGAGTGCGCATTGCCTGCAAGGGCAACCGGATTGCGATTGTTGGTGAACCGGGACGTACGGCGCTGGCGCATTCCGCGCTGACGACCCTCTACCGCAAGCTGGAACGCGGCACGCCGATCAATACGGATGAGATCGACGCCGCCATCCGTCTCTCCGACATTCACGCAGCCCTGCGCGATCAGGTGCCCGGTCAGACGCCGGAAGCCGCCAGCGAAGTCGAGACGAAACCGAACGGCCCACGACTGATGATCAATGATCTCCCGGCCATCCGAACCCGCCGGGGCGCCATCGAGCCGCGCTCGCCGGGTCAGGCCGCCTATATGGAGATGCTGGCGCGCAACGAGATGGTGTTCGGCGTCGGTCCTGCCGGAACCGGCAAGACCTACCTCGCAGTGGCGCAGGCGGTGGCCATGCTGCAATCCGGTCAGGTGGATCGGATCATCCTCTCACGGCCTGCCGTCGAAGCCGGCGAGCGGCTGGGCTTCCTGCCGGGCGACCTGAAGGAAAAGATCGACCCCTATCTGCGCCCGCTCTACGACGCGCTGCATGACATGATGCCCGGCGATCAGGTGACCCGGCGCATGGCGACCGGCGACATCGAGGTCGCGCCCCTCGCCTTCATGCGTGGCCGTACACTGGCGCACGCCTACGTGATTCTCGACGAAGCACAGAACACCACGCCCGCTCAGATGAAGATGTTCCTGACCCGTATGGGCAACGGCACCCGCATGGTCGTGACCGGCGATCTCAGTCAGGTTGACCTGCCGTCCGGCACGACTTCCGGATTGCAGGACGCCCTCGATACACTGGAAGGCGTGCAGGGTATCGCCGTCAATCGCTTTGACGCGAGAGACGTTGTGCGGCACAGACTGGTCGCGCGCATTGTTGATGCGTATGATGACAAGAAGACGGTGGAACGGGAGACCTCCCGCAACAACAGATTCCGCCGGGAGCACAATGGAACCGCCAAGTACTGACAGCTACGCTCACCAGAGCGTGGCGGACGGCGAGCCCTCCCCTTTCGGGGCGGGGCTCTTCCCCTTTCCTCCCATCCCGTGGGAGGATGATAGCGACACGGACGGCAATGGTCCCGAGATCATTGTCGAGGATGCGGGGTGGCGCGCCGTCGTCCCCCACGTCGAACGACTGGTCCGACGCGCCAGCAACGCCAGCCTCATCTGGATGGAGCGTCGCTTCTCCGGAGTGGCTCTTGTGCTTCCGGAAACGATCGTCCTGTCTTCGGACAGGATTGTGAAGACGCTCAATGCGCGTCATCGCGGACGCAACAAGCCAACGAACGTCCTGACATTCGAGCCGCCACCCGGCTACCCCGGTGGAGAAATCATTCTTGCTCTGGGTGTCGTCTGCCGGGAAGCACGGGCCGCCAGAAAGCCTGTCTCCCATCATCTGGCGCACCTGATCGCCCACGGTGTGCTCCATCTCAGCGGCCATGATCATCATGAAGCTGGCGATGCACGACGTATGGAGATGGAAGAAGTCCGTGTTCTGGCGATGATGGGCCTACCCAACCCGTGGAAGTCCCGGACATGAGCGACACAGACCATTCCAGCGGTCCGAACGGATCACAGAAACCTCGCAAGGGTCTGCTCTCTCTCTTCGGACGCAAGAAAGATCAGGGAGTCCGGCACTCCATCGCCGCACTGGTGCAGGAAGCGGCAGACGCTGGCGAAAGCGGCGATGAAACCCCGGAACTGGACCGTCAGGAACGGGCGCTGATCGCCAATGTGCTGCGTCTGCGTGAAACCAGCGCGGATGACGTGATGGTGCCGCGTGCGGACATTGTGGCGATGCCTGCCGATATCAGCCTCGACGACGCACTGGCGATGATGCGGCGTGAGAATCACTCACGCATGCCGGTCTATCGCGGGCAGCTCGACGATATTGTCGGGATGATCCATGTGAAGGATCTGATCGCCTATGTCGGCACCAGCGAGGCGTTCAATCTGGAGACTCTGCTTCGTCAGCCGCTGATGATCGCACCGCAGATGCCGGTACTCGACCTGCTGCTGATGATGCGGCAGAGACAGGTCCATCTGGCGCTCGTGATCGACGAATATGGCGGTATCGACGGTCTCGTCACCATCGAGGATCTGGTCGAAACGATTGTCGGCGATATCTCGGATGAACATGACGAACCCACGGTCGCTCTGATTGTCGAACGCCCCGACAGCTCCTTCGACGTGGACGCCCGCTGTCCGGTGGAGACGTTCGAGGAGCAGATCGGTCCGATCCTGACAGACTCAGAGCGGGAAGCGGAGATCGAGACCATTGGTGGTCTGGTTTTCCGTCTTGCAGGGCATGTCCCGACACGCGGTGAGGTTTTCAATCACGAAAACGATTTCGTTTTCCGTGTTCTGGATGCTGACGCCCGTCATATCCGCAAGGTGCGCGTGCGTCGCCCGGTAGAAGAAAAACCTGTGACGGCAACAGGAACAGCCGCGTAATACCCCGAAACCTCCTGTTCCACGGAAGCCCGGATTCAGTGTGGAACAGAGGGGGTCTTTCAGGATAACGGCTGCTCAGGCCGTCAGGTTCCTAAAACGCGCCAGATCGGACTGACCGGCAAACAGGAACAGCATGTAATAGTCGAGGTAATGCCGTCTGTTACGCGCTACCCGTGTATAAAAGGGATAGACAGGAAACGGGCCGGACATCCCTTCAGGACGAGGTTCGCTTTCCAGCACGCATCTGGCCCGGAACAGCGGAACGTAGAGCGCTGAGTCATCGTCCTGACGCCTGCGCACATGATAAAGATTTTTTCGAAAGTTCTTCAGTTTGTCAGGAAGGATAAAGACGATCCCCTTCTCGATAAACGGTCGGGGAAATTCCTCCTCCCGCATGTAATGCAGCCCTTCCGGCATGTCACAGAACCAGGGATAATCCTGAACGATCACGCTCCGTCCCCGCTCACGGCAATACAGCCCCAGCCCGTCCGTCAGATAATGCGTGACGTGTCATCCGATACCCGCAAAAACAGTGAGATTAGAATGTTCCAACGCATAATCTGACTCATCTGGATACATGACGGGTATTCAAACCGCGTTTTTGACACATAAAACGAGCTCGTCCCTACAAAGGAGACGGGTCCGCCATTCCCTTCGTCTGCACCATACCGAGCATTTTCCCGCGCTCTAAACGTGGACTGGCTGCAACAGGCTGATATGCTTTTTCAGACGTCTCACCTTTCAGTCGTCTGAAAGCCCGAACTGGCTGGGATACGGCATGGCGTTTCTGCCCAGCTTCTTCTTTTTCCACTCAGCCATCGCCCTGTTATACTCGACATGACGCAAGGCAAACTGCAGCGCTTCTTCATGGCGTTCATTGCTGGCGTCCATCATGTTACGACGCCAACCCGCCGCAATGAGCCAATACTCACCAGCAAGCCGCCAGGAACCAGCCCGCTGATGCTCCTCGGCCAGCCGCTCAAGCCCGTGATACCTGTTATTCGGGTTGGCGAGCGCTTCCGGTGTGAGGATGAAATCGTCGCCTCTCCATAGGAACGTCGATTTCATATAGGGAAACTGCCGGGTAAGGGCTCCCGGGTCACCGAAATGTTCCTTGATCAGCATCGGAACCAGCCTGTCGTAAGACCTACGCCATTCGCACTGCACAAACCGCTCCTTGAAGACCATGTTGAAGAGTGTTGCTTCTATAATGAACGGGTCTGGCAGAGTCGATTTTCTTACAGTCCGGTTTCCGGAACGATGCAGGGTTGACCGACTGCCTGGACCTTATCCCGAATGCCCGGACCGTCACATCCAGCCTGTTCATATGGCGATGTGGCGCCTCGAAACGGGAAAGGCGGCGCGGACTGACATTGTTGCGGCATTACGGGCAATGATGATGAATATTCATCTTGCCCCGCCAGCACCTTGGGGCAGCCACACGCCAACCCGGCCACAACAGCTTTCCCCATTCGCTGCTGTCATCGTCCTGTCAGACGTGCCCCGCCACAGAATACGAACTGCCTGTCGTGCCGTGCGATTGCGATCAGCGTCTGGTTCATCCGCTCGGCAAGCCGGAAAGCCCGCTCTGTAGGAGCCGACACAGCAACCACGGTCATCATGCCCGCACGCACTGTCTTGAGCGCCATTTCATACGAATAGCGACTGGTCAGCAGACAGATTCCATCCTCAGAAAGAGAACCACCGCACATGCGGGCGCCGATCAGCTTGTCAAGTGCATTATGGCGGCCGATATCCTCCCGGATCAGAAGGATCTCCCCCTCCCTGCTCGCCCAGGCGGCTCCGTGGACCATGTGTGTCGCAGCGTTCAGTTCCTGCCAGCGATCGAGGTCATGCAGCGCCCGGCGGATCGCCGCCGAAGTAATTGTCGTGGTGAGCGGAAAAGGTGACTGCCCGGTCATATCCACGGACGGCACATCGTCGCCGCCACAGATGCCGCAGCCCGAATGCCCGGTCTGGGCGCGGGGTCTGCGCCGCAACAGCTCTGAAAGGCAGTCACCCGAAACCGAGACATCAAGCATCGGACCGTCCTCGCCATCCGACACCACGACCGACTTTATCTGTTCAGGTCTCTCGATAATGCGTTCCGTCAGGCAGTAGCCAAATACGAAATCTGTCAGATGATCCGGCGTCAGCATCATCACGCCGTATGGAAAAATTCCGTTGAAGACGAGTTTGACCGGCACCTCATCGGCAATATTCAGGGCGACCTCTTCCGCAGGGCGATCGAGGCTCGTTACTTTCCTTGTATGAAACAAGGGGGTCATGGGCCGCGCTTCCCCACGATATCGGATGGGCACTGCCGGCCTGTTACGTCCACACCCTGATGACCCGAAACCCGACGCCTGGCCTCCTCGATGATGTGATGGCAGCCCCTGAAGACGGCATCACGATGGGGAGCGGCGACACCGTTCCAGACGGCGAGATCATCGACAGGCAGATGCCCGGTCCTGTGGATCGTGCAGGTTGCCGTAATGTCGCACTGCGCTAGAGCCTTGTTGAGAATGGCCTGTCGTTCGGATGTGGCCAATGGGGCGAACGCCTCATACTCGATAGCGGAAACGAGCCTGCCGTCGTTCGTCTGCCGCACCCACCCCTCGGACGTACAGAAGCCAACCGCTCCGGGATTCAGAAGCATTTCCTGAAGGGTGCCACTATCGGCGGACGTGTGGGCAAGCATGAAGTGGGTCATCCGCCGCTCACCGGCGCGATGAACACAGCATGGTCGCCCTCTTTGAGACGCCGGTTCCAGGGACGGAATGCCGCGTTCACGGCCACACGGATCTGGCCAGCCGGAAGCGCAAAACCGTATGCCGCGCAAAGTTCCTCATGAAGCGCCGCCGCCGTGCTGACGGACGTCGCCCTCGTTTCGACGCGACGACCGGGCTGCTCGCCCGGTTGCGCGAAATATGCGAGTTCTATTCTTGGCATGTCTGGTCCTGACCGCCCGCAAGCCTGAGTTCAGCCTGCCGCCGTTCCTCGGGCGTATTGATATTGTCGAGCGCGCCGGGTGTGCATGCAGGCAAAAGCGCCATGACGCCATTGATGAGCGCCTGACGCGGTGCGACTCTGCCTGACGCCACCTGACGAGATAACATCTCCAGAGCTTCGGGCTCCCAGATGGTGCAGAAGGGTTCGGGCAGCCCGTCATGTTCACTTCGGAACGCGACGGCCGTGCATCCCTCCCGTCGGGCCGCAATCAACGCATCGAGCGTAGCGTCATCCAGAAACGGCAGGTCACATGCCAGCGCCAGCCACGCGACATCAGGATATTCCTCATGAGCGGCGAGCAGACCCGCAGCAGGTCCGATTGCCTGAGACCTGTCGGCAATTCCCGGATAAATGCTTCTCACAACGTCAGTTTTCTGATCTTTCCGCAAGGACACGAAACAGCGGCTAACCCGCGGCGCAAGCAGGCTGAACGCACGATCAAGCTGTGGACGCCCTTCATAGACAAGCGCCGCCTTGTCCTGCCCCATGCGACTGCTGACACCGCCAGCAAGAACCAGTCCGTAGAGCGGCTTCATGGTAATGCGGTCACAGAAAATGCATCGCCGAAATCGCGTTTTCCCCGCGCATGCCGACAAGACATATCTCGCGGATCACCTTCTCATGGATCAGGACAGGCCTTGCTCCGCTCATCGCATCACCCTCCGATATAGTGCATTTCAATTTTCTCCCCAGCCCTATTCCCATGCGGCGCTTCAGCCCGGGAGCGCCGCTCCTGACGTTCCTCGCTGTATCGGTCGGTACGACGATGCCAGATACCTGCCAGCGCCTGCCGAAGCGGTTCATCATCGCCTCCATGACCGGCATCACGCAGGGTTGCCCGCAGGTCCGTGCCTTTGGTGGCGAAAAGACAGGTGAAAAGCTGACCATCCGAAGAAAGTCGTGCTCGCGAGCAACTTCCGCAAAACGGCGCGCTGACCGAGGAGATGAACCCGATCTCCCCGCCCCCATCGACATAGCGGTAACGGGCAGCGACTTCACCACGATAGGCGGGTGACACCGCATAAAGAGGCCAGAGCGCTTCGATCCGCGTCATCATCTCGCGCGAGGTTACGACGTCAGCGCGGTCCCAGCCGTTACGGCTGCCGACATCCATATATTCTATCAGGCGTACGATCACGTCCGTATGCCGGAAGTGTGCGAGGAGATCGGGCACCCCCACATCGTTGACGTCACGCTGGACAACCGTGTTGATCTTCACCCCACGGGGAAAACCGACTGCACGCGCTGCCTCGATACCATCCAGCACGGTTTGCAGATCGCCGCGTCCGCCACTCATATGGGCGAACACAGCCGGGTCCAGACTATCGAGGCTCACGCTCACACGATGCAGACCTGCCGCATGCAGTGCGGATGCCTGACGCGCCAGCAACATTCCGTTGGTCGTAAGCGCGATATCCTCGATCCCCGGAATGCTCGCGAGCCGCTCCACCAGTTCCGGCAGGTTCGGACGAAGCAGCGGCTCTCCACCGGTCAGACGCAGCTTGGTCACGCCCAGTTCCGCCGCCAGCCGTGCCAACCGTTCGATTTCATCAAAACTCAGCCGCTCATCAGACTTCAGAAAACTGAAACCTTCATGATAGATGGAATCCGGCATGCAATAGGGGCAGCGAAAGTTGCACCGATCCATCACGGAAATGCGCAAATCCTTAAGTGGCCGATGCAGCCGGTCTTCTGCAGGTCCGATGTGTGGCGAGAATTCCGAATTCATGATCTGGGATCTTCGTTTTCCACTCGCGACACCCTCCGGCGATGGAGGATGAGGCACTGAATGGGACACGTTCAGCCGACAATCCGGATCGGCGCAGCCGAGGCGATACTCGGCACCACTTTGACCGGAATGGCCTTGGCTGCTGGCGTGCCGCTGATCTCGTCATAAAAATCAAGCGGCAGGAGAGGATTGAGTTCCGGGTAATATCCCGCAACCGCGCCACGCGGCATGGGATAATCGAGAATGGTCAGCCCGTCGACATACCGGCGACGCCCGTCCCCGCTATAGGTTTCCAGACCGATGACCGCGCCATTTTCCAGTCCCCGATCCTCACGATCCTCCTTGTTCATGAAAATAACGAGGCGGTTATTATACACGCCGCGATACCGGTCACTGTTGCTGTAGATCGTGGTGTTGTACTGGTCGTGCGAACGGATAGTCGCCAGACGCAGCATCGCGGGATCCTCGATGACATCGTTGACCTCAAGTCCCGACATGACGATGAAGTTCGCCTTGCCGTTCGGTGTTTTCCAGACACGCCGACGCGGGGGAATATCAAGATGAAAACCATGAGGATCTTTCATCTTCTCTGAAAATCCCTCGTAGATCTCGGGATAGACATCCGCGATCCTGTCACGGATCGGCGTATAATCCTCGATGTAATCCGCCCATGGCGTCTTCGAGTGCGGCAGGGTCGCCATGGCCATCCGGCAAATGATCTCCGTTTCCGGTCGCACATCCGGGCTGACCGGTTCAAACACGCCACGTGAAGGTGTGACGTTCGCCATCGCGTCCTCGATGGTGACGAACTGCTCACCTTTGGACGTGCGGATGATCTCGGCACGGGACACCACCGGCAGGATCAGCGCCTCCTTGCCGTGGACCAGATGGCCTCGATTGAGCTTGGTCGTGACGTTGACCGTCAGGTTCAGTCGCGCCATCGCGGCATAGGAACGCTCGGTATCCGGGATTGCGCGGACGAAATTGCCGCCCATGCCAAAAAAGACCTTCGCGGTCCCCGCTTCCATGGCTGCGACTGCTTCAACGACATGATGCCCGTGCTCACGCGGCGGCTCAAAACCGAAGACGTCCCGCACGCGATCGAGATAGGCCTGCGTGGGTTTCTCGTCGATTCCGACCGTACGGTCGCCCTGCACGTTGGAATGTCCGCGGATCGGAGCGATACCTGCGCCCTTTTTACCGAAATTCCCTTTCAGAAGCAGCAGATTCGCCACCTGCTGGACAAGATGGGAGCCCTCCTGATGCTGGGTCAGTCCCATCCCGTAGCAGATGATCGTCGCGTTTGATTTTGCGTAAATTCCGGCAATCCGACGGATCTGTTCTTCAGAAACTCCGGATATGCGGGTGATATCCGCCCAGGAAACCGACATCACATCCGCACGCAGAGCCTCCAGCCCTGCCGTATGTTCCGCAATGAACTCCTGATCCAGAACTTTCTCGCCGCGCTCTTCAGCTTCGAACAGCGCACGCATCATGCCTTTGAAAATGGACAGATCGCCGCCGATGCGCACATGAACGAATTCGCTGGAAATCGCGGTTGAACCGAACGTCCCCATCTGCAGGATGTCCTGCGGCTCGGTAAAGCGGATCAGCGCACGTTCGGGCATCGGATTGATCAGCACGATCGGGATGCCGCGTTTGCGCGCCTCCACGAGGTTCGTCATCATGCGCGGGGAATTGGTGCCCGTATTCTGCCCGATAACGAAGATTGCCTCGGCATGCTCGAAATCGGCCATGACGATCGTGCCTTTACCGATGCCAATGGCTGGCGGCAGTCCTCGCGACGTCGGCTCATGGCACATGTTCGAACAGTCGGGGAAATTGTTGGTCCCGAATTCACGCACGAAGATGGAATAGAGAAACGCCGTTTCATTGGCCGTTCTGCCGGATGTGTAGAACTCCGCCTGATGCGGGCTTTCGAGCGCCTGAAGGTGCCTGCCGATCAGGGCGAACGCATCGTCCCATGCAATCGGCACATATTTATCCGTCGCTTCATCGTAGCGCATCGGCTCGGTCAGACGCCCCTGCATCTCCAGCCAGTAGTCGCTACGCTCCATCAGTTCCGTGACGGTATGCTGAGCGAAGAACTCCCGCGTAACGCGCGCCTTGGTCACCTCATGCGCCAGCGCCTTGGCGCCGTTCTCGCAGAATTCGAGCGTCTTGCGATGGTCAGGATCAGGGAAGGCGCAGCTCGGGCACTTGAAGCCGCCCGGCTGGTTCATCGCCAGCAGACCGCGCGATCCCTTGACCAGGACGCTCTGCTCCATGAGCACTTTCGCGGTTGCTCCCGTGGCGCCCCAGCCGCCCGCAGGATGATGATAGGGCTTGAATTCGGATTTTTTCTCTTTGCTCATGATATCAACCCACTTCCTGAAGGATGCCGAATTCTTTTAATGCTGGCACGAAGTTTTCGTTTTCATGCCTGGATCGCGCAAGCTTGATCAGCGCAAACCGCTCGATCGGCGATAAGGCGGCCCATTGCTCCGGCGTGGGAGCGGGAACGCCATCCGCCTTCGCCTGCGCTGACACCGCCTCAGGCATCTGATCGTCCTCGCGCCAGTCTTCAAACGTCAGAGGGGGCAGAAAACGGGCAGGCTCATCAGCCCGCGCGGCAATCAGATCCAGAACAAGGGCGCGGTAGAGATCCTGTTCCTCACGGGTATCGCAGAGCGCTTCCACCAGCCTGCCCCGCTCCTCACGCGACAGACGGCTCCACTGACGGAGCGTCATCTTGATTCCGACGATATCGAGCTTTTGCCGCGTGATCATGGGAATACAACGCAGGGAACCTGCGAAATCGCGCTCGAATTCGAAAATCATGGAATTTTCAGACATTACGCCTGCTTTTTCGGCCATCAGGAGCGATTCATTTTTCATTTGGGCACCGGAAGATCCAGAAGATAAAGCATGAAAGCTGCGACAAGGAATACGGCGGTACTGACAATCCAGATAGCGGCAAGCCAGCCCAACCGGACAGTCAGATGACGGGGCACCTGCGACCCGTCACCTCTTACAACTTCAATGATAGCCATTGGCTTCGGACACTTTTCTGCGAAACACGGAAGAGGAGTAAATTGTGCAGGCCAGAGTGATCGATAGAAGAATGACGGTTCCGACAAGCTGAAAGAACTGACTGGTGACTCGCAAAATTCTTTACACTGTTCATTTCAGGGCGACTGTAAGGTTATTCAGAGCTACCAGTCCAAGACCTTCTCTTTATGATGTTATACGTGCAGGTTATAAAAATAACTATATCTTGAGAAATATAGTTATCTTGGAATGAGGTCGGATTACAGAAAAAGGACTATTCAATAGTCGTGACACGAGTTGTTCACTAGCATATCAGGTGATTTTCTCTGTCTTAAAGAATCTTTGTTCCGACCACGAAGGCGATGTCGACTGCACCGCTTCCGGCGGCCGTCCTTTCGGAACCGCGCGGCATCGTTATGGCGCAGGCAATTCCCCTGCATGATTTTCCCACTCCTTTCGGAGGTGAAAAATGTTCATCGCGGTCTGCGCCACTGCTCCGAAAGTCTTATGGCTGAACGCATTTTCACCAACTGTCGCTGATCAAGTCAATGGATGCATGACGATCGACGGCACGATTGCCCATGTGCATCAGCGCAGCGCAGCGCAGCGCCGGAGCCTGCAACAAGGAGGATCTGGTCAAGTATATAGCGCGGCCCTGTGGAGATTGACATAACACCTGATAAGCATGCTGGCACAATCTCTTTCAGGAAGACAGTCTTAACCAGAACGCCTTCCTTATTGCCATTCGACTCCCTTCAATCGTCATCCTGCTTAAATGACGGCAAGCCGAGGAGAAGACCCGGGCCTACGGCTTGCTTATCAAACGCGGATCAGACGTCCAGGTTGGCGACTTTGAGAGCATTGCCGACGATGAAGTCACGACGCGGCTCGACCACATCACCCATCAACGTCGAGAACACCGCACCCGCCTCTTCCGTATCCTCGACACGAACCTGAAGAAGGGTGCGTGTCGCCGGGTCAAGCGTGGTGTCCCAAAGCTGCTCGTCATTCATCTCGCCGAGACCTTTGAAGCGGTTGATCGCCAGTCCCTTGCGTCCCTGCGCCAACAGACGGGCAAAGGCTTCCGCTGGTCCGGCGACGGTCACCTGCGTGCCGGCATCAAGCCTGAGATGAATCCCGTTGGAATAATCCCGCACAAACCGTTCCAGATTGGCGGCGAGCCAACGGGCGTCGTTGCCGGCCAGCGTGGAGGCTTCCACGCGATAGGTCTCGCCGATCCCGCGCACGCTCCGTCCCATTTCCAGCCCTGAGTCGTTGAGGGAGACTTTCCAGCTCCGCTCGGACTCACGGGAAGCCGCATCCAGACGCTTCTGCAATTCAGGAACCTGCGCCTGAGCCGCATCACGGTCTGCGTTGAAGATCCCGGCAATAGCAGCCTGTTCAACGATCCAGAGAGGAATACGTGACGACAGGCGTCCGATCACACGGGACGCATCCCGCATGAAGCTGATTTCCGCAAGCAGATCATCACCTTCGAGAACGCGACCAGATCCCAGGGTCAGGGCGGCATTCCCCAGCGCCTTGTCGAGAAGATACTGCTCAAGAGCGGCATCATCCTTGAGGTAGCGCTCTTCATTGCCACGCTTCGCACGGTAAAGCGGCGGCTGGGCAATGTAGAGATAGCCCTTCTCGATCAGTTCCGGCATCTGACGGAAGAAGAAGGTCAGCAGCAGCGTACGGATATGCGACCCGTCCACGTCAGCGTCGGTCATGATGACGATGCGATGGTAGCGCAGCTTGCTGATGTCGAAGCCACCCTGATCCGCCTCGCCGCGTCCGATACCGGTACCGAGCGCCGTAATCAGCGTGCCGATCTCCGCGGAACCGAGCATGCGGTCAAAGCGTGCGCGCTCGACATTCAGGATCTTGCCCTTGAGCGGCAGAATGGCCTGGAAACGGCGGTCACGTCCCTGCTTGGCCGTGCCACCAGCGGAGTCACCCTCGACGATGAAGACTTCGGCCTTGGAGGCGTCGCGTTCCTGACAGTCAGCCAGCTTTCCCGGCAGCGAGGAAATATCCAGCACGCCTTTGCGACGGGTCAGTTCGCGGGCGCGCCGGGCCGCTTCACGCGCGGAGGCAGCGTCGAGCACCTTGGCCACGACCAGCTTCGCCTCTTTAGGATGCGTCTCGAACCAGTGGCCGATCATGTCGGCAGCCGCCGTATGCACGACGGGCTGAACCTCGGATGAAACCAGCTTGTCCTTGGTCTGGGAAGAGAACTTCGGATCAGGCACCTTGACCGACAGCACGGCGGTCAGACCTTCGCGCATATCCTCACCCACCAGCGAAGCCGCGTCTTTCTTTGCAATGCTTTCCGCATATTTGCCGACGATACGTGTCAGAGCCTGACGGAAACCGGCCAGATGCGAACCACCATCCCGCTGGGGAATGTTGTTCGTGAAGCACAGCATCGTCTCATGGTAGCTGTCGTTCCAGGTCAGGGCGAACTCGACCTTGATACCGTTGTCCGGGTTTTCAAGACTGCCCGAAATAGGAGGCGCAATGATCGGCGTACGGGCGCGGTCAAGCCATTCGGCGAACGCGACCAGACCGCCATCGTAATGGAAAACCTCTTCCCTGAACGGCTCGGCGCGCTCATCACGCAGGGTGATTTTCAGTCCGGAATTCAGAAACGCCAGTTCACGAAGACGACGCTCCAGAACGGAGAATTCAAAAACTGTCTTGGTGAATGTCGCCGCACTCGGCTGGAATGTGACCTGTGTGCCGCGCTCCTCATCCGAGGGACCGACAACCGTGAGAGGTTCGACACGCTCGCCATGGGCGAAGCGGATCATATGTTCTGTCCCCTGCCGCCAGATGCGCACTTCCATCCATTCGGACAGGGCGTTCACCACAGCGGCGCCGACGCCATGCAGACCACCGGAAACCTTGTAGGAATTCTGGTTGAATTTGCCGCCGGCATGAAGCTTGGTCAGAACGACTTCCGCCGCGCTGATCCCTTCTTCCTCATGCATGTCGGTCGGGATTCCACGACCATTATCCCGGACTGTCACGCTGCCATCGGCATTCAGCGTCAGTTCGCAATGCGTGGCGAACCCGGCCTGCGCTTCATCGACGGCGTTATCGATGATTTCAAAGGCCATGTGATGGAGGCCAGATCCGTCATCCGTATCGCCGATATACATACCCGGACGTTTGCGTACTGCGTCCAGTCCCTTGAGCACCGAAATGGAGGACGCGCCGTAGTCGTCATCTTCGGCGGGGGAAACAGAACTGGAAGTTTCGGTCATAACGGGGTGGGTACTCCGGTCATTCGCATAGGATACAACAGAGCCTGTTTATAGCCGCTTCTCTCGGTCACGACCAGCATGTGCGGCGGATATGCACACCATCATCTGCGGTTTTTCAGCCTTTTCCCGACGTATTTTTCAGTCACTGTCCATCGGGATGATCTGGCCGTCATGCAAGGTGACAAAACTGGCCCTTTCAGCCAGCGGCCCGAAGGGAGAACGGTCTGTTCCGGTCAGCAGAACCGGTGTCTGAAAATCGAGTAAAGTCGCCAGCAAAGCCTCTCTTCGCCGCTGGTCCAGATGAACAAGCGGCTCATCAAGCAGAAGCATCGGCGCTGTGCCGGCCCCCTCTCCCATCAGGCGGGCATGCGCCAGAATGAGACCGATCAACAGCGCCTTCTGCTGCCCCGTGCTGGCTTCCGCCGCCTGCCGTCCGGTTTCAAGATCCTGAAGCGTGAAGTCAGTCCGATGCGCCCCGATCATCGCATGGCCCCGTTGCCGGTCCGCCGACCGCCCTCCCCGCAGAACCCCTTTCAACCAGTCCTCGACCGAAAGGGCCGGTTCACTATCCAGCCGATCCGCGACGGGGCAAAGCAATGACAGGCGAGCAGAGGGAAAAACCCCCTGCGGATCAGCGCCCATGGCGTTCAGGCGCGCCACCATTTCCCGCCTTGCCGCCACGACAGCAACACCATGACGCGCCATGGCGTCCTCGATCCCCGAAAGCCAGACATCATCTGTCCGTCCTTCGGACAGAAAACGGTTCCGTTGCGCCGTCGCCCGCTCGCAGGCGGCCAGTTCAGAGGCGTGGTGCGGGACCATCGCCACAACAAGACGGTCCAGAAAACGGCGGCGTCCGCTTGCGCTTTCGCCAAACAGCCTGTCCATCTGCGGCGTGAGCCAGACAGCGGACAGATTGGCGGCGGCAACATCCCGCACACGCGTCTGCACGCCATCGAGCAGGAATTTGCGCGCACCGGACTGACCGGCTTCCATGCCGGTTGAAACCTCGAAATCGCCGGCACTGTCAGAAAAACGGGCCGTCACGCCCCACCCTGTCGGAATGGGTTCGCCAGAGGCTTCCCTCAAAGGGAGATCGGCGTTTCTGGCGCCTCGAAGGCCGCGTCCGGGAACCAGCAGGGACAACGCTTCAAGCAGATTGGTCTTGCCACTGCCATTGTCGCCGGTAATCACTACCGGCGAGCGCTCGGGCTTCCACACAAATCTTCGATAATTCCGGAAACCGGCCAGAACAAGACGATCAAGTGACGTCATGGCTGCAACCGGTCAGAAAGAATGGCCCGGATCAGACCCGCATGGGCATCAGGACGTACAGCGCCGAAGGGCTGTCCACGTCGCGCACGATGGTCGGAGCCGAGCTGTCGGCAAAGACGAACTCCACATCCTTGCTCACCTGATCGGTGATGTCGTTCAGGTAGCGGGCCTGAAACCCGATCTCCATATCATCGCCGTCATAGGTGACGCGTGTGTCGTCAAGCTCTTCCTTCGCCGTCCCCTGGTCGGCGCTTGTGGCGGAGAGGATGAGCAGGTCACGCGACAGCATCAGCTTCACCGGACGGGAGCGCTCCTGACTGATGGCGGCGACACGACCGACCGCGTCGGAGAAATCCTTCTTGCCGACACGCAGGGTACGGTTGTTACCGGACGGGATGACCCGCTGATATTCCGGGAACGTACCGTCGATCAGCTTGGATGTCAGGGTGATGGGCCCCACGCTAAACTGAATACGGGTGTCAGAGACGGAAACGTCCACCTCTTCCGGCGCTTCATCAAGCAGCTTGCGGATTTCACCGATGGTCTTGCGGGGAATGATCACGCCCGGCATGCCGGAAGCCCCGGTCGGAACCTCAGTCTCAACACGCGCCAGACGATGGCCATCAGTCGCCACGGCGCGCAGCAGGCCGCCCGTCTCACCCTCTGCGACGTGCATATAAATGCCGTTCAGATAATAGCGGGTTTCTTCTGTGGAAATAGCGAAACGGGAGCGGTCGATCAGGGATTTGAGCACGCCACTGTTCAGCTTGAACTGATGCGGCAGGTCACCGGCGACCATGGAGGGGAAATCATCGACCGGCAGGGCGTTCATCCGTGTCGCATAATGACCGGCACGGAGATCGAGCTGCGCCTCTCCGCCGGGGTGGCTCAGTTCAACCTGAACACCATCCGGGAGCTTACGGACGATTTCATAGAGCACCGCCGCCGGCGCCGTGACCGCACCGGATGTGTGGATCTCGGCAGGCACTTCCTCAACGACCGCAATTTCCATATCGGTCGCTGTCAGACTGAGGCGACCGTTATTCGCATCAATCAGCACATTGGCGAGGATGGGAATTGTGTTCCGCTTCTCGGCAACGCTCTGAATATGTGCGAGAGCCTTGAGCAGCGTTGCGCGATCGGCTGTAAACTTCATCGACACCAGTTCCCCTGTCCTGCGGACATTGTTTCCGCGTTCCGACCCTGATCAAACTGATCGGAAATCAAGGCAGGCAATCTAGCAGGGGAGATGTCCCGGGCAAAGTGTCAGACCCGGGTTTTCTTTGTGAAACAGCGTGTTTTCTGCGGTCAGCTCTCAAGCATCCGCCGCAGAAGCTCGACGTCCTCGGCGAACGCCGTATCCCGTTCCATCAGTTCCTGCACACGGGAGACGGCGTGCATGACCGTCGTATGGTCACGGTTGCCGAATTTACGTCCGATTTCAGGCAGGGAACGACTGGTCAGCTGCTTGGCCAGATACATGGCGACCTGCCGTGGGCGCGCAACGGCACGGGCGCGACGAGCCGAAGACATGTCGGTCAGACGGATATTCCAGTGCTCGGACACCTTGCGCTGGATTTCCTCGATCGTCACCCGACGGTCATGGGCCTTGAGGATATCGTGCAGAACGTCCTGCGTGGATTCCAGCGTGATCGGACGCCCGAACAGGTTGGCGTGAGCGATCAGACGATTCAGCGCGCCTTCAAGCTCGCGCACGTTGGTCGTGATCTTATGCGCCAGGAATTCCAGCACCTTGCCCGGCACAACCACGCCGGACGCGGCAGCCTTCGCCTCCAGAATGGAGATACGCAGTTCGAAGGTCGTCGCGTGAATGTCCGCGACCATGCCGCAGCCGAGCCGTGTCCGCAGACGATCTTCCAGACCGGACAGATCGGACGGTGACTTGTCAGCGGAAACGATGATCTGCCGTCCCGCATCGACCAGAGCATTGAACGTATGGAAGAACTCTTCCTGCGTGTTGTCCTTGCCGATCAGGAACTGAAGATCATCGATCATCAGCACGTCAACCGAGCGCAGATGGTCCTTGAACTCGACAGTGGACTGGGAGCGGATGGCGGCGATGAAGCGGTACATGAATTTCTCGGCGGACATATACGCCACCGAGATACCTCCGCGACGCGACAGTTCCGCGCCGATTGAGTGCATGAGATGCGTCTTGCCGAGTCCGACACCGCCGTACAGAAACAGCGGGTTGAACCCCACGCTTGACGGTTTTTCAGCCACACGGCGCGCGCAGGCATAGGCGAATTCATTGGGTTTTCCGACGATGAACGTATCAAACGTGAAACGCTGATCGAGCGGAGCAATCAGATCGGCCCTCGTGTCGGAAACACGGTCAGCCGGAGCGGACGCCGGAGAGGACCGTCCCGGCGGCGCGGCATGCACTGCTTCAGGAGGAGCAGAGGGCGTGTCAGCACCGCCATTCACTGGCCCAGCGGATGGGCTGACAGCATCGCTGGCCCGCATGACCTGAAGCTCGACACGGCGGATGGCAGGAATTTCCTGATTCCACAGCGCGCTCAACCGATCACCATACTGGCTGCGGACCCAGTCGCGCAGAAAGCGTGTGGGAAGCATGAGAGTGACTTCGTCACCATCAACAGGCCCAAGGACGATCTGCTGAAGCCAGGTCCGGTATTCAACGTCACCGACCTCGGCTCTCATGCGGTCGGAAATTCTGTCCCATGCTTCTGTGAGCAGGCCTGACATACCACCTGAAGCAGACTGCAATCCGGCACCTTCATCTGAACTCAACGGCATTTCGGAGGATGGGGTTACCGGCATTGTTTCTGCACACTCACTTCCCCGGATCATTGCTGGATCAGAGCAGCCCGGCAAAGGCTCTCCAGCAACTTCGGCGATCAATCACAAAGACACACCCGCATCACGGGCAAAGCATACCTTCGGGGCAAATTCCCGAGGTTCATTTTTGACAAAAACTGCCGGATAACAACGATAGATTAAATTCGTAAACCGCCTCCCGGTTTCCGGGAAAAGACGTATATTCACGACTGCAACAAGGTTTCAAGACTAGGCAAACGCGCCTGCGAAAGCAACGCATTTATGCCTGCAAACCTGTATGCAAAATCATCCTCCACCCTGAAATCATCTCTCATCCGGCAGCAGGGATACTCCCTGAATACAGAGCAAAAATAAGCCGGATTCCTTTTGCGGGAATCCGGCTTATTTCTCAGTCATCTCAGATGCTGAAGAATAGCCGGCTGTTTCGGAAAAACAGCCGGCGCAGTTCTTCAGACTGTCGCGATGGCCTTGATACGGGCAGACAGACGGGAAATCTTGCGAGCCACAAGGTTGTGATGCACCACACCTTTTGTTGCAGCGCGCTGGATCTCAGGCTGGGCGACCTTCAGGGCTGCGTTCGCCTCTTCCTTGTTACCGCTTGCAATGGCTGTCTCGACCTTCTTCAGGAAGGTCCGCATGCGGGACATGCGAGCTGTGTTGCGGGCAGTGCGGCGCTCCGTCTGACGGATGCGCTTACGGGCAGATGCGATGTTCGCCATTGTATATGTCTGATCCAGCAAGTCGATTTGGTTATGCGCGCTCCGCCCGAAAGCGGTTGCGCCGAATTAGGTGCGGTTCTCTAAGCTACCAGATGGCCGCGCGTCAAGCAGAGTTCTTGCTTTTCCGCGATATTCTGCCCTCCCCGTTCCGCATATCCATCTTGGCCGGAGACGGATTATCCACAGCAGGCTGCTGTTGTGGACAGAAAAACGTGGACCGCCCGGCCTGTGTGATCTGAACCACCCCTGAACACCCTGACTGTCCCTTGCAGTCCGGGCAGGGCTGCCCTGCCCGCCCGTAAACACGCCAGGCATGCTGGAAATATCCAAGCTCCCCATCGGGCTGCACATAGTCCCGAAGACTGGAGCCACCGGCATCGATCGCTTCCTGCAGAACCGCCCGAATAGCGACGACAAGCCGTTTCAGCGCAGGACGCCCAAGCAGACCTGCGGGCGTTTCCGGGTGGATACGCGCACGGAACAGGGCCTCGCACACATAGATATTACCCAGCCCGGCCACGATACGCTGATCAAGCAGCATCACCTTCACCGGGCTGCGTCGGCTGGCGAAAGCTCTCATCAAGGTATCGACTGTGAAAACGGGATCGAACGGCTCCGGTCCCATGGCCGCGACCAGAGGGTGACGATCCTCCGCTTCCGTCTCGACAAGATCGAGCGCCCCAAAGCGCCGGGGATCGACCAGACCGAAACGCTGTCCACCTTCCGTGGTGAAGGCGACGTGCTCGTGACGGAGCTTGCCTTCCCCCACTTCCAGTGTTGTGTCGGCGTCTTCCAGCATCACCCGTCCGGACATGCCCAGATGCAGCAGAACCGACTGGCCGCCGGAGACACGGATGAAAATATATTTCCCACGCCGCCGAAAGCTCTCGATCGTCCGGCCTTTAAGCGCCTGCCCGAGACCGGGCGGCAGAGGCCAGCGGAGGTCAGGGCGACGCACGACGATGGCGTGGATACGTTCGCCAAGAAGGCGTCCCATCATTCCACGCATGACGGTTTCTACTTCGGGGAGTTCTGGCATGACGCTAAACACGCTATAGAGTGCAGCCATGACCGACAATGCCCCTCATGATCTCCACACCGCGCCCCATTCCACCGGGACTACGGGCGACGATACCGCCGATTTCGGCTTCCGCGCTGTGCCCAGGGAAGAGAAGAAACCTCTCGTCCGGGCAGTCTTCGACAGCGTGGCGAGTCGCTATGATGTGATGAACGACCTCATGTCGCTGGGGATTCATCGAGTCTGGAAACGGATTTTCAACGCCGAGCTTGCCCCGCAGCCCGGCCTGAAGCTGCTCGACCTCGCAGGCGGCACCGGCGACGTGACGTTCGGCTGGCTGGCTGGCGGCGGTGGCCCGGCCATCATGACGGATATCAACGCCAACATGCTGTCGGTTGGCCGTGACCGCGCCATCTCGCGTGGTTATGTGTCGGACCTGTCCTTCTGCGTGGTGGACGCGGAACAGATTCCGCTTCCCGACCGCTGCATGGATCGCGTGACCATCTCTTTCGGTCTGCGCAACTGCACCGACAAACTGGCCGTTCTGAAGGAGGCCCGCCGCGTCCTGAAGCCGGGCGGTCGTTTCCTCTGCCTTGAATTTTCCCGGGTGCAGGTCGCCGCTCTGGCGCCGCTCTACGATGCCTGGTCGTTCAAGGTTCTCCCCACGATGGGCTCGCTCATCGCCAAAGATCGCGACAGCTACCAGTATCTGGCCGAGAGCATCCGCATGTTCCCCGATCAGGAAACGCTGGCCGACATGTTCCGGGAGGCCGGATTCTCCCATGTCCGTTACCAGTCACTGTCCGGTGGCATCGCCGCGATCCACTCCGGCTGGAGGCTCTGATCCATGGCCGCCACGACGACCCATGCAAGACCGCCCCGACGCGTTCTGCTCATCGTCAGCGGCGGCATCGCAGCCTACAAGGCGCTCGAACTGGTTCGCCTGCTGCGAACGGCCGGTGTCGGAGTCCGATGTGTCCTCACCCGTGCCGCCAGTGAATTTGTCACGCCTCTGTCGCTACAGGCTCTGAGTGGCGAGCCTGTTCATCAGGATCTGTTTTCCCTGACCGATGAGCAGGAAATGGGGCATATCGCCCTCTCCCGCTCGGCGGATCTTGTGGTCGTCGCGCCTGCCACAGCCAATATTCTGGCCAAAATGGCATCGGGCCTTGCTGACGATCTCGCCAGTACCCTGCTGCTGGCCACCGACACCCCCGTTATGGTGGCTCCTGCCATGAATGTGCGGATGTGGGAGCATCCTGCGACACGCACGAACATGCACACGCTGCGTCAGCGCGATGTGATCGTCGTGGGACCGGACGAAGGCGAAATGGCGTGCGGCGAATACGGTCCCGGTCGTCTGGTGGAGCCAGTCGCACTGCGTGACGCCATCCTCGCTCACCTTGAGACGCCTTCTTCCGGCAGTCCCGGCGAGAGCGCCTCCGCACCTGTTTCAGGCCACCAGCCTCCAGCCGCGCAGGCATGCAGTTCCCCTGCCGTCAGCCTGCGCGGCGGGTCTCTGTCGCATCGCGAACAGGGCGCATCTCAGGAAGCGTCATCACACTGGCGTCCCCTCATCGGCAAACATGCGCTGGTGACGGCGGGACCGACGCACGAGCCGATTGATCCTGTGCGTTATCTGGGCAACCGCTCCTCCGGTCTGCAGGGCTACGCCATTGCCGGCGCTCTTGCTGATCTGGGTGCCCAGGTCATCCTGATCAGCGGACCGACCTCCCTGCTGGCTCCCTCCAATGTCTCCCTGATCCGGGTCGAGACAGCGCAGCAGATGGAAGCAGCCGTCATCGCTTCTCTCCCGGCTGATATCGCTGTCTGTGCGGCGGCCGTTGCCGACTGGCGTGTGGCTGATCCGGTTTCGTCCAAGGTCAAGAAACAGGCAGGTTCTCCTCCGCCCTCATTCGTCCTCGAACCGAATCCCGATATTCTCGCCCGCATTTCCAGACCGGGTCCGACCCGTCCTGCTCTGGTGGTTGGATTTGCCGCCGAGACCGATGATGTCGAAGCCAACGCCATCGCCAAACGTCAGCGCAAGGGTTGCGACTGGATTGTCGCCAATGACGTCTCGACAGGCACGAATGTCATGGGCGGCACGGAAAACACGGTTATGCTGATCACCGAAGATGGCGTGGAACACTGGCCTCTGATGGCCAAAACGACACTCGCGCTCAATCTGGGCCGCCGTATTGCCCTCCGCTTCGGGGCTCCCGCTCTTGCAACCAGGGAAGAAGGCCGCCAATGACGCTGCCTGCTCTACCACTCTCGGAAACGGATCTCTTTTTGTGAATGCACCGGTTGTCCAGGTCGCCGTCCTGCGCCTGCCTCGCTCGGAAGGGCTTCCCCTGCCATCCTATGCCACCACCGGTGCCGCTGGCATGGATCTTCTGGCCGCCATCGACAGCACGCTGACAGTGCCGCCGGGCGCCCGCGTCCTGATTCCCACAGGGCTCTGCATCGCGCTGCCCGCAGGTTATGAGCTGCAAATCCGTCCCCGCTCCGGCCTCGCCCTGAAGCATGGCATCACACTTCCCAATTCACCCGGAACGATAGACGAAGACTATCGCGGTGAATTATGCGTTATTCTGATGAACGCCGGACAGGAAGCCTTTACGGTGGAACGGGGCATGCGGATTGCTCAGGCAGTCGTTGCTCCGGTTTTTCGGGTTGCATGGAATGAGGTTGATGACCTTGAGGCGACGGAACGTGGCGCTGGTGGTTTTGGCAGCACGGGCACACACTCCTCCTGACAGAGACGTGAATCGCGTCCGACGCGTCGGACGACACCGTTCCAGACGACACACGGTCCGATGAGCAGCACATCCTTTTTATCCGACGCTGCGGGGCTCACCAGAAGACTCAGTCATGATTCCCCCCGTCTGGCGATGATCGTGGCGATGCTCTGCGTCGTAGGGGTTCTGCTGGGTTTCGGCTCCAACGCCACGACATGGTTTGGCACCGTCTTGTCCGAGCCCCCGCAGCCCGCGGAATCTTTACCGCTTGCAGCGCTGCCTTTCGCGCTGGCCGTCACCACTGCGCGTGTCGTGGCTTGGTTCGCCATTTCCTTCCTGTGCGCTCTTGCGGGCGCCGCACTGGTCTTTGGACGGGAAAAACCCGGACAGGTATCACTCGCTCTGCTTGAGATCGTGCAGGCTGTTCCGATTCCGGCCTTCATGATTCTCATTCTGCCTGTCTGTTTCGGCACTCATGGCTGGCTTGCCGGCCATGCCATCGCGGGCGAGGTTCTCATCGGCGCCCCGGCATTCGCCGCACTCACCTTTCCCATGATGGGCGCGGCCATCCGTGCGCATCAGGATGTACCTCCCCATCTCGTGCTGGCCGTACGCAGCTTCGGTCTTCGGGCATGGCCACGCTTCTGGAGACTCTACGCACCGTTCGGGCTGCCTGCTGTCGTCAGAAACATCGCACGCGCCATGCCGAATGTCTGGCTCGGCCTCACTTTTGCCGAGGTCTATGCGGGGATGAAAGGACTGCCTCTCCCGCCGGGACTGGGCGGTTATGCCGTATCCTCCATCAGGGAAAATGCATCGGTAGCCTTCACACTCACACTTCTGGCCATGGGGTGTCTTGTCATGGTGACAGATCTTGTGATTGTCCGCCCCATGAAAAAATGGGGCCAGCGCTTTGACAGGAACGCCTCCGCACGCTCATCGTCCCCCCTTCTCTTCGGGGACATTCCTTTGGTTGGACGCATGCTTACCGATGCGTCACGACTTCTGAGAATTATCGGCAACCTGCCGCTTGGCCCCCCACCACGGGCAACCGTTCTGGATGACCCGGAGGAAACGCCCCGGATCATCGCACTGGTCATCCCTGCCCTTCTTGGGGTGAGCGGTCTGCTGGCATGTGCTGCCTCGCCCGAGGGACTCCCTGATCCCGACGAACTGCTTCGTGCCGGATTTCTCGGCATCGGCGAGTTGCTGACACTGCTGGTTCCGCTGGGCGTCTGCTCCATCGCCCTGCTTCCCATCGCCGTCGCCCTGAAATGCTGGGCTGATCCGATCCTTCCGATCCTCCGTTTTTTAACGCTTTTTCCTGCGGTGCTACTTTTCCCGCTTGTCATTGCTCTGGTGGGCCCGGAGTCCTTTCTGTCTCCTCTGATGTTTGTTGGACTGCCGTTTTTTCTCGCCTTCCATCTGCTGGTTGGCGTTCGGGATTTTCCGCGAAATTTGCGGGAGGTTGCACGAGCCTATCGAATACGCGGGTGGCTCAGATGGAAGACCATCCTGTTGCCCGGCCTTGCACAGTCATGGCTGAGTGGCGTCCATAGGGCGTTCTTCTGGAGCTGGAACGCCATTATTGCCGCCGATATGACCCTGTGGGGCACGCACATTTCCGAACACGGGCTGATCGGTCGTTCCATTATCGACGCCACCAGCAAGGGCGACATGGCGCAGGCCTCTCTTGGCGTCATGGTCATGACGCTGCTGGCCATAGGAAGCGAAGTGCTGATCTGGAGGCCGCTGGGTCTTTACGTCAGACGCCGCACAGCCGGGCAAGTGGCGGATCTGCCCTGATCATGCGCTCTCTTTGCATTCAGGGTTTTTCTGTTTCAAATGGCTTGTCAGGCTGACATCAGATGGTCTCCAGACATCAACGCGCAGGATAAGCACCATGTTTTCCGCTGACGCACCGCCCTCACTGGAAGAAAGACCTTTCTCCGCATCGCTGACAGATGAGCCGTTGCTATCGCTGCGCGATGTGGGACAGTCCTATCATCGGGATTCATCAACCGATGTCCAGATCCTCGACGGAGTTTCCCTTGATGTGAAATCAGGAGAAATTGTCGGACTGCTCGGTCGTTCCGGATCTGGGAAATCCATGTTGCTCCGCATCATGGCCGGTCTTCTCATTCCCAGCAGCGGAACGGTTCTCTGGCGTGGCGCTCCTCTGAAACGCCCTATTGCCGGACTGGCGATGGTGTTTCAGTCCCCTTCCCTGTTTCCGTGGCTGAACCTGCAGGACAATGTCGAACTGGCTCTTGAGGCTGACGGCATGAAAGGAAAGGACCGGAAGCCGCGGGCTGAAGAGGCCATCGACCTGATCGGACTGGGCGGCTATGAAAATGCATGGCCGCACGAACTGTCGGGCGGCCTGTCCCAGCGAGCCGGCCTGGCGCGCGCTCTTGCGGTCCATCCCGATCTTCTGCTGATGGATGAGCCCTTTTCATCACTCGATGTTCTGACGGCAGAGAATCTGCGTACGGATCTGGTCGAACTGTGGTGCGAGAAGAAGCTGCCGGTGCAATCAATACTGATGGTGACACACAGTATCGAAGAAGCCGTTCTGATGTGTGACCGCATTCTTGTCTTTGCGGCAAACCCTGGTCACGTTGAACATGAGGTTACGGTGCCGCTTGCTCATCCACGCGTGCGTGATGACCCTGCGTTTCTGGAAATTGTTGATCATATCTACACATTAATGACACGGCGCACTCCGGTCATCTCCGAGGCCGAACTGCCTGACATGACCATCGCGCAGACTGCGCAACCGCTGCATCTTCCGATCGCGTCTGTTTCTGTGGGCAGTATGGTAGGGCTGATCGAGGCGCTGGCTGCTCCGCCCGTCAACGGTCGGGCCGATCTTCCTCTGCTCGCCGCAAAAGCGCATCTTGAACTCGACGATCTGTTTCCTCTTGTCGAGGCCCTGCAAATTCTCGAACTTGCGGAAGTTGAAGATGGCGATCTTCTGCTGACAATCGAAGCACAGCGTTTCGCGGAAAGTGAAATTGACGAACGCAAGACGATCCTGCGCCATGCCCTGCTGAATGCCGTGCCATTGGTCAAAACCATCTGCGCCGTGCTGGATGAGCGACCAAGTCATAATGTCGGCGCGGATCGTTTCCGGGAAGAATTATGCGAGAGCATGTCAGCAGCTTACGCCCAGCAGACTTTACAGACCATTATCTCCTGGGCCCGCTACGCAGAGCTGTTCGATTACAATGAAGAATCCGACCAGCTTTTTCTCAACAGGGATAGCGCAACCTGATCTTCAGGGTAACGCTGTGTAGCGCAGCATCACCAACACGCCTGAGCCTGGTCTCAAGAGATCGACCGGAGCATAATACTTTTGCTCAAGCTGCAAAAATTACACTCCGATCAACGATTTTCATAAATTCGTTATTTTATCGGGCAGGCTTGCGGAATTTGTAAACCACCTGATCCGTATGCCCTTTTATGCTCTCATCAAAGACGGGGACAGAGTGGGTATCCTGAGTATTACGCAACGCGCGGCTTTCACTTTCAAAGACAAAGCCAGCCTTTTCGACCTGTGAGCGGATCAGGGCTGGATCAATACGATGTAATGTTCTTGCTGTTTCGGGAAGGCTGCCAGCAGCCGCGACATGGTCAATCACCATATACACACCACCGGGCCGTAGAAGATTGAAAACAGACCGGTCAAAAGCCAGGGCGGCGTCGGTTCCTCGACTGTAGACATCATGATAGTTCTGAGAGGTCCAGGCTACATCAACAGGTGTAGGAAGCGACAGGGCCTGCATTGACTCGACCAGAACCGAGACATTGGAAAATGCTGGATCAGCTGCGATCGCCTTGACCGCATCAGCGGCATCGGGTTTTTCAGCCACGCGCTCCGCAGCGACAAGCGCATAAACATGCCCTGTCTTGCCAACAACATTACTGAAAATGCGTGTAAAATATCCTTGTCCGGGCATGAGATCCGCGACTTTCATGCCCGGGCCCATACCAGCAAACGCCAGCAGTTCAGCCGGCTTGCGGGTCTTGTCTCGCGCACGATCAACCTCAGGACGATCCTTATTGGAAAGCGCTACCGCAATCGGGAGTGTTCTGACCTGATTGCTTTTAAAAACAGACTGAGCCTGCACGGTATGTGTGGCAGTCAATCCTGCTCCTGCCAGCAGGCCCATGACTGAACACATGATGAACTTTCTATGCATTTTTTATCCTTCCTCAAAAGAAAAAGCCCCACTTCATTACGAAGCAGGGCTTTTCGCATGAACTTACCAGCGTGGATCAGGACCTTTGACAATCTCGGACAGATCGTCAGGACGTACCCATTTGCTGAAAGCTCCCTTCACATCAGCGGCGGTCGCCTTGTAATAGGCATGGGCTGCAATATCGGGAGTATCGAGAGGTAACCCCAATTCGATCAGGCGTAGATATTCACCTGCAATCGCTCCAAGACTGGCGCGCCCCAGTGGAATACCGCGCAGAAGCGAGGATTTGGCGACAACCAGTTCATCATCGGTCACAGGTGAAACCTGCATGGCGTGAATATCACGCACCGCGGCTTTCCGGGCCTCTCCGACTTTATCTGGATCCGCACCATAAGAGACCGAATAGGCTCCACGGTTACGGCTCCAGTCGAAACTGCTGCTGACGGAATAGACATAGCCTGTTTTCACACGCAGATCGCGATACAGACGGGATGAGAAACCGCCTCCCAGCACCTCATTCCCGAGTGTAAGCAGGAAATGGTCCGGATTGGTCGGCGTCAGTCCGAGGCTTTCCGGCAGAACAACCGTATCCTGCACGTTGCTCTTGTCAGGCACATGAGAACGGGAGGCCTTGCTCTCCGGTCTTGTCGGCAGATCGACAACCGGCTTCGGACCTGTCGCCTTCCATGCTCCGAAGGTTTTCTCAACGACAGTTCGTGCCTGTCCGGGCGTCACATCGCCGGTCACGACAATCGTCGTCATGTCCGGCCGCCACACAGCGCCATAATAGGCTTTCACATCGTTGAGCGAGAGGGCCATCAATGTTTTCGGTGTTGCCTCACGCAGTGTCGGATCACCCTTGGGCGATACAGACGCCGTGATGGCGCGGCTGAAGAGATAGCCCGGCGACTGCAACTGTCCGGCCTGTTCCTGCGCCGCCTGCTGCCTCACAATCTGGAACGCCTGATCCGGGAAGGCAGGCTGGAGTTCATTTTCCGCAAGCAACGTCATGCCCTGCTCGAAACTGGCAGCAGGAACCCGTAGCGAAAATTCCACTCCGGCGCTTTCCCAGGCGGGCACATCGTCCAGCGCCTTGCGAAAAGCCAGACGATCATGTTTCTGCGTGCCGTAGCCGAAAAGTTCCTCCGTCACGTCGGAGACCCCTTCCTTGCCCTGCGGCTCCTGCAGGTCCGAGTTATGACGGATCAGCCCGGCAACCTCGATGGTCTGACTGACGTGTGACGGGTGCACGATCAGAGTCAGACCATTCGGAAGCGTTTCAACAGAAGGTGCAGTGGCTGGCTCCGGAATATCCAGCCTTGCCAGGGCTTTTTCAGCCCAGTCAGGAAGTCTGACCGGCTTGTCAGGAGCTGACGCAAAGGATTCCGCGCCGCCAAACCCTTTACCTTCAATCGGTTTTCCGGAATTTTCAGGTGTAAGAATGGCTGTTACGGCGCGATCAGGATCCAGAAGCTGCGCCGCCATCCGATTGACATCTTCCGGCGTCACAGCGCGATAGGCTGCGATCATATCATCCGGCGACTGAAGATTTTTGAAGGCGAGTGCTTCAGACCAGCTTTCGGCAAGACCACTCACGGAGTTTGCCGAGAACCCGAGCTGAGCGATTTCCTTGGTCTTTGCGGCCTCAACAAGCTCGGCCGGAACACCGTTTTTCCGAATATCCGCCAATATGGACCGGACATACGTCAGAACCTTGCCTGAATCACCGCCTTTCGGAAAAGCAGCCAGAGCCAGACCGAAACCTGCCGATTTTTTCGGTGCAAATTCAAATCCGGCGAAAAGCGCCTTGCCAGCCGGCACCAACTGGTAGAGCGCTCCACGCTGGCTCCCCAGCACATCGGACAGAATATCCGCAGCAGCGAACTCTTTCGCACTCTGCCCCGGCATCGGGAAGGCGATTGTCGCGAAACCCACAGGATAGTCTGTCGGGAAAGTCAGGGTCTGCGCGGGTGCTGGTGCGGGCGTTACGGCAGTGCGGTCAGGCAATGTCTTGCTGGGGATGGATCCAAAGATGTCCCGAACCTTCCCAATGGTCGCCTCTGGATCGACATCACCTGCAATAACGAGAACAGCATTGTTCGGCGCATACCACTGCTCGTAAAACTTCCTGAGAAGCGCTGCATCTGTCTTATCGAAAGAAGGGCGCGTTCCCAGCGCGTCATGTTCGTATGGCGTTCCCTTGAACAGGATCGACTGCAACTGCGAGATATAACGATAAGCCGGGCTGGAGAGATCGCGGGAGACTTCCTGCTCGATCGCGCCACGCTCCTTGTTCCAGTCTGCGTCTGACAGTGTCAGTCCCTTCATACGCAGAGCTTCAATCCGCAGCAGCACATCGAGATCTTCTGCGGGGGCCGTGTAGTAATACTGCGTCACGTCTTCCGTGGTGTCCGCATTGTAGCTGCCACCAAGACGCGCGCCGAGAGCGGCAAGCTGATCCTTGTCCAGCCCGTCACTGCCCCGGAACATCATGTGTTCCAGCGCATGTGCCGTGCCCGGAAACCCCGCCGGGGCTTCGGACGATCCGACCATATAATTCAGTTCAGTCGTGACGACCGGCGCGAGCCTGTCCTGCACCACGACAACACGCAGTCCGTTCGGCAGGGTTGCTCTGGTTACTGAGGGAACCTGCCGGGTGACAGGCTCCGCTTCACGAGCGACCGCCTGAGGGAACAGCGTGATCCCGCCCGACATACCTGCTTCCGTCATGCTGCCGCCAAGCATGGTTCCAGCAAGCAGCGCAGCGCAGAAGAGTGGACGAAATGTGCCGAAGGTCTTGAAAAACATCGTGCAGTTGCAATCCCGTAGCGTCTAACTGCGCGGGATCATGCAGGCTGGCGACTGATCTGTCACCTCTTGGGGTCTTCTAAAACCCGCTCATGAAACATTCTTCATAAAGTAAAAAAAGTGTGACCCAATCGACGATCAGACCTTCCTTTTCAGCCGGACATGCTTTTTCAAGCCTCTTTTCCCGACCCACGTGAATAGAGGCAGCACGAAACGCAGAAGTCCCGGCCAGCACATGCAGATCCGCCCGAAGATGCCGTCCACCGCAGGTCGGAAATACTCCCCGCCATTGGAACGACCAATCGCCCTGATGACAGTAGCCGCCACGCTTTCAGGCGTTGCAGGCGGATTGACGAAGTTCAGGACCGAGCCGCCGCTTTGCATTTCCTGCTCCAGCATCGGCGTGTCCACCGCACCGGGAAAAACTGAAGACACTGAAATTTTCCTTGCCTTGACCTCGATCGTCAACGCCAGAGCAAAGCTGCGCAGGGCTGCTTTTGCCGCAGCGTAAACAGAGCTTTCGGGAAGCGGATAAACTGCCGCCAGAGAATTGACGAAAGCGATATGCCCTCCCTGCTTCATCACCGGCAGCAGAAGAGACGTCAGAAAAACCGGCGCCGTAAAATTGACGGCAAGCTGCCGTTGAAGCGCATCAGCCTTCAGGCCGTCGATGGCTCCCGGCTCAATAATGCCCGCACAGTGAACGAGAGCCTCAATCTGCACGTTTGCGTTCACGATTTCTGAACCGGCGCGCTCAATAGCGGTCGTATCTGTCAGATCGCAGGCAATATGGGACAGACGGGCATGGGACAGCGGGGGTGCGCGACGACTCAGCACCATGACTTCATAACCGAGATTCAGCAGATCACGGACAACAAGGCTCCCGATTCCCCCCGACCCTCCGGTCACAACCGCGCGGGGCCATCGCGCCCCGGCACGCGGTGTTTCGCTGAAGTCAGTCGCCTTGCTCATACTCAGTCCCTGAAAATCGAACAGTGTATCCAGTTGGGCCATACCTTAGCTACTGCTTTCCGGGCTGGCGACTATTCCGTTTTTTTCAAGCGCATCCCACACAGCCAGACGGGCATTGTTGGCAATGGTATCGACACTCCGCGGTGAGGACGTCTTGCCGGAGATCTTCACAATCACCTTGTCAAACTGGATCTCGGCAATCGTGACGGAAGGAGCGGGATCATTCAGCAGCCCATCAACCTCGCCCAGCGCCGCCGCCATGACAGGAATTCCTTTCGACAGATCCGTGCCCATAGGCAACCCTACAGTGAAAGACATGGCTCCCGAAGGACGTCCGAATGTCGCGTTTCTGACGGCTGAAGTGATGAACTGCGAGTTCGGCACGATCAGGGTCGAGCCGTCAGACAATCCCAGATCCGTCGAACGCACGCTGATCCGCCGGATATCACCAGTCTTTCCACCGATCTCCACCATATCACCTATCGTGACCGGTCGCTCGGCCAGCAGAATGATGCCGGACACAAAATTCTGCACAATCGACTGGAGACCAAAACCGATACCGACTGACAGGGCGCTGACAACCCAGGTCATGCTGCTGACCGTCACTCCTATGGACGACATGACAATCAGAATGATGCCGATCCAGGAAGCATAGGTGAAGATCGTGAGGATGGATGTCTGACCTCCCATATCCAGAGTCGTGGTGGGAAAGAGACGTTTTCTAAGCCAGCGTTTTACGATTTTTATGAAATAGTGTCCGGCTACCGGGATAGCGAGGCATTTCAGCAGGACATCGAACGAGAGCGTCACGCCGCCGATGCTCTGCCCCAGCACGACCTTGCTTATGTTCCCGAAAATCACACTGAAATCGAAATCGCCTCCGGACTGCGCCACAGCGACCGCAACAAAAAGCAGGAAGACGCTGAAAAGCCCTGACATGACGGTCATCGTCTGATCGATGATCCGGTCGGACAAACCCATTGACACAAAATAACGACCAATACGACCGTTACTCAGCAGTTCCGTTTTGGAGAAATCATTGACCAGCAGATAAACCAGTGCAAGGCCGAAAAGCGTGACGACCATGGAACAGACCCAGGACAGGGTCGTGTACCCAAGAGGAATATAGCCAAGCAGCATGGCGATGACGCTGAAGACCGATACGAAGGAAATCAGCACCCGAGTTATGCGGCCCAGCATACTCTGACGCACGACGCCGCCTTCCGCGATCGGAGCCGGATGACGTTCGATCTGGAGCGGAATCGCCAGAAGCAACGGGGCGGCAAGCAGAATAAATCCGCCATCCAGCAACTGTATCGTCGTCTGCCCCAGCCCTGCTTCCATATCAAAATACCGCAAGGCTCCGCGCAGGAAGATCAGAAGCGCGAACCATACGACATGCCAGCGGAGGGCTTTCGCTGCACTGTCGCTGATCGGCAGAACGCGCCAGTCCGGATTGCCGGGAGCAAGGGTTGCAAAACCCGCTCCCAGAATGAAGCCAACCAGAGGAATCTGTGTGCTGACCGTGCTCGCCATGCTGGCGAGAGCACTTCCATCCGGCATATCCCCACCAGTGACGCCCAACCAGAGCGCGCCCGCGGACAGGCTGGCGCAGACGAGGCAGAGTGGCGCGAAGAGAGCGACCGCAGTGACGCGGCGCAGCCTTCCATCAGGCACGAGCCTGGCTGCGGCCCGTCTGATCTGTCGCAAAAGAAAAAACGGGGTCGAGACCAGGCAGCCAACAGCGACCAGGGAACCAAGCAGGCGGGCGATCCCCCACCCCCGGAAATCCTGCATGACAGTTTGCAGCGTTTCTGAATAGATGGTCAGAATACTCTGTTCGGTCGCAGGAAACTCCTGCGACACGTGTCTCCAGAATGTAGGCGTGACAGGAGAGGCAAATCTCTGGAGCAGCAGGGCCTGCTGCACTGCGTCCGTCTTCTGGCTGAGAACTTCCGCAAGGGCGTGCGCCTCAAGCGCGTAAAGACGCGCCCTGATGAGCCGCCCGTGCAGATCACTTTGAGCCTGCTGGATCAACTTCCGTTGCCGGGTGATTGACGCCTGTTCCGCAGGGGCATCCTTCGCTGGGGCGTCTCCCAGAACATCCAGAAGATTCTTGTATGTTTTTTCATAGGGCTGGAGCTTGGCCACCATACCCTGTGCGGATATTTCATCTGCTGCAGCCTGTTGCGCCAGTTCATTCACAGTGATCTTGTGAAGGTCTGCGGTTTTCTTCACATCGATTCGTGCCTGATAGACACTGCGGATGGAGGCTTCCAGACCATTCAGGTCGCTGTCAGGAACGACGGCGGCCGGAACGGCGATAAGGGAATCCTGATCGGGCTCGGTATCCGCAAACGCAGGCGACATCATGAACAGCGCCATCAGGCACAGGAAAAAACTGCGGACAGGATAATTCTTCAACTCAAAGAACTGACGATCGCGCATCGTGCGTGTCTCAAACATCAATAGCCCTGCCTGCCCATTCCCACTGTCACTGATGTGGCTGACCACCGGTCGCACATATCGGATGATCTCATTGATAACTCACAAAAAGCATTTTCGTTCGCCCTGAACCGCCAGACATTCCCACAGGTCAGTCTTTTCGCCATGATGAGCCCGTCCTCACGAAAGCCCGGTTACGCCGTACGGACAAGTGCCTTGTGGCGCTGTTTTTTCTTCTGTCTGGCTGGGAGGCCCGATGCACCACTCCGATACGTCGCGCGAACTGACTGTGCGTGGCCTTGTTCTCGGCGCCCTGATCACTGTCGTCTTCACTGCCTCCAACACCTATCTGGGTCTGAAAATCGGGCTGACATTCGCCTCCTCGATCCCGGCGGCCGTGATTTCCATGGCAGTCCTGAGACTGATGGGGGGAGGAAGCATTCTCGAAAACAACATGGTCCAGAGTCAGGCTTCAGCCGCCGGGACCATCTCGACCGTCTTCGCTGTGTTTCCAGCCCTGATCCTGATCGGACACTGGAATCATTTCCCTTTTCTGGAAACGGCGGGACTGACTGCTGCGGGAGGGATGGCCGGCGTTCTGTTCACCATTCCGCTTCGTCGGGCGCTGGTGACGGACAGTCCTCTCCCCTATCCAGAAGGTGTCGCTGCTGCTGAAATCCTGCGCGCCGGACATGAAAGCGCTTCCGGCGAGGCGTCTCATCGCGGTCTGAAAGCCCTGATCAGCGGCGCAGCCGTGTCCGGAGTGGTTTCCTTTGCATCAGGTGGGCTGCGCCTTCTCGCTGACAGCGCCACGACGACCTTCTCGCTTGGCGGCTCTGTCTTCCGACTGTCCACCGGCTTTTCCCTCGCACTTCTCGGTGCAGGATATCTGGTGGGTGCCGCAGGAGGACTGGCGATGCTGTTCGGTTATGCTCTCTCGTGGCTGGTGGCCGTGCCCTGGCTGACAGCCATCACGCCCAACACCGCTCACCTCGATGCTGCATCCTTCGCAACGTCTGTCTGGGTTCACAAGGTCCGGTTTATCGGAGCGGGTGCCATTGCCACCGCCTCCCTGTGGACGCTTGGCGAACTGGCGCTGCCGGTTTTCCGGGGCGTCAGAGACGCTCTTGGCAGCACTGCAAGCAGCGAAGACGCAGCGAAAGACCTGTCTCCCCGTACAATCATGATCACAGGCTCATTGCTGTCAGCCGCCCTGTTTCTGCTGTTCAGCCTGTTCCTCTACCCCTTCACCTCGCATTTTGTGGTGCCAGCCCTGTTCGGTACTGCCTTTCTTGGTGTGTTCGGCTTTCTCACGGCTGCGACCTGCGGCTATATGGCCGGGCTTGTCGGGTCATCGTCCTCGCCGATCTCGGGCATCGTTCTGCTGGCCACCGTTCTGGTCTGTTCACTACTTATGCTTATGGAACATCTGGCGCTGCTGCCTTCAGTTTTCGCAGCCAGTGACCATCATCTGGCCATCGCCTTTGCGATGGTGATTCTGTCGGCGATCGTGGCGGCGGCTTCCATCTCCAATGACAACCTGCAGGATCTGAAAACAGGACAACTGGTCGGTGCGTCCCCATGGCGACAGGAAGCCGTTCTGCTGCTGGGATGCGCGATTGGCGCGCTTGTCGTACCCCCTGTACTCAATCTGCTTTATCAGGCCTATGGCTTTGCGGGCGCGATGCCGCGTGCGGAGATGGACCCGACGCGTGTCCTCTCGGCTCCGCAGCCTGCCATCGTCACCATGATCGCTTCCGGAATTTTCAGGCAGAATCTCGACTGGAGTATGCTCTCGATC
The DNA here is from genome assembly GCF_002005445.1 of Acetobacter aceti. Classification (NCBI taxonomy): domain Bacteria; kingdom Pseudomonadati; phylum Pseudomonadota; class Alphaproteobacteria; order Acetobacterales; family Acetobacteraceae; genus Acetobacter; species Acetobacter aceti. The sequence goes on from NZ_CP014692.1 coordinate 2,161,491, forward strand.
GGTGCTGGAACCGGCATCACTCTGGTTGTTCTGGACCGGATACTCCGTTTCCGTGGGTTGGCCCTCCCACCACTGGCGGTAGGGATCGGCATCTATCTGCCGCCCTCCGTCTCCACAACACTCGCCATCGGGGCCTGCCTTGGATGGGTTGTAAAAAAAGTTGCTTCTCACCGTGCGGGGCAGTCGGACGAAGGCGCAATGATCGCCTCCGGGCTGATCGTAGGCGAAAGCCTGACCGGTGTGGCGCTTGCAGCCGTTTCCGGCCTCACCGGAAATGACGGTGTTCTGGCAATTGGAGGCGGTGTTCCCGCGCCATGGAACGGCGTTTCCGGCCTGCTGGTCTTTGCTGCCGTCTGCCTGTGGTTTGGCCGCCGCGTTCTGAAATCCGGGCCTGCATGAAAGCGTCCTGCTTCCGGAGCCGTCAGCCGGACGATGTTGTCAGCGGGATGGATGTAGAGATTCGCGGCACCATGAAAAGGCTTTGATAGAACGTGATTCCAGGTACGAATTTGTTCGCGACACGTGGGGTATAATTATACGTCACCTCGCCGAGAATCAGATAGGTTGTGTCAGAATCAGAACTGGCTGAAGCTGCGGGAATTGAAACAGTGGATCCTACAGCCCTGGGACCAGTATTAAGCGCCTGACTCCAGACCACGGTACCCGTCCCTCCCCCTGACGCCACCTGGACTTCAGAGACAACCATCTTGGCGGAAGTCGTGGGATAGGGCTCCAGCACCACCGTGGAGGCTGACAGGATCACCGACAGATCTGTATTTGCCACGGTGGAATACTGTGTCGTCACATCGGCAATAGAGTGCGCTGCGGCTGTCACCTTGTGTGACACAACGACAGCCTCCTCCAGCGCCGTCCCGCCAATCAGCATGATCAGCAGAATGGGCGCTATGAGAGCGAATTCAACAGCCGCAACCCCTTCTTCCGCCCGGAGAAATGCTGGCCAGCGCTTCACGAAGCCGGCTCCACCTTGAGCACGGTTGTCGAAATGATCAACCGGGAACCATTGGTGAGCGACGCTGCTGCAAACCCGTCAAAGGCTTTCAGGACCGGAAGCATGTACATCAGTTCGAACACGACAATGCTGCCGGCGGAGCCCGGATCATAGCTCATGGAATTCGTCACCTGACCGGCGGAATTAAACGCAAGTTGTGGCGCCGTCGTGCTGGCGTCCGCCAGACTGCTGACTGACCGCACATTTACAAGAAGATTGGAGCAACTCATGTATGACGGCAGAATCGCACAGGCCTGACTCTTGAATTCGTCTCCATTGCCCGATGCCGGGGCCTTCCCTGTCAGAAGTTCGCGTGACATCTGATCAGCAACAGCGTCGAGTGCGCTTTGGGTGAAATAGACGACGCTCATGACCAGCGCGGCCAGTATCAGCGCGAAAAGAGGCATACAGATGAGCGCAAACTCAATCGCGACAACCCCTGTCTGGTCAGAGACATCCCTACGGATCTGGCGGCGAAACAGGTGTGAGAACACTGGCCTGCCGCCGACTTGCGGACATGGCGATTCAGCCTGGCTGTTCATACCGCAATCCAGATCATGACCCTGTGAAAGCGCACCGGATAGGACTACCGTTTTGTTGAGATCAGAATGTTTATAGTCTCCATGCCTCTTAAAAATGGGTTTACGATCTCATGAGAGTCCCATCCCGAAAGAAAATGAGCGTACGGGCAGCCGACATGCGAGACCAATGCCTCAGATTCCCTGCCGGAAAGAGCTGACGGATGAAAACAGTGTTTGCCCTGCCAGTGGAAGGTATGACCTGCGCGGCCTGTGCTGCGCGTCTGGAAAAGGTTCTGAACCGGCTGCCGGGCTTAAACGCTCAGGTCAGCTTCGCCACGCGCAAGGCGGCGCTCACGCTTGATCCGGATCACGCGCCCCTGAAAGAGATCACGGAGGCGGTCGAACGCGCCGGGTTCAGCGTCATGCCCGAACACATCACCCTCGCCATCGAAGGCATGACCTGCGCGTCCTGCAGTGCGCGGATCACCAAGGTTCTTGAACGTCAGGACGGGGTTTCCGCCAGCGTCAACCTGGCCAATGGCAAGGCCGAGATCGATTTCATTCCCGGCGCTGTCACGGTCAATGATCTGATCGGCATCATCACAAAAGCCGGATTCAGCGCCACCGTCGCCGGTACCGACGACACGGCCCGCAAGGCGCGCCGCCAGCAGGAAAAGCGTCGTCTGCAACTGGAACTGGCCGCTGGCATCCTCCTGACCGCGCCGCTGCTCCTGGAAATGGTGGGCGGCATGCACCTGATGCTGCCACGCTGGATCCAGCTTGTGCTGGCCACGCTGGTCCAGTTCGGTCTGGGTGCGAAGTTCTATCGCGGCGCGTGGGTGGCGTTGCGCGGTGGAGGCGCCAACATGGACGTCCTCGTCGCACTGGGCACAACGGTCGCGTGGTTTGCGAGCGCCGTTATCACCGTCTCCGGACTGCCCGAGCAGGTCTGGTTCGAATCTGGCGCGACCGTTTTGACGCTGGTCACGGCTGGACGCCTGATGGAAACCGGAGCCAGGAACCGGGCGGCGGCCGGTGTGGAAAGGCTTGCCCGTCTCCAGCCGGTTACCGCGCATGTCGAAACATCAGACGGTGTGCAGGACCGTCCAGCAGCTTCACTCACCACGGGTGATGTGTTCGTTATCCGGCCCGGTGAGGCCGTGCCGACAGACGGATTGATCCTGAGCGGTGAATCCAGTCTGGATGAGGCGATGCTGACCGGCGAAAGCATGCCGGTCGGACGCGGTCCCGGCGATCCGGTGCGGGGCGGCACGATCAATGGCGCCGGGGTGCTGCGGGTCCGGGCGACAGCGGTGGGAGCCGATACGGCCCTCGCCCGGATCACCCGCATGGTGGATGAAGCCGAGGGCTCGAAAGCGCCGATAGAGCGGCTGGTTGACCGGGTCTCCGGAATCTTTGTGCCCGTCATTCTTGTCATCGCCCTGCTGACGCTTGGTGGCGGCTGGCTCGTCACAGGCTCGTTTGATCGCAGCCTGATCAACACCGTCGCCGTGCTGGTCGTGGCCTGCCCGTGCGCGCTGGGTCTGGCCACACCCACCGCGATCATGGTGGGAGCCGGTCGTGGAGCGGCGGCGGGACTACTGTTCCGCTCCGCCGAGGCGCTGGAGCAGACGGGGCGCATCGGCGTTCTGCTGATGGACAAGACCGGCACCCTGACGGAAGGACGTCCGCAGGTTTCCGGAATATTTCCCCAGGATGGCGTGACAGAAACAGAACTGCTTGCCCTGGCGGCGGGGCTGGAGGGGGATTCAGCTCATCCGCTGGCCAGAGCCGTGCGGGAGGCTGCGGCTACACGGCAGATTGCGCCGGATGTGATTGATGGCAACAGGGCCGTCACGGGGCATGGTCTGGAAGGCGTCCATGAAGGCGCGGGCGTCAGATTGGGCTCGGCGCGTTTCCTCGGGAAAACGCCGTCAGGTGATGCCGGGAACGCAATGTCATCGGGAGAGACGCTGATCGGTGTCGAAAAAGACACTGCGCTTCTGGGCTGGCTCGCCGTTGCCGACACCATCCGTCCGGATGCGGTTCAGGCCGTTGCCCTGCTGAAGCATTACGGAATCCGCCCGGTCATGGTCACCGGCGACACGCAGGCCGCAGCTCTCCGCGTCGCCGAGGCGGTCGGGATTTCCGAGGTACAGGCGGAAGTTCTGCCCGGCGACAAGGCGGACGCCGTGAAAAAGGCCCGGGCAGGCGTGACTTCCGGCACACTGATCGGCATGGCGGGCGATGGCATCAATGACGCCCCTGCCCTCGCCAGCGCCGATGTCGGGATCGCCATGGGGGGAGGCACCGATGTTGCGCTGGAAACGGCTGATGTGGTGCTGATGCGCTCCCGTCTTCTGGCACTGGTGGACGCTGTCAGCCTCTCGCGGGCGACATCGCGCAAGATACGTCAGAACCTGTTTTTTGCCTGCATCTATAACGCACTGGGAGTTCCCCTCGCCGCCTTCGGCGTGCTGCCGCCGATGCTTTCCGGAGCGGCCATGGCCATGAGTTCCGTCTCCGTCGTCGCCAGCGCGTTGCTGCTGAACCGCTGGAAGCCGCTGTCCGCTCGGAATACGGGCCGTTCAGAATGACGATCAGGGCCCGGGAGTGGACAAGCCTGTCCTGTCAGTGGATGCTTGCAGAAAGCTGATCCGCGGATCGACCACAAATTTTCAAGGAAGAACGCTCATGGAATCCACAACACTCATGGTACAGGGCATGACCTGCGAGGGATGCGTGTCTTCCGTCAAACGCGCACTGGAAGGCATTCCCGGCGTGAAATCCGCAGAGCCGTCTCTGGAAAAAGGCACGGTGAAGATTGACTACGATCCCAAGGAAACGGGGCCGCGCAATTTCAGACCTTCCATCGAAGCCGCCGGTTTCGAGGTGATCGGCTGATTTCAGCCCACCTTATCCCTCCCGTGTCATGCGAACAGCACGCGGGGGGAATGCCGCCATTCGCCTTCCCCGCGGCTGGCGGTCATGGCAGAAGTCGTGGCTGACTGGGTGCGCATGAAAGCCCGGTCTGCCTGACAAGAATTCGAGAACGAACGAGGAATGACTGTGACGTCTTCAACCAGTTCCAGCCTGCGCAGAAACGTCAGAAACTGGCTTGTTCCGGGCGTGCTTCTCTGTCTTTCGGGCTGTGCCGCCGAGACCGGCCGGATGTGGAACGATACGGACGCATCCTGTCTTCGGAAACAGATGGGCAATGCTGTGCATTCGTCCTTTCCTCTGGCGGCCAACACCTGCCAGCGCCTGACAAATCACGGTTTCATTTTTGGTGAGGCAAGCGCGAAGCCCATTCCGCTTGAACTGCACAATGCGCCCGACCTGCAGGCGCTCGCAGAGGAATATGGCTACAGCTACAACAAGTAAGCTGTTTCAGCTTTCCAGCTCGACATCCCAGTAGAGATAATCCCGCCAGCTATCGTGCAGATAGTTCGGCGGAAAAGCGCGTCCATTGTCCTGCAATTCCCATGAAGAGGGCTGGGCCGGCTGCCTGCGGGGGAACATGCGGATTTCGTGCGGCATCCGCGACCCCTTCAGCAGGTTGCAGGTGCTGCAGGCGGTCACGATGTTTTCCCATGTCGTCCGCCCACCACGACTGCGGGGGATGACATGATCGAATGTCAGGTCATGGGTGGGAAGCTGGTCATGGCAGTACTGGCAGGAAAAATTGTCCCGCAGAAAAAGATTGAAGCGGGTAAAGGCTGGTCTGCGGGCTGTCGGGACATATTCCTTCAGTGCGATGACGCTCGGCAACCGCATGCTGCGGCTCGGAGAATGCACTTCCTCGTCATATTCGCTCAGCACCGATACCCGGTCGAGGCAGACGGCCTTGATCGTGTCCTGCCATGACCAGAGGGATAGCGGGAAGTAGGAGAGTGGTCTGAAATCTGCGTTCAAAACGAGTGATGGATAGTGCATACTGCCAGCCGACAAGGCGCGCTTCCTTTTCCCGGAGACGGCTCATGATCCGCTATTGGCAAACTCGAAACTGCATACCAAGGGTCACGCGTCGTCGAGAAGTCTTACGAAAGTATAAGCGCAGCTTTTTTCAGACTGCAAGGCAAGTTCGCCCCATAAAACATGAGGTTTCCGTGACAGTCAGTCTGAACGACACCTTTCCGTTTAACGCCTAAACATGACAGTTTCAGCTTTTTACAAGCAGAACCATTGGGTTACACGCTTCGCCCCCAGCCCCACAGGCCCTCTGCATCTCGGCCATATCGCCGCTGCTTTTTTTGCCCGGCGACATGCGGACCATGGTGGACGGTTCCTGTTGCGTATCGAAGACATCGACACGGCGCGCTGCCGTGAGGTTTTCATTCAGGACGCGTTGGATGATCTGACCTGGACAGGACTGCGCTGGGAGAAAGCCGTTCTCCGGCAATCGGCCCGTCTGCCGCTTTATCGAGCGACTCTTGACGCTCTTCGGCGCCAGGGGCTGGTATATCCCTGTTTTTGCACACGGACTGATGTGGCGCGGGAAGCAGCAGCCGCCTTTTCAGCACCACATCACACACCGGACGGCAGTCTGCTTTATCCCGGAACCTGCCGTCGTCTGGCTGACGCCGAACGCGCTGAACGGATTGCAGCAGGCGATCCTTACGCTTTACGGCTCGATGTTCGGAAAGCGTTGGACAGACTGGGCAATCCTCCCCTCACCTATCAGGATCTCGATCACGGGGCTGTCGCCTGCTTTCCCGACCTGTTCGGTGACGTGGTGCTGGCGCGGAAGGATACGCCTGCTTCCTATCATCTGTGTGTCACGCACGATGATGCGGCTCAGGGTGTCTCGCTCGTGACTCGCGGAGAGGAACTGCGGGACGTCACGGCCATTCACCGCCTGCTACAGGAACTGATGAAGTGGCCTGAACCTGTTTACGCCTTTCACCCGCTTCTGATGGATCCGGACGGCAAAAAACTCTCCAAGCGTGACGGCGCGCTCTCCATCAGAACCATGCGCGAAGCAGGGCTGAGTCCCGCTGAGGTGCGAAGGGCGGCTGGTATTATTCTCTGACCGTATGAAATTTATTCCATACAGGGACTGAAATCGGACGTAAGGACGGTCATCCTCCGCCGTGTCGTAACCCGACATGATTTAATGCGGAGATTTTAGAGCTACATGACTTCTTACACGTCACGCTGGACCATTGCTGATGCACTCAAGGTTCACGCGGACGACCCGACCACAACGATGCCCATGATCGACCAGAACTTCCCGACGATGGATGAGTCGGTGATGATCTGGGACACGGGCGCACTTCGCAACATTCATGGCCAGACCGTCACATTTAAGGGGTGGCATGTTATCTGGTCGCTCGCGGTCGACAAGATCGACATGAGCAATGACGATATTTATGACGAATGGCATTCCCGCAACGACCGCGCCTATATCGGTTACTGGTATTCCCGCACAGGCAATGGCGCTGACTGGCAGTGGGGTGGCCGTCTTCTGAACCCATCCGCCGATCTTCGTCCGCATGAATGGTCCGGTGGCCTGGTCATGCGTGAAGGCACGGGCAACGTCGTCGACATGTTCTATACATCCGAAGCTGATTCCCCGATCAACCAGTCCGTTCCGTCTGTTTCCACCGGTCGGATCTTTGCCGATGCGGACGGTGTCTGGTTCAAAGGTTTCAAGACCACAACGGAAATGTTCTCGGCGGATGGCATTCATAACGCCAACTCCCAGCAGGATGAATACTTCGACTTCCGTGACCCGCATCCGTTCGTAAATCCGGCCGATGGCCGCGTCTACTGCCTTTATGAGAGCAATGTCGCCGGTATGCGCGGTCAGTTTACGATTGGCGGCGAAGAACAGGGTGTTCTGCCTCCCGGTTTTGCTGTTGATGCCGGCGCACAGTATGGCGCTGCCTCCATCGGCATCGCCGTGCTTGATGACGGCGCTTACAAGAGCGGCGATTTTTCAACCGCACGCTGGACACAGCTCGATCCGCTCGTCACAGCGCTTGGTGTGAACGATCAGATGGAACGTCCGCACATCGTGTTCCGTGACAACCTGACGTATCTGTTCACGATCAGCCATCACAGCACCTACAGCGGTGACCTGTCCGGTCCGGACGGCGTTTACGGCTTTGTCTCCGAAAACGGCCTTTTCGGTCCCTACAAGCCGCTGAACTCTTCCGGTCTGGTTCTGGGCAATCCGTCGAGCGCTCCTTACGAAACCTATTCCCACTTCGTGGACCCGGATGGTTACGTGCAGGCGTTCATCGACACACTCCCGGCTCCAGGAGAAGATCCCAACAACCCGGCAACTTTCCGGATTGGCGCGACTCTTTCCCCGACCGTGAAGCTGGAACTCGACGGTGACCGCACCTTCATCTCGGAAGTCCACGGTTATGGTCAGATCTATGCACAGGCTGCGTGGCCGGTAGGCAGTGCATGGGATCATCGTCCGGCAACGGTCTGATCTTTCTGCACCGCCTCAGCAGATCATGATTCCGTGATCTGACTGTACATTACGGTAAAAACCGGAGACCGGCGTTGCAATGCAGCGCCGGTTTTCTGGTGTTGCCTGAACCCTGAACACATGTTCCCCGGCGATCATCCTGCTGTCATCACAGGAACCGGTTCCTCATTGAGGAAAAAACCTCTATCGTGCCGCGCCGTCGGCGTGGGGCCGACCACCGGAGCCGGAAGAACTCCGGACTTCATTTCCCAGGATCGAAACCTATGTCCTTCATTGCCGACCGCCTGAACAAGATCAGCCCGAGCCAGACCATTGCCATCTCGGCAAAAGCCCGCGCGCTCAAGGCGGCAGGCCGGGACATTATCAGCCTCTCCGCGGGCGAGCCTGATTTCGACACCCCCGCCGGCATCAAGGCGGCGGCCATCAAGGCCATCGAAACCGGCCAGACGAAATATACGGACGTCTCCGGCACCCCTGCCCTGCGCGCCGCCGTCGCCGAGCGTTTCCGGCTGGATTCCGGCCTGGACTACAAGCCCGAGGAAATCATTGTTTCCACCGGCGGCAAGCAGGTGATCTACAACGCGATGGTCGCCACCATCAACAAAGGTGACGAGGCGATCATCCCCGCACCGTGCTGGGTGTCCTATCCCGACATCGTGGCGCTGGCCGATGGCATCCCGGTGATCGTGCCCTGCCATGCCAAAAACGGTTTCAAACTGACGGCGGAAGAGCTCGAAGCCGCCATCACACCGAAGACCAAATGGTTCTTCCTGAATTCACCCTGCAACCCGACAGGCGCGACCTATTCGGCTGAAGATCTGCGTCCTCTCTGCGACGTGCTGCTGAAGCACCCGCATGTCTGGATCTTCACCGACGATATCTACGCCAAGCTGGTCTATGACGGTTTCAAACCCGCGACCATCGTGCAGGTCGAACCGCGTCTGCGTGACCGCACCGTCACCATGAACGGCGTGTCGAAAGCTTACGCCATGACCGGCTGGCGCATCGGCTTTTCCGGCGCGCCGCTGGAACTGACCAAGGCGATGAACAAGCTTCAGGGACAGTCCACCTCCAACCCCTGCTCCATCGCACAGGCCGCAGCACTCGAAGCCGTCAGCGGCCCGCAGGACTTCATCGACACAATGTGCGAGACCTATCGCGAGCGCCGCGATCTGGTCGTGTCCATGCTCAATCAGGCTTCCGGCATCACCTGTGGTCGTCCTGAAGGCGCGTTTTACGTCTTCCCGTCAATGAGCGGCTGCCTCGGCAAGCGTACCCAGAAAGGCGTGATCATCGATACGGATGAAGCGTTTGTGACGGCCCTGCTGGATGAAGAAGGCGTCGCCGCCGTGCATGGTTCGGCGTTCATGTTCGCCGGACATTTCCGCGTCTCCTATGCCACGGATACGGAAAGCCTGCGTGAAGCCTGCACCCGTATCCAGCGTTTCTGCGCCAGCCTGAGCTGAAGGAGACAGGCTCGCCATGACCGCTATCGCTTCGGGACCAACGCTTGCCCATCGTCTTGAAGGACTTCCCGCTCCCGCGACCATTGAGATGGCGCGACGGGCCAGAGAACTGAGAGCCGAGGGGCACAAGGTCATTTCACTGGCGCTTGGCGAGCCTGATTTTCCGACGCCTGCCGTGGCGATTGAAGCAGCGCATCAGGCCGCGCTGGCGGGAAAGACGAAATACCCGCCGGTGGATGGCACACCGGAACTGAAAGCAGCCGTCGCCCGCAAATTCAGCCGTGAGAACGCTCTGGACTTCGCGACCGACGAACTGATGGTCTCCAACGGCGGCAAGCAGGTCATCTTCAACGCCTTCATGGCGACGATCAATCCCGGTGACGAGGTCGTCGTCCCTGCCCCCTACTGGGTGAGTTATCCTCTGATCGCCAGAATGTTCGGCGGCGTCCCGGTCCATCCGGTCTGTGATGAATCTGATGGATTCAGCCTGAAGCCCGAGCGTCTGGCCGCCGTCATGACGCCCCGCACCAAATGGCTGGTGCTGAATTTCCCGAACAATCCAACGGGTGGCCTGTGTTCGGACAATGATCTGCACGGCATTGCCGAAATTCTTCGCGCCTATCCGGATGTCTGGATTCTGTCCGACGAAATCTATGAACATCTCGTCTTCGACAGCAACCGTTTCACCTCTTTCGCCGCGATTGCGCCGGATCTGAAAGACCGGATCGTCACCATGAACGGCGTCGCCAAGGCGTATGCCATGACGGGCTGGCGCGTTGGTTATGCTGGTGGTCCCAAACGTCTGATCGCCGCCATGCGGAGTGTCCAGAGCAACGCGACCTCCGGAGTCTGCACGGTCGCTCAGGCCGCCGCGGCTGCCGCTCTGGATAGTCCACCGGACCTGATCCACGAGATGGTCGCTACCTATGAACGGCGTCGCAACCTGATGGTCGCCGCGCTGCGGGACATTCCCGGTTTGACATGCGCCAATCCTGCCGGTGCTTTCTACGTCTATCCCGGTATCGCCGGATGTCTTGGTCGTGTCAGCGCAGGCGGACGCAGGCTGGACACAGATACTGATTTCGCCATGGCGTTACTGGAAGAAGCGCATGTCGCTACCGTGCCTGGAAGTGCTTTTGGACTGGCGCCATACCTGCGACTGTCCTGTGCGACAGCGGATGCAACACTGATGGAAGCATGTGAGCGGATAGCAGGGTTTGTCGGGGCATTAAGATAGACGCTGCTGTTTTGGCGGAGCGAATGACAAGCCCGTTTCCAGCCGATGTGAGGCGTAAATAGTCTCGTCTAAACAGCTTATCATCCGGACATGACCAAATCAGAACAGGCTTCAGCAGTAAGCAGGTTTTCGGTCAGCTTACTGTTTTTTGCAAAGCGCTCCGCTTACCAATGCTGATGGCAAGAAACGCCGCAATAACCCCGGCGGTCCCTGCCAGAACAAGCATATCCTGATAACTTCCCTGCGCCTGTCGCAGCATACCGGCAAGAGACGCCGCACAAGCCGCCCCGATCTGATGCCCGAATACAATCCAGCCGAATACGATGGGGGCAGAGCGTTCTCCAAACGCCATATTGGACAGACGCAGGGTTGGTGGAACCGTTGCGATCCAGTCGAGACCGTAGAAAATCCCGAAAATCGTCAGGCTTTCCGGCGAGAAATCAATGAATGGCAGCGCAATCAGCGACAGCCCCCGCAGCCCGTAGTAGGAAAACAGCAGCCAGCGGGCATCCGCTCTGTCGGTCAGCCAGCCGGACAAAGTGGTGCCGACAAGATCGAACAGCCCCATCATGGCGAGATATCCTGCCGCAGGAACCTCTCCGATGCCATGATCGGCACAAATGGCAATGAAGTGCGTGCCAATCAGCCCGTTCGTGGTGAAGCCGCAGACGAAAAAGGTCGCGAACAGAAACCAGAAATCGCGTTTCCTGGCAGCCGACAGCAGAGCCGTTATGGCCGTACGCAGTGGATTCTGGTCCGTATGCCGGAACGGCTCATGATCCGGTTCTGCTCCATGCGGTACCAGACCGCGATCCGCCGGGTATTCGGGCAGGAAAAGAGCCACAAGCGGCACCAGCAGCAAGGTGGTTGCTGCAACTGCCATGACAGGCGCCCGCCATCCAAAACCCTGGACAAGGGCAGCAAGACCCGGCAGGAAAAGCAGTGAACCGGTTGCCGTGCTGGCGGCCAGAAGCCCCATGATCGTGCCGCGACGGGCGAGGAACCAGCGATTCACCACTGTAGCGCCCAGCACCATCGCCACAGCTCCTGTCCCAAGACCTGTCAGCACACCCCAGGTCAGAAAGAACTGCCAGGATTTCGTCATGCCCAGCGACAACAGGGCTGAAACACCAATCAGCAGCAGCGCGCCGATCAGTATGCGACGGATACCGAACCTCTGCATGAGCGCCGCGGAGAAAGGTCCTACGAGACCGTAAAGGAATATTCCCACCGCAGCCGAGATGGAAATGCTGCTGCGGCTCCAGTCCAAGGCTTCCTGCAACGGCATCATAAGCACGCCGGGTGTCGCCCGGACACCGGCCGAAACCAGCAGCGACAGAAACGTGAGTCCAACCACCAGAACGAAAACATGCGGGCGTTGTGTTCTCTTGTCTCTGACCGAGGGAATCTTCATATTACTGACCGGTAAGTTATGTTTTTCAACCATAGGTACCGATCGGTAACATCGTCAAGGCGCGAGTTCAGAAATGTCGTTCCGCAAAGCTGTTTCCCGACCCTGTGCTGCCGATAAAATCCGCAGTTCTGCACGCGACCTGTTCTATAGTCAGGGTATTCGCGCCGTCGGAGTTGACGAGATCGTGCACAGGGCTGGCGTGACCAAGCCTTCCCTCTACCGGGCCTTTGATTCCAAGGATGGTCTGACGACTGCGTATCTGGCGGACTACCAGCAGGAATGCTGGGATCGGCTGAATGCGGTCTGCCACGATCATCCGGACGACCCTCGCGCCCAGCTTCTGGCCTATTTCGATGAACTGGCCTTGAGAGCAACCCAGCCCGGCTATCGCGGGTGTGCTCTGACCAATGCGATTGTCGAGTATCCGGAGCCGGAACATCCCGTGCGTCAGGAAGCCACCCGCCTGAAACAGGAGGTTCGTGAGTGGGTCAGACAGAAAGTATGCGCCCTGCCTGCAGATGATCCCGACCTTCTGACTGATGGACTGATTCTGCTCATGGAAGGCGCCTATACTGGCGGGCAGGTCTTTCTCTCTCCGAGCCCTGCGGCACAGGCTGGCAAGCTCGCGCGTCTTCTACTCAATACTGCGTGCGGAAGCTGACCGAAAAACGCGAAAAACTGCTATTCAATACTTAATGTTTTTGATAGATCCAATCAGAACATCAGTTGACCGGAACAAGATGCAAGCAGTCATGCCTACGCAAAAAAATAATGGCCTAAACAATATCTTTTTTGAAAAACCACTCTTTTCCTGAAACATTGCGAGCAAGATACGCCATCAGGAATCACCCTCATTATTTCTGTTCCAGCGGTGCACAAGGCCGGAGCGGATGCGCCGCAACGCTGACACAGCCGGCTTCGGCAAATAATCCCGGAGCGCCATCTGAAGACGTCGGTCCACAGGAAGACCCGGTCGCCGCAGATAATGTGTGTTTTCAAACTGCCGTTCAAAGACCTGTAAGTCATGCTTGTAAAAATAGGTGATCAGGGCACGCCTCGATCCGGTAACCAGCGGACGCGGATAACCGTGCAGGGCGATTTCAGACTGCTCCATGATCAGGGTGCGCCCGAACAAAGGAGCTACCTGAGATTCTGGTCTACAGGCAAAGGCGTCCCAGAGTTCCAGTTCTCCACCGTCCCCGGCTTTCCACCCCTTGTTGAGATAGGTGATCACCACCAGAGCATTCCGCAGCTTCGTGGCCGGATGCTTCTGAAAATCAACATGAATTTCAAAATGTCCATCATGACGAGCTTCATGAAGCCCTCCTCCGTACAACGTCAGATCCGGCTGAAGGGCGGCAAGCCCTGTCACTGATTCGAGAAAAGAGACGAACCCCGGGGAATGAACGGTTTCGAAATAAGCCAGAAGAGCTGGCGGCATATGCGCAAGATGGTTCACAATTCTTTTGTTCTGAAGCCGTGTGTAATGTGGTTTCCACACTTCATGCGGGATATCCGGGCTTTCCTGCAGAATATCTGAAAGCCTGTCCCGGCTGAACAGACGATCCATCACCACATGAGGATAAGGCCGGGCTGACCGAAACTGTTCTGCCAGAACAGATACGGAAGCCGGATCAGGCCGACGCCACAATCCGGTTTCGGCAAGGCTGCTCGTTGATGGAGAAAGGGTCAAATCTTTCTGCATTGAATTCATCTGTAACCATTTCCCGGCCCCGCCATTACCTGCACCGGCTTTCCCTCAAAAATACGCATTCCATCGCGGCTGACTCAGCCTCAGATAAATATTTAGACATAAACATTCAAAGAGAAGATGAACGCGCCATTCCGCTGGCGAAAAAATCAGGATGGACGTCGGGCTTTCATCCATGCACGATCGCACCATGACCCAAAGCTTCGCATCCCTGTCCTTTCCCCGCCCGACAGAAGCCAGTCTCGCAGATGGTTTCGGGGCAGTCGCAGACTTGCTAGACAGACACGACCTTGCTGGCGCCCTGTCGCGTTTTGACCGCGAACGCCGCACGTTTGAAAGCTGGTCGGCGCTTGTCTATCTGCGTTTTGCGCAGGATACAACAAGCGAAGATGCAAAACAGGATCGCGATTACGCGGATCGCCTGACCCCCAAGGCCACGGCTCATGAAGTCACCCTGAAAAAGCGCTTCCTGTCAGAACAGTTGCATGATGCGACATCCACGATTGTCGGACCCCACGTCCTCGCCCTCTGGAAAAGTGACGTCACGACATTCGACTCACGGATCGAAACCGCTCTCGGAGAAGAAGCCCGCCTGACGAGCGAATACACAGCTCTTCTTGCCTCGGCGCGTATCGAGATCGACGGACACACAGTCAACCTGTCCGGCCTTGCCCCATGGATGGAGCATCCTGACCGTACCATCCGCCACGCCGCCGAGCAGGCCAGATGGGCGTTCTTTGCCGAACATGGAGAAGAACTCGACACCCTGTATGGGCGGCTGGTCGAACTGCGCACGGACATGGCCCGCACACTCGGGTTCGAGACCTATACCCCCCTTGGCTATCGCCGGCTGCGCCGCGTCGATTACAGTCCGGAAGACGTGGCCCGTTTCCGCGAGGAAGTCGCCACGCACGTCACCCCGCTTGTCACCTCGCTGCTGGAACAGCGCCGCAAGGAAATGGGCAGGTCCACCCTGCACTACTGGGATGAAAGCTTCGTCGATCCAAGAGGCAACCCGAAACCCGCTGGCGATTATGATCTGCTCATCGAACGTGCCCAGACCATGTTCGACCGCATGTCAGGCGATCTCGGACCATTCTTCAAAAGCATGATTTCAGGCGGCTATGTCGATCTCAAAAACCGGGATGGAAAGGCAGGCGGAGGTTTCTGTACCGCTTTCCCGGATGTCGGGATGCCGTTCATCTTCGCCAATTTCAACGGCACTCATGGCGACATCAATGTCTTCACCCATGAGATGGGACACGCCTACCAGAACTGGCGCAGCCGCGATCTCCCGACCATCGATGAACTGTGGCCAACCATGGAAGCGGCGGAAATCGACTCCATGGGGCTGGAATTCCTGACATGGCCGCATATGGAACTGATGGTTGAGGATGGTGCTGCCGACCGCTTCCGCCGGATGCATCTGATCGGCTCGCTGAGCTTTCTGCCCTATGGCGTGTGCGTCGATCATTTCCAGCATGAAGTGTATGCCAATCCGACCATGACAGCACAGGAGCGTCACGAAACATGGCTGCGTCTTGAACGCCATTATCTGCCATGGCGTGACTACGGAGACCTGTCATACCCCGCGCATGGCGGACGCTGGCAGGCTCAGGGGCATATCTACCGTAACCCCTTCTACTACATCGACTATACGCTGGCGCTCTGCTGCGCGATGCAGTTGTGGCTTCAGTCCCGCCGCGATGAACCGGCGGCGATGAAGGCTTATGAAGGTCTGTGCGCTCAGGGAGGATCGGCCCCATTCACCGGCCTGATCGCAAGAGCCGGGCTTGTGTCACCGTTCGCATCAGGCGTGCTGGCCGACGTTGTTCAGGAAGCTGCTGATTTTCTGGAAAATGGCCCCCGCTGAGAAGGACAAGCCTCAGCGGGCACTCCCGGGGCAGTCAGGTCAGAGAATTATTCTGTCCTGACTGGAGAATGGTCCGCCTCTCAGCCTTCGTCTTTCGAGAGTTTATCCAGCTTGACGGTCAGATGCCCCACCTTGGGATGATTGATCTCCGTACGAACCGGCACAGGCCCATACCCGTCGACATTGATGAACCACACTGTTCCGCCATGAGGTTCACGCAGAGCTTTCGCCTGATGTCCCTTGATAAAGCCGGCGATCTGATAACCCACAAAATCGCAACGCATCGCCGGAACCTGCCGATCCTGAAACACGTCCGGCTGCATATCCTGTCCGGAGGTCTTCAGAGTGAAATGTGACACCCTGATCCCGTCGAATACGTCATAAGCGCCATCACAATGACCAGTCTGCCGGACTGTCAGGATGACCTTCGCCATGGTCGTCAGGATATCCGTGCCATGTTGCCTGAGCGCATCCGGTACCGGCTCGCGGTCTGTCTCTTTCGGTTCCTGCAAAGTGACAACAGGCTGACCCTGCCGATAGTCCAGAATAACATGCCGCTGCGCCGACCGGCTCCATCCCTGACTGTCATACCGGGAAGGCAACACAACGTCGTCACTGATACTTCCGCTTGCCACCGACTGGATACGCAGTCTGGTGAAGATACTGAGCAGCCCCTCCGCCCGCGCCTGCATGCTGACCTGATAGCGCGTCTTTTCGAGCAGAAAGCTGATATCCAGCTTCATCACTGGCAGCCAGTGCGTATAGACCGTGTATCTGGTGAGGATCGCAGCACTGGCGGCGGGGAGACTGGCTGGCGGCGGGGTCTCCTCGGCGCGGGAAGAGCCCCCTGCCAGAAAGACCCCAGTCAGAAAGAACAGACAGCATGCGGGCAGTAACAGCTTACGTCTCGCCACTTTCCTGTTTTTCAGGAAAACGCCGCTGGTTCCGGTTTGATTGTCGCTCAAGCTGTTCACCGAATGCTGTAATGGAAAACTCTCCTTTACATAGAGCCAGAGTCTTTCACTCGCCAAGAGCGCCCCAGCGTCCACGATATCCCAGCCGCCCTGACAGAACCTGAGCAATCGAAACCACAAGACGCCCCATCGACTCAGCCTGTTTCAGCGTATCTTTCGGTTTGGGCTGGCTGATTCCCAGACCGGCTACAACCTGGCCCGCAAGATCGTGAACAGGAGCGGCAAAACACCAGACCCCCACCTGCACCTGCTCATCATCAACCGCATACCCCCGACGTCGTACCCCGGCGATCTCGTCCATCACGACGACAGGAGCAGAAGCGCCCGTTGTAGTCGGCGGTGAGGGCCACGACGACATGGGATACAGCGTGAGCCACTTCCGCAACCCGGCACCCTCCATCGCCCCGAGCTGGGCCATGCCCGTCGCGGTGTACATGGCAGGCAGACGCAGCCCGACATTATAATGGATGCCGAAGCCCTTCTCGTTCGCACGACTTGCGACATACACGACCTCTTCACCTTCAAGCATGCTCAGACTGACTGTGTAGGCTCCAAGTTCCGGTCGTTCGCCAATGAGCTGATGGAACGCATTCAGCAGATCCTGCCGGGGGCTGACCTGCACGGCCCAGTCAAGCAGTCTGGAGCCGAGTCTGAATCCGCCGCCGCCAGACCCACCTGTTGTTTCCAGCAGCCCCAGCTCCGCCATCACTGTCACCAGCCCATGGGCCGAACTGCGGGGAAGATTGAGCAGGCGCGCGATTGTGGCAGCGTTGGGAGGTGAATCCTGCGTGCTGACAAGGTCCAGAATTTTCACGGCACGCCGGAGAGCCGGAACCGACTCACTCTCTTTCATAATTACCACGCATGAGTGTCCTTGACGTCGCTCCTGAGAATCGGATATATCCGAGATACGGGATCGTGTTCAATATAATGAACAAGAAAAAACTGAACACGGTCTCGTCTGATAGCGTCGAAAATGCATTCGGAAAGCCTTTTCCCTCTGCACAGAGCGTTCCCGGAACTGCCTGGATAAACAGAAGCACTCACGCAGTAAGACCATGAATGCCTGTTCCTGCTGCATCATGAAAAATCTTGCTTGCAATAAGCTTATCTCAACATATCCCAGACAGCATTGTTCCGGTGACAGACCGGAAGCAAAGAATGTTTTTGGCAGCAGCGAAAAAACTCTGGGGATGGCTCTCCTGCAAAGAAGAGATTGACGCCATTCAGAAAGGAGAAAACCCTGAGAACATCTGAATCAGCAGAAACTGTTCTCCCCTGAAAATCCATCTCTTCTCCAGCTAAGTCGCAATCAGATCAGGCCCTTTCAGACAGAGGCAGTCCTCAAAGGCACGAGCCCGCATGAAGCTGTAGGCGCTCCCATGAGGTCAGACCTATCCGATTTCGATGCCGATCTGCTTGATATCGTGAAACGCGAGCTCGGGGTTCATCTCCTCAGTGCGGCGCATCATGAAGCCTGAGCTGGCCAGGAACACCGGATCACCATCAAGGTCGTCCGCCATCGACGAGCGGTTCGCCATCATGAACGCTTCAAGCTTGGTCCGATCTCCAGTCGCCCAGCGGGCAAGCGAGAACGGTGTCGAATCAAATCCGATGGATACCCCATATTCACCTTTCAGGCGCTCCTGAAGCACATCCAGCTGAAGTGTCCCCACCACACCGACAATCGGCTGAGCACCATCCTGCGGCCTGAAAAGCTGCACGACGCCCTCTTCCGCCAGTTCAGTCAGAGCCTGCCGCAGTTTCTTGGCCTTCATCGCGTCATCGAGCCGCACACGGCGCAGGATTTCCGGCGCGAAATGAGGAACGCCGGTAAAGCGGATGGTTTCGCCCTCTGTCAACGTATCGCCAATGCGTAAGGTGCCGTGATTGGGAATCCCCACCACATCGCCCGCGAAAGCCTCTTCCGCAAGCTGACGATCACGCGCGAAGAAGAACTGAGGCGTATGCAGCACAAAACTTTTGCCGGTCCGCGTATTCAGCAGGCGCATTCCTCGGGTCAATCTGCCTGAGCAGACACGGGCGAAAGCAATGCGGTCCCGGTGATTGGGGTCCATGTTCGCCTGGATCTTGAACACAAGCGCCGCCATCTGCGGTTCGTCCGCCGTGACCGTACGACTCTCCGTATTCTGGGCGCGCGGTGCAGGACCGAATGCAACCAGCGCATCCAGCAGGTCCGTCACGCCGATTTCCTTCATGGCGCTACCGAAAAATACCGGCGTCAGATGGCCTTCATCGAATGACTCACGGTCAAACTCAGGCAGAGCGGCGTCAACAAGCTCAAGCTCCTCCCGCACCTGCACCATGCGCGGATCACTCTCTTCAACCGGGATCGTCGTATGGACGGTATCATTTCTGATGTCATACGTACCGACAAAGGTCGCAGCCCGACCCACCGGCCATGTGAGCGGCGTCGTATCCAGAGCCAGTGAAGACGAAATTTCGTCCAGTATCTCGAACGGATCCCGTGATTCACGGTCCATCTTGTTGATGAACGTCACGATGGGAATGTCCCGGAGACGGCAGATTTCGAACAGCTTGCGTGTCCGGTCCTCGATCCCCTTGGCGGCGTCGATCACCATCACGGCCGAATCAACAGCAGTCAGCGTCCGGTAAGTATCTTCCGAGAAGTCTTCATGGCCCGGCGTATCCAACAGGTTGAAGACGCAGCCGCCATATTCAAACGTCATCACCGAGGTAACGACGGAGATACCGCGATCACGTTCAATCCCCATCCAGTCAGAACGGGTCCGCCGCCTCTCCCCTTTCGCCCTGACATTTCCCGCCAGCTGAATGGCGCCACCCGCTCGCAGAATCCGCTCTGTCAGCGTCGTCTTACCGGCGTCAGGATGGGAAATGATGGCAAACGTGCGCCGCCGACTGATGGCTCCGGCAAGAGAAGACTGGGGCGCAGGGCCGTCATTTCTGTCTGTCATGGCGAGAAAAGCTCTGAAGTGGGGGAGAAAAAACAGGAACGCCGGACAGAGAGTGTCTCCGCCCGGCGTCTGAAAAAGCATCTGGCCCGCAAGAGCCAGAGCGTCCTGAAATCAGCGAGAGTAGAACTCGACCACCAGGTTCGGTTCCATCTGCACCGGATATGGCACATCGGACAGCTTCGGAGCGCGCAGGAACGAGCCCTTCATCTGGCGGTGGTCCACTTCCATGTATTCCGGCACATCGCGTTCGCCGCTCTGCGAGGCATCCAGAACAGCGGCAAGCTGCTTGGACTTCTCGCGAACTTCGATCACATCACCTTCGCGAACGAGGTAGGACGGGATGTTCACTTTCTTGCCGTTAACCAGCACATGACCGTGGTTCACGAACTGACGGGCAGCAAACGGGGTTACTGCGAACTTCAGGCGGTAAACAACGGCGTCCAGACGGCGCTCCAGCAGACCGATCAGGTTCTCTGAGGTATCGCCCTTACGACGGACAGCCTCTTCGTAGTATTTACGGAACTGCTTCTCGCTGATGTTACCGTAGTAACCCTTCAGCTTCTGCTTCGCCATCAGCTGGACGGAGAAGTCGGAAGGCTTGCCCTTACGACGCTGGCCATGCTGGCCCGGACCATATTCCCGCTTGTTGACCGGCGACTTGGCGCGGCCCCACAGGTTTACGCCAAGACGGCGGTTAATCTTGTACTTGCTCTCAAGGCGCTTGCTCATGGACGCGCTCTACTTTCATAAAAAACAGCCACACCCAGCCTTTGGGCCTGATATAGCCTGTGACGCCGATAGTCCCCAGTCCGGAACAGACTGAAGCGGGCGCGTCCCGTATTACTGGCCCGGGGGAGCATACACCCCATCGGCCAGCCGGTCCGTCCACTTTCCCGGCAATGGGGTGCGGCCTAAGTGAAAACAGCGCTCCTGTCAATCAGATTGAGCTTTTACCCTATGGTCGTCACAGGTTTTACCTGAAAGACAGTCCTCCATAGCGATCCGTGTTACTAATCCGACCTCGCTGCAGGGAGAACCACCATGGAACTGAGGCAGCTACGATACTTCGTGGCCGTTGCCGAACACGGCAGCTTCACCAAAGCCGCCCTTGCCATTGGCATGGAACAGCCCCCTTTAAGCCAGCAGATCAAACAGTTTGAACGCGCTCTCGGCGTGACATTGTTTCATCGCCTGACACGCGGCGTTGAACTGACCGACATCGGAGCCGCCCTGATCGGTCAGGCACAAGCCATCCTTGCGATGGAAGAGGATTTTCTCGGCTTCGCCCACGGCCTCGCCAGAGGCGAACGAGGACATCTGCGGGTGGGTCTGGCCGGGGCTGTCTCGCTTCTCCCGATTATTCCACAGACCATCCGGCGCTTTCGGGAAGCGTGGCCGGAAGTTGTCGTCTCGTTTGAGGAAAGCAACACCCCTGCCCTCTCCGCGGCGCTGCACGACCGCAGGGTTGATGTGGCAATCGTGCGCCCGCCGGTCACTGATGACCGCGAGCTGGCTGTCTACCCCCTGCTTGATGAACCAACCGTAGTTGCCCTGCCAAGTGGTCATGCCTATGAAGGCAACGGCGCCATCAGGCTGGAAATGCTTGCGAACGAACCCCTGATCATTTTCCCCAGAGAACTGGGACCAGGGTTTCATGACGCCATTCTGTCGGCCTGCCAGCATGCGGGCTTCACACCCCGCATGGGTCAGCAGGCTCCCCAGATCGCAGCCACAGTACCGCTGGTCGCCGCAGGTCTGGGGGTTTCGGTCGTGCCTCAGTCACTCTCCCAGATTCACGCCGGGGGTGTGACTTTTCATCGCATCGAAAAACCAGCACCGAGCGCAGCCCTGGCCATTGCCGTGCTTAAGGGACGACCGGCACCCCTTGTCGAACGATTTGTCGCCGCACTGAAGGATGCGTGCGGTGAATGGGTGGAAGGCCGTCAGAAAATCGAGTGATTCTCTCAATGTTTTTCAATCAAGCTTTATCAAACCATTTATCGTGCACTCAACTCAAGCTTTGGATAACTATTTGTAAACCCCTCGATGCCACCCTGCCCTCATCGCGAAACACGCAATGAAAAGGGCTTAAAATGGCAGGGTTAGGCATCAGACTCGAAGCTGGCGACAGAATGATCCTCAACGGGGCCGGCATTCACTTTCTTACAGCCGCACAGATCAGACTGACAAACCGGGCAAATTTCCTGTTCGGACGTCAGATCATGCCTCCTGAAGAGGCTACAAGTCCGGCACGCCTCATCTACTACGCACTGCAAACGGCTTATGTCGGCACGCCGGAAGAAAAAATGGCCGCTCTTGCAGAGGCGACCTATCACATCACCACCTTCATGCAGGAAACAACGTCCGTATCGGCCCGACTAATTCTCAGCGACGCCATGAAATCTGCTTCTGAAGGTAATTTTTATCAGGCTTTGAAAATTGCCCGCAGAATCATCCGGCACGAAGACGCAGTGCTTGGCCAAGTCAATGCTTCACCAGCCTCTTCAAACGAATCAGAGGGCAGTTAACTAAAAATTAGAATTTTTATCATTTTATAGCGTCACTGCAAAAAATGCAGTAAACCAAACGGAGAAAATCCACATGTCACTTTCGATCAACACCAATAACTCTGCAATGGTGGCTCTCGAGAGCCTCAACGCAACGACATCCGCTCTGGATGCGACCGAGAACACGGTTTCAACCGGTCAGAAAGTCGCTACAGCCAAAGACGGTCCGGCAGCATACGCTATTGCCCAGCAGATGAACGGCAATATTTCCGGCCTTTCTGCTGTTTCCGATGGTCTTTCGTTTGCTGCGAGCACTCTCAGCACCACGTCCACAGCAACCAGCCATATTCTGAGCACGCTAGCGCTTCTGCAGGCCGCCGTCACTACTCTCGGCAACAACCAGGGAGATCCGACGGCCCTTGCTCAGACGTCCAGCGAAATCGACGGCTACCTCGACCAGATCAATACTTTTGCACGAAATGCAACGGTTAATGGTGTCAACCTCCTGACTTCGATGAGTGACTCCAACATTGCTAACGGTGGATCCGCAACAGGACCCGATACGTCTGGCAGCCTGATTTATGTGACCAGCCTTCAGGGTTCGACCAAAACCATTTCAAACGTAACCGGAACAGCAGCTACGCTGACACAGGCTCTGGGGCTTACAGGCGGTATGGCGGCGGGTGGCAATCTGGTCGTTGGCGGCACAGCAACTGCGAGCGGTTCGAATCTATTCGTGACAGGCGGCACGGCTTTGACGAGCTCCACCTCCGCCCTGATTACGCTTGTTCAGACCGCAATCACCACGATGACAAACGCAGCTTCAACTCTGGCGACAAACGCCAAAATTGTTGATGGCATGGCTTCTTACTCCTCCAATCTTTCTGACTCCCTGACCTCTGGTGTTGGTGCGCTAACAGATGCCGACATGGCAGCAGAAAGTGCAAAGCTGACGTCTCTGCAGACGAAGCAGTCGTTGGCAATTTCTTCCCTGAGCGTTGCAAAATCTTCGTCTCAGAACATCCTTACCCTTTTCCGCTAAAGTCAAGAATGGGGGGCTCTCGCCCCCCATTTTTTTTGGATTCACATTATGAAAACAATATTAAATACAGAAGAAATTAAAAGAATTGGCAATAAACTAAAAACCTTATCACAAAAAAATAATCACAAAGAAACAATAGAAGAAATCAAAAAAAACATTAAAAAACACCCCCGCTGGGCCGACGGCTATTCGCTTCTTGGTGACATCTACATAAGCATTGCTCACTACGAAGAAAGCTATTCAGCTTACTCAAAAGCCTTGGAACTTGACCCTGATAATTTGCAGTGGAAACTATCTCTTCTCCTTTGTCAGCTTGAGATAGGAAGAGATGTTAAACACGCACTCAACGAATTACTAAATTTATTTATAAAAAATGCTGACGATGAAGCTATTTGTATAAAGATAGCTTCAATTATGGTTTCAGGAAAAAATCCAAAAATCACCATCGCCGCCATTAAGTGGCGAGCACAAAATCATAAAAACAGCGATGTTCTTTCCGGCATTCTGGCAAACCAGCTTCTTGAAGCCGGATTAATATCCGAAGGTTGCAAAATTTATCTCAATCTTTTTGATTCGTCTCCTGATGGTGTCTTGTATGCTCCTCAGCTAGGCGTGGCGCTCATACGCATTGGCGCTTTCCAGGCTTGCGCAGACATAGTCGAAGCACTCAAAGCACACTCTCCCGAGACTGCGGCTTTGATGCTGAATGAATATGGAATTGCACTGGCGGCTCTGAATCGTTCAAGAGAAGCTCAGATAGTACTGCGCGAATATCTACATACACACCCTGAGTCGCGGGCTGCAAAATTCAATCTTGGACAGGCTCTACTGAAAGGAGCGCAGTATCAAGAAGGCTGGGAGCTAATAGAATTCTCCCCACCAGAATTTAAAATTCAAGGCGTTAAAAATCCTTGGAAAGGTGACTTTCCTATAGATGGAAAAACATTACTATTATATGGCGAACAGGGATTTGGCGACATGCTCCAATTCTTACGCTATATACCGCATGTTGAGAAACTTGGAGCCAACATCGCTTTATCTGTGCCAGAAAATCTGAAAAGACTGTGCCAAGAATCGTTCCCTAATATTGAAATCATTGAAACAGATTTTAAAAAAATCAAATACGATTACAGCTGCTCGCTTCTTTCTCTTCCATTAGCGCTATCTTCTCAAATTGGATATGAAATACCCTCTTCTGTCCCTTATCTTTATCCAAACCGGGATGATATCGAAAAATTTTCGAAAATATTTGGGAAGAAAAATAAATTACGTGTCGGGCTCGTATGGTCTGGTGAAAACCGCCCCCGCCATGGGCTGAATTATAAAAATAGATCCGCTTCCTTACAGATGTTTTCCAAAATAATTAATACCAAAAACATAGATTTCATAAGCTTACAACTCGGGAATCCTCAAAAAGAGTTATTGCAATGGAATGAAAAAGAGATTTTTGATCCAATGAATGATGTGTCAGATATGGAAGACACTGCGGCCCTAATTTTTAATCTCGATTTAATAATCAGTGTCGATACTTCCGTTGCTCATTTGGCGGGTGCGCTTGGCAAGCCTGTCTGGATGATCACAAGAAGCGATTGCTGCTGGCGATGGTTAGAAGATCAGGAGGATACTCCTTGGTATCCCACCATGAAAATCTTTCGTTCTCAACCAGGCAGTCTTCATCATGCAATAGAGCTCGTAGCAGAAGCTCTTCCTGACTTCGTTACCACTTGGCAGCAGAACTCCTGACTTAAAGGCATGTCTCATGAGCTACGGCATTAAGCGCTATAATCAGAACTCGGCAACACAAATGACTTCAAGACAAATTGAAATCATGGCTTTTGGTCAAACCATTCTTCTTTTAAAAAATGCAAAAAATCAAAAAGATCGTATTCACGCTCTGACTATGAATCAAAAATTATGGTCTTCAATTCTATTGGAAACAAGTGTTGAGGATAATGGAATTCCCGATATAGTGAGAAAAGATCTTCTGAATTTGGCAATCTGGTCAACTCGATACAGTATCCGTGCTATGCTGCATAACTTTTCATTAAAGCCATTAATTGACATAAACCAAGATATGCTTGATGGCCTAAGACAGAACATTGAGAATAAAAAATCTTCTTCTGAGATTAATAATTTCAAGCTATCAGTTGCTTGAAATTATTCATTTTCTAATATGTAAAAATACATCATAACGCTTCATCAATCAAAGAGGATGATGACAAACGCAACTGAACAGCAGAATTTATTTCCCGTATAGCTTTGCTATTGCTCTCGGGAGAATGAAGCCTCAGATCCCGAACCAGAGCCGGTCGGCATTATGGTTCTGCGGTCGTGGTGCATTGCGAAACGAGGGAAATATTCGAGGCGATTGAAGCATCGCTCGAAACGATTACGATGTTTGTAAAGAGCTCGGTCGTGCGAGATGAACATCTTACGGTTCCGTTTTGACAGAATGATAGCCTTTGCTTTCATAAATCTTATCGGTGATTACCGCGCCCGCGGTCTAATCTCGAACAATGCAGGTGCCTGAGTGGCATCATGGACCTGGCCGCCGGTGATAATCAGCCGTAACGATCGCCTCAAGGCATCAGCCAGCATCCGGTGGACCGTTTTCCAGCGTTCGGCAGGTCGCAGCATTGGTCACCGAACCGCAGTATCCACAGACACCCGTTTATGAACACGATCCCGTTCGTCCTGGATCACTCGCCTTTCCGGGCAGCAACAACGCAATCTTTTCCCATTACGCCTGGCTCAACTTGTACTGCTTGACCCCCATTACCCGCTCCACACATCAATAACATAGAGCATATGATGTTTAGTCCCGTGTTTTGATGGTGCATTTAGGCTGTCCACTGAACTATAAATCATGAAGGATGACGCGGAGCGTGGATTATGATTCACCGTTTCCCTCGATGGAAGCGGAGATGGCGCGAGCATTGAGTGAAGATCTGCGGGTGCGGGTTCTGCAAGCTGGAGTAGCGGGCCGATCAGCCCCTTCAGTGGCGAGACGGTTCGAGGTCGGCATTTCGACGGCGATCCGGTGGGCTTCGGCGTGAACATGAAACAGGCGAACGGGCGGCACGCCAGCAGGGTAAGCTGCGGGGTTCGAGGCTGGAGAGCGAACAACTCACCAGATGTCATAGAGCCAAACGCAAAAAGAGCTCGAAACTGCACATGGTTGTGAACACGTTTGGCAAGCTGCTGACCCTGCAATGTCATACCAACCGGGACGATCGCGTTGAGATCGCACCCCTCGCCACCGCCCTTCAGGAGATAACGGACAAAAAACGCGGTGCGGGGATACGCGGGCGAGACGACACTGAGGCGTCGCAAATTGTAACACGGCACTGCTCTGCCCAGTCTCTACAATTCAGGAAACGCATAATAACGGCGTTCAGAAAATCCACCGACACGTCACTGCACTCAACAGGCAACGCACCGACCTTATTCCGTAACCTTTAGATGATGGACAGAAGCAAACAACTTAGCTTTCTTCATCCAGATCTCGCTGTACTTCAGGCCGACGCAGCAGGGCGTCTACTTCCATAGCATAGTCGAGAGCTGTATCCGGTTGGAAATGAATTTCCGGGGCTATACGTAAACGAAGCGTTCTAGACAGTTGTGTCCGCAAATACGGAGCCACACGTTTCAAAGCTGGCAGAAGTTTTTCGACATCTCCTTTTCCCAGATCAGAAACAAACGCTGTCGCATGTTTCAGATCGGGAGAGATACGGACCTCTGTTACTGTAATAGTGACTCCTGAAAGTTCAGGATCACGAAATTCAGTCCGGGCGAATACTTCCGACAGCATACGTCTCACTTCCTCAGCAACGCGAAGCTGGCGCTGGGAAGGACCGGATGCGGCGAGGCCGGCGAGTCTCCCCGCCGGCCCCTTTCCATCCGAAGAGCGGCTGGAACCCCGGCTCACGCTGGAACCAGTTCCATCTCGAAGCACTCGACCACATCTTTCTCACGCAGATCGTTGTAACCTGCGAAGGAAAGACCACACTCGTAGCCACGGGCGACTTCCTTGACGTCGTCCTTGAAGCGCTTGAGCTGGCTGAGATCACCTTCGTGAATGACCACACCCTCACGGAGCAGGCGCACACCGCAACCACGTTTGACAACGCCTTCGGTGACGTAGCAGCCCGCCACCTTGCCGACCTTGGTGATATTGAAGACCTGGCGGATTTCGGCGTAGCCAAGGAACTTCTCGCGATGCTTCGGAGCAACCTTACCCTTCACCAACTGCTCGATATCGTCAGCAACCTGATAGATGATCGAGTAGTAGCGAATATCCACGCCATCACGCTGGGCCATCTCACGAGCCTGCGACGTCGCACGCACATTGAAGGCGATGATCACACCATCAGAGGCTTTGGCAAGCTGCACATCACTCTCTGTGATCTGACCGACCGTCGCATTCAGCACGCGAACGTCGACCTCCTCATGAGCAAGCTTTTCGACAGTAGCCTTGATCGCCTCGGCAGAACCCTGCACATCGGCCTTGATGAGAACGGCAACTTCCTTCTGCACACCCGCCTGAATACGGGCAAGCATCTGGTCAAGCGTTCCACGAGCCGCAGTTTTGCCTGCAGCAGTATGCTCCTTGATCTTCCGCTGACGGAATTCGGAAATCTCGCGAGCGCGATTTTCGTTATCCACAACAACAAAGGAGGAACCCGCTTCCGGCACACCCGCAAGACCCAGCACTTCCACCGGCATTGACGGGCCAGCATCCGAGATCTGGCGATTACGGTCATCAACCAGCGCACGAACGCGTCCCCATTCCGAACCGGCGACAACAATGTCACCCTTACGCAATGTACCTTTCTGGACCAGGACCGTCGCCACAGGGCCACGACCACGATCGAGACGACCTTCGATGACAGCGCCTTCAGCGGCACGCTCAGGATTGGCCTTCAGATCAAGGATTTCAGCCTGCAGCAGAATGGCTTCCTCAAGCTTATCGAGATTTGTCCGCTTGAGAGCTGAGACCTCGATATCCTGAATGTCGCCACCCATGGATTCAACAACAAGCTCATGGCTCAGCAGATCCTGTCGGACGCGATCAGGGTTCGCACCCGGCTTGTCGATCTTGTTGATCGCCACGATGATCGGAGCGTTGGCGGCCTTGGCATGCTTAATCGCTTCTGCTGTCTGCGGCATGACGCCATCGTCAGCAGCAACGACCAGCACGACCACGTCGGTGACTGAAGCCCCTCGGGCACGCATGGCCGTAAAAGCCTCATGACCCGGAGTGTCAATAAAGGTGATCCTGGCGCCAGACGCCAGATTCACCTGATACGCACCGATATGCTGTGTGATGCCACCGGCTTCGCCTGCCGCCACGTCAGTGGTCCGCAGGGCATCAAGCAGGGAGGTCTTGCCGTGATCGACATGTCCCATGATCGTTACAACAGGCGGACGCGGCAGGAGATCACCTTCCTCGTCTTCCACGCCTTCAATGCCGATCTCAACATCGTTTTCAGCAACGCGTCGGACACGATGGCCGAATTCTTCGATAACCAGCTCTGCCGTATCAGCGTCAATCGACTGGGTGACAGTGGCCATAACACCCATTTTCATGAGCGCCTTGATGACTTCACCCTGACGGGCAGCCATACGATTGGCGAGTTCCTGCACGGTAATGGTTTCAGGCAGGATCACGTCACGGACAACACGCACCTGATCGGTCCGCAGTCGCTCAAGCTCGGCCTGACGGCGCTCACGCTCACGCTGACGACGAACGGAA
The DNA here is from genome assembly GCF_002005445.1 of Acetobacter aceti. Classification (NCBI taxonomy): domain Bacteria; kingdom Pseudomonadati; phylum Pseudomonadota; class Alphaproteobacteria; order Acetobacterales; family Acetobacteraceae; genus Acetobacter; species Acetobacter aceti. The sequence continues at coordinate 2,190,402 of NZ_CP014692.1, forward strand.
GCGAGTGAACGCGTCTTGTCGTCATCACCTTCGATCGCGGCCTGAACGTCGATCCGACCGGATCGACGACCACCACCATCCTTCTTGACTGCACCAGCACCCTTCTTCGGCGGGGGAACAGCCCCTTTGCGAGCAGGAGCGCGGCGATCATCTTCGCCTTCACGACCACCACGCAGACGCAGGGTTTCACCTGCGCCTCCCGCTGGCGGCGCGGAGGGTGTCGATGGAGCCGGACGGGTCTGCACGAGCGGCTTGCTCGGCATGATCGCACGCTCAGCAAGCGGCCGCAGACGGCCTGGAGGCGGAGCGAGAGTAACCGTGCCCGGAATTGGCTTGTCCGACACAACCGGACCGCTCTCTTCAACAGGCGGAGCGGCAGACGCCTTAACTGGAGCTTCAGTGATCTGCTCAGCCGCCTCCTGAGCATCAAGCTCGGCACGCTGCCTGGCTTCCTGCTCTTCGCGAGCCTGTTCCTCAGCAGCACGACGTTCGTCTTCTTCCCGACGGCGCGCTTCCTCAGCCGCAGAAAGAATCTGAATCTTTTCCTGCTCGATACGCTGAGCTTCCTTGAGAGCCGCTTCCTTGCGCTGCTCTTCAAGCACTCTCTGACGGACAGCCAGTTCTGCTTCCGTCAAGCCTCTCTTGCCCGGCTGACGTCCCCCACCAGCACCACGTCCACCGGACACACCGGCTTTGGGAGCACTTGGACCTGGCCTCGCCTTTTTGCGAACCTCGACCTGTACTACCTTCGAGCGACCATGGCTGAAGCTCTGGCGCACAGATCCGGCATCGACCGTGTGTCCTACTTCAGAACGGCCCGCTGGCCGCAGGGACAGACGTCCCTTACCCTGATCCTGATCGTTGCCTTCGCTCATCTATCCGCCTGTTCAACCCGCTCGCCGGAAACTTCCGGCGTCCGCAGCACCGCCACATCGGCAAGCCCTGCAAAACGTTCACTATCCTGCTTCAACCGGTCAGCTAATGCGCCAGCCCGCAGAGCCGCGTGCACCGTGTGCTCACGACCAAATACTTTTCCCAGTTGCGCACCATCCAGTGGTTTCACCACAGGAAGAGTGCGCGCGCCAGACAGAAGTCTGACACATTCATCCGGACTTCCATCCGATGCCTGCACGACAAGAGCTGTCGCACCTGCCACGATCCATTCCCGGACCTTGGCGTAACCACTGACCGCCTGACCGGCCCGACGTGCGAGACCGAGCGTATTCGTCACACGACGAAGAAGCGCTGCCTCAATCAAACCAACCAGATCAGAAGGAATGACAACCTGACATCGTGCGGCCCGGGCAAAGCCCCCGCGAGTCCGTGCGGTTTCTAGCACATCCCGGCGCGCACTCAACCAGATTCCCCGTCCGGGCAGACGCGCGTCCAGATCAGGCACTACAGTTTTATCCGGCGCCACAACAAATCGTATCATGCTGGAAGGCGCCAGACGCTCACGCGTCACAAGACAACGACGCAGAGGACCACGTTCGTCTTCTTCGCAAACGTCGTTACTGTGGGGGAGATGATTATCCCCCTTCAGCTCCGTTGTGAACCCGCTATCTGCAGTTGTTAATTCAGAAGGGCGCTCATTGGTGGGTGTCGTGTTCAGAAGACACCTCCTCGACCGGCACTTCCGCATCGGCCTCTGCTGGAGCAGCCTCATCCTCGAACCAATGCGCACGGGCCAGCATGATGATTTCGTTGGCGGCATCCTCGTCGATCGCTTCCGAACCGAGGATTTCCACCAGCTCATCGCCAGCCAGATCAGCCAGATCATCGAGCGTCTTCACGCCCTTCTCTCCAAGCGTCACCAGCATCTGATTCGTGAAAGCGTTGAGTTCGACAATTTCATCGGTCACGCCAAGCGCGACACGTTTCTCGTCCAGCTCTTCTTTCTTGCGGGTCAGATAGGTCTCCGCACGACGCACCAGCTCTTCAACCACCGAGTCGTCAAAACCTTCGATCCCGACAAGCTCGTCCTGATCGGCATAGGCCAGCTCTTCGATCGTATCGAAACCTTCCGTCACCAGCAGGCCAGCGATCACGTCGTCCACATCCAGCGCCTCTACGAAGAGTGCGGTACGGCGACGGAACTCTTCCTGACGACGCTCGGATTCTTCCGCCTCGGTGAGGATATCGATATCCCAGCGCGTCAACTGGCTGGCCAGACGCACGTTCTGACCGCGACGACCGATGGCGAGGCTCAACTGATCGTCAGGCACAACAACCTCGACGCGTCCAGCCTCCTCATCCATCACCACCTTGCTGACTTCAGCCGGAGCCAGAGCATTGACCACGAAGGTCGCCGCCTGCGGACTCCAGGGAATGATGTCGATCTTTTCACCCTGCAACTCGGCCACGACAGCCTGCACACGGGAGCCGCGCATACCGACACAGGCGCCGACGGGATCGATGGACGCATCCCGGGAAATCACCGCCATCTTGGCGCGCGAGCCCGGATCACGGGACACCGCCTTGATCTCGATGATTCCGTCATAGATTTCCGGCACTTCCTGCGCGAACAGCTTCGCAAGGAAAGCTGGATGCGTGCGGGAAAGGAAAATCTGCGGACCACGCGGTTCGTCACGCACATCATAGATGTAGGCACGAACACGGTCTGAATTACGGAACGTCTCACGCGGGATCAGCTCGTCACGACGCAGAAGCGCCTCGGCAGAGCCGATCTCAACCATGAGGTTACCGTATTCGGTGCGCTTGACCGTGCCGTTGACGATCTCGCCCACGCGATCCTTGAACTCGTCATACTGACGCTTGCGCTCGTATTCACGCACGCGCTGGACGATAACCTGTTTGGCCGTCTGCGCGGAAATACGACCAAAGTCGATCGGAGGCAGCGGATCGATCAGATGCTCGCCAAGCTGGATTTCTGGCTTGAATTTACGGGCGATGTGAAGGGGAATCTGAGTTTCCTCATTTTCCACGGCCTCGACGGCCTCAGTCCAGCGAGACAGACGCACTTCGCCTGTCCGACGATCGATCGTCGCGCGAATATCCTTCTCGTGACCATACTTGGCACGACCGGCCTTCTGAATGGCCTGCTCCATCGCCTCGAGAACTTCCTCACGATCGATCAGCTTCTCACGCGCAACCGCGTCAGCCACCAGAAGCAGCTCGGGACGTGCAACAGAGGTATCCATACTCATCACAACTCCACGACAGACCAGACGCCAACGTCACACGACATCAGCCCAATCCCGCAAGCCGAAATCCACCCGAAGACAAGGCTTCAGACAATCTCAGGTCTGCATATGATATCACAGGCTGGGTTTTACCACCCCTGACCGCCTCAATGACGGGTTTTAGACTTCTTTTTTTCGACCGGAGCGTCTTCCGCCCCTTCCTCATCCTGCACGCCAGGCTTCATCATCGCCTGTGTGGCAGCGATCAAGGCGTCCGTCAGGACAAGTCTGGCCTTCTTCTGCTCCCGAAATGGCAGAACAACTTCCTCGCCATCATCAAGGCGCATCCTGCCGCCCTCTTCCGAGGCTCCCAGCACGATACCGGAGAAGCGCCGACGACCGTTAACGGGAATCAGCATCTCCGCCTTCGCCAGATGCCCGGCAAAACGCTCCCAGTCTTTCGGACGTGTGAGTGGACGATCGATCCCGGCAGAGGACACTTCCAGCGTCCAGTTACCGGGAATGGGATCTTCCACGTCCATGACTGCGCCTACCGCGTGGCTGATCTGCTCACAGTCTTCCACCGTGATCAGTGTGCCATCAGCGCGGTCGGCCATGATCTGCACCGTTGGCACTTCGCGCCCCAACACCGACACCCGAACGATCTCGAACCCGAGATCCTCCACAGCGGGTGTGATGAGCGCGGCAATCCGCCCTTCAAGGCCAACATGAGTCGAATGGTCTTCGTCCACAACAAAAAAGGCGACCGAGCCGGCCACCCCCCAAAAAGAGCAGAAATGAAAGGAATGAGCTTTGGTGTAAGTCACTGACCGAAAAATCGCAAGATGAAATTCATTCTCCCTGCACAGGCAGGATTATTTCGATTCATAAAGGTTTGTATCTTTTTCGTTTGCCCCTTGCATCGGTGCAACACCCCATGTCTTAGATAGAACCACAAATGACGGAAAACTCCCCCTACACCCCTCAGCGACAGCCAGAAAAAGATCCTGAGAATCGTGGTTCTGGCCTGATGATCGCGGCGATAGCTGCGCTGATGGTTGTGGCTGGCGGGGCGTCGTGGATGGCGAACGGGGGTGGAGCGAAGAATGACCAGGATACCAAGCCTCCCCTCGCCTCGCCGCAGAACATACAGAACGACACGGCGCACGGACGATTTTCAGTCGCGGGTGAGTTCGCGTACATCTCACCTGAAAATGCGCCAGAAGCCCTGCGGCGTGCGGGATATTCGGAAGCAGAGCAATCCACTATCCTTGCAGGCATCAAACGCCGTGATTACCGGCTGGCTGTCATGCCGGTCTTTGATGCGGGCGGAACGGGAGGCACAATCGCCATTTCTTCCGGCCCGGTGAGGCGGATCGTGCACCTCACGCCAACACCCCAGCCTATTGTTCTTCCCATCACGATTGTCGGGGAGGTCTCGGTCTCCGCGATTTCACCCGCCGGTCCGACCGGAATCACGACAGGGGCCGTTACAGTTCTGGGCCCCGAAGCCCTCCCTTCCCTTCAGCAGGGCGACAATCTCCTTCTGACAGTCATCGTTCAATGAGAAATCGCTTCGTGATGGATCGCTTTATGGATCGCTTTCGCCCGCATTTCCGGAGAATTGTCCCATGAAGGGTCTGCTTCCCATGCTCAACCGGTTCATGCCGGTCATGATGGTGATCTTTCTGGTCCTTGCGAGCATTCAGGCTGCTGTCAGCCTGCATCTTTCACTCGCCACTCTGGATCACTTCATGAAATGGTGTGCACCGCTCTGGCCGGTTCTGGCTGGCGCGGGAGCCTTTTTCACACTGGCTGGTCTTGTTTACGAAATAAGCTCGGAAAAGCTGGCCCGGAAGGGTCTGCTCCGCAGACGGGGATGGATGATGGACGTTCTGGCGCGACTGACCAACAGGAAGGCACTTGAAGAACTGATGGCGCGCGAACAGCGCGACTCAGCCATCGATGCGGAGGAACTCGCCGCCAATCTGCGAGCCCGGGTCATCGGACAGGATCAGGTGTGCGAGGACATGGCCAACCAGCTTCGCAGACGGCTCGCCCTCCAGGTTCGCGGCAAACCGGTCGGCATCTTCCTGCTGGCAGGCCCACCCGGCACCGGCAAGACCTATCTGGCCAAGCAGCTGGCGCGTCAGCTCGACAGGCCGCTCATGCATTTCGACATGACGCAGATGGCCAGCGCCCATGCCGCCACACAACTTTTCGGATCTCCAAAAGGCTATGTCGGCTCGGATACCTACGGAAAACTGACAGGCGGCCTCAAGGAGAAGCCGGATTCAGTGGTGCTTCTCGATGAAATCGAAAAGGCCCATCCCGACGTTTTCAAGCAGTTTCTTGTCGCCTGGAATGACGGCTATGTAACCGAAGCCTCGACGGGAGCCCATGTTTCCGCCACTCAGGCCATCTTTATCCTGACCTCGAACATCGCCACCGAAGCGCTGACCGATATCGCCAACCGTCTTGGCGATGACCCTGACCGTATGCGCGCCGAGTCGGTGGAAGCACTGCGTCAGGCCGGGTTCGCTCCAGAAGTCCTGAACCGGATTGATCGCATCTTTGTGTTCCGTCCTCTCCGCGGGCTGGATATCGCCCGCGTCGCGGCGCTGGAAATCGAAACCATGATCGAGAGCTACGGACTGGCCATCGAGCCGGGTGGTATCGAGCCTTCGATCCTGTTTGACGTCATGCGGCGTCAGAACCGGCTGGGCGACGGAGCCTCTGCCCGTGATCTTGCCCGATCCATTGAGGATATGGTCAGTGAATCCCTGATCGTTGCGCGTCAGCAAGGCGCGAAGATGGTGCGCATCGCTCATACTGATGACGGAGTTACAGCTCAGGTGGTTACTGAACCTCTCTCTCCAGCACGCCCTCACCTGACAGCCTGACGGTATTGTATGTCTGCTTTTTCGCGTCTGTGGCGTCGCGCTCCCTTGTGGCGACTGTCTCTCGTCAGCATGGTCGCATTCAGCGGTGTCACCGCCCTGTATCCACCTGACTGGCTCGTCGGCCTCTACCCTCCTCTGGGCAGGTTCGCGCATCATCCTGCGGCCACTCCGGACGACGATGCGTCATCGTCCGACAGTTCCCGGAATGAAACGGGGCAGAACAGTCAGGCAGCGGGTGGTGGAGGTCATGGCAATGGTTACGGGACGGAACAGGCCTCAGTTCCACCCATCGACGCTCAACTGATCGACCTCATGCCTTTTGCAGGACGCCAGCTTCCGCTACCGGCTGGCATATGGCACCCGGTACTGACCGAAACGACCGGGCCACATGGAGAAATTTCCAGTAATATTCTCGTTCGCACGGATCGAGGCGTTGTAACGGGAGTCATCCTCGTTCAGGCGACGACAGCCAGCGTGCCGCCTTCAGTGCTGAGCGACCAACCATGCCATGCACGGGATGCCTATTTTCAGCGCACGCTGGCTGCTCCAAAGGACGCAGTCCAGTGCATCTCTACAAATGTCAGCCTGACACCGAAGGGCGACATCCGTTCACGAGACGACATCGACTGGGCTTTCGGACGTCTCCAGCTACTCGGATTTCCAATGCCGCCAGTCTGGGCGCTCGCATCATGGACTTATGCCGTGAATGCGCCGGATGGCGGCAAAAACTTTGAAAACGTGACGATGGCGCTCAGCCCGGCCGATCCGGGAACAGCCCGCATCTCTACGTCCCTGTCTGACTGGACTCCCGACGGATTGGGGACATCGCCATTCTCCGGACGCTTTATGCAGGATGTGAATGGCTGGCTTACCCAATGGGCGCCTGTTCTGCTGCAAGGTTACCAAGGGACCCTGCAACCCTCCCCCGAAAAAATCCGTCCGGCAGCGTCCGATCCTGCCTGGCATGGCACGGCAGGCGCTCCACCGACCTGAGCTTCATCAGGTCGGGCTGAGAACGTCTAAGGAAATCTCGATCAGGAAATCCAGCACCGTGCGGGTGCGTAACGGAAGTGTCCGTGGTCCGGTATGCACCGCATAAAGTGGCATCGGCGGCACTTTCCACTCAGGGAGAACCTCAACCAGTTCTCCTGCCGCGACCAGATGACGAACCTGAAATTCCGGCAGAAGTCCGACTCCTACACCCGCCTGAACGGCATGAAGAGCAGCTTCACTGGAATTCGCCCGGAACACCGCCGCCGGAGCGACAACGCTTTCCTCGCCTTCGGCGTTCAGGAAATGCCAGTCCTGACGCCCACCCCCATACGTGAAGACCACACATGCTTCACCGGTCAGATCATGCGGATGCCGCAGCGTAGATCTGGGTGTGAAATGTGTTGAGGAACTGACCAGAGACCGATGGACAGCACCCAGCTTGCGGGCAATCAGGGAGCCTTCGGCGATCTCGCCAACCCTGATGGCAAGGTCCAGCCCTTCCTCCACGAGATCGCCGAACCCGTCCCGCATGACAAGTTCGACGGAGAGATCCGGGTGTTTACCCAGAAGATCCTTGATCCGGTTGGTGAGATACAGGCCGAATGCCGTGGTGACACCCAGCCTGACAAGACCGGACACTGACGCCCGCCGACGCCCGAGCACCGTTTCGGCCGTCTCGAGAATTTCCAGCAATTCATACGCATGAGGCAGAAGACTGCGACCATCTTCCGTCATCATCAGACTGCGGGTCGTGCGTGCGAACAGCGTTGTGCCGTAATGCGCTTCCAGCAGGGCGATATGACGTGAAATCGTCGGCTGACTGGCTCCCGTTTCGCGGGAAACAGCCGAGAATGAGCCTGTCGCGGCGACGCGGACAAAGCTGTGAAGAGCAGAAAGAAGATCCATCGCGCAGTCAGGCTAAAAGTTGCGCGGCAATCATGACCGGATGTTCATTTATGCACAATGCGTTGGAGTGAGAGGCCCACATACCAAAAAAGCATTGGCCAAAGTCATGGCCAGAAAACTCGTCCGCTAAATCGGCATTTCAAAAGTATGATTCGGCCAAATCCAATGAGCCGGGTGTGAAAAAATTTCTCACACCCGGCAAGCATATCAACCGCCGCGTCGTTCGCTGACAGCAAGACGACGTTCGGCCATTTTGGCAAGGCGCACGAACGGCAGACCCAGCAGCAGATAGGCCCCACCGACCATCATCCCTGTCCCGAAATAATCGAAATAGGTGGAGGACAGACGGACATAGGTCTGGCTGAGCTCCGTCAGGGTGATGATGCTGACCAGCGATGAATCTTTCAGCAAAGAGATGAAATCGTTGGTCATCACCGGCACCACGACCCGGAAGGCCTGCGGCACGACGACATAACGCAGAGCCTGAGCATGCGTCATGTTGAGGGCGGTCGCCGCTTCCATCTGCCCTCGTGCAACGGACTGCAGACCAGCGCGATAATTCTCCGCCTCATAGGCTGCGTAATTCAGTCCGAGACTGATGACGCCGGCGACAAAGGGCGAAAGGCGGATGCCGATACCTGGCAGACCATAGAAAATGAACAGCACCTGGATCAGTAGCGGCGTGCCGCGAATAACTTCAATGTAGAGCGTCGCGAGAGCTGCCGCCCATGAAGGGCCATAGCGTCGCGTCAGCGCCAGAATGAGGCCCAGAGCCACAGCCAGCACCATCGCGCAGGCGGAGACCGCCAGTGTCATGACAGCGCCCTTGCCGATCAGCGGCAGGAAGCTGGCGTAGCGATCAAAACGGGCTTTCCAGCCTTTGGTCGGTGCGGTCGCGGCGATGTAACGCTCCCATTCCGTCGGCGTGATACCGGGCTGGCTGTGATCACCGGTCCACGCCGCCATTTCGGGCGTCCACAGATTCCAGCGCGCCAGAATCCGGTGCAACGTGCCGTCCGCAACCATCGATTTCAGGGTAGCATCGACCTGCTTGCGCAGTTCAACATTGCCCCCCTTCGGGAAGGCGATTCCGTAGGATACATGCCCAACAGGAGGACCGACGATACGGAAGGCGGGGTCTGCTTCACCGTAATAGAGCGCAATGGGTCCATCAATCAGGATCGCATCGAGACGCTTGTTGCGAAGATCCTCGAACATGTTGGATTCTTCGTCATAACCACGCACCGTGATGTCGTGGCGCTCGCCCATCATGCGTTCGGCCAGCGTATCCTTCACCGTGCCGATGACATGGCCGCCGAGACGCTCGAATGAATCCAGTCCGGCCTGATCACGACGCACGACGATACGCTCGGAGGTCATGTAGTAAGGCTGGCTGAAATCGATCGCCTCGATATGCTCCGGCGTCATTTCGATGCCGCAGATGACCATCAGGTAGAAGTTGCGTTCGAGCCCCGGAATCAGGCCATCCCAGTCGTTCTGCACGAACTGGGCTTCGCGCCCGAGACGGCGGCCGATTTCTTCCATGATGTCGTATTCGTAACCGCTCATGCGGTTTTCGTCAGACGGATCATGAAAGGTGTAAGGCACGTTGGACGTTCCGTCAGCACCCCACTTCATGACCGTGGAGGACGGATCTGCCGTTGCGGACGCCGTTATCGGCTCCGGCTGGGGTCGCTCGGCAACCGGTGTATTCTCCGCCCATGCGGAAGCGCCCTGCAAAGCAATTCCGATGACAGCGAAACCGACCAGAAAACGCGCACGAAGCCGCGAAAAAACGGAAGTCATGCCGAGGCTCCCAGAAGAAAGCGTCGCGTCCGGGGATCGCGCGGGTTGTCATACATCTCGTCAGGGTCGCCGATTTCGATGATCTCGCCACCATCCATGAACACGATCTTGTCGGAGGCGGCGCGGGCGAAGTTCATGTCGTGTGTCACGACAATCTGCGTCATGCCTTCGCGGTCCAGCGCCCGCATGACTTCGAGCACTTCCTCCGCGACGCGTGGGTCGAGCGCGGACGTCGGTTCGTCGTAGAGCATCACGTCCGGGCGCATGGCGAGCGCACGGGCAATGGCCGCACGCTGCTGCTGACCGCCGGAAAGCGTGGCCGGATAGCGCAGGCACGCCGCCTCAAGACCGACCTTGGCGAGCAGTTCACGCGCTTCAGCCTCTGCCACGGCAGCTGATACCTTCTTAACCACGCGCGGCGCGATCATCACGTTGTCCAGCACCGTGCGATGCGGAAAAAGATTGAAGGACTGGAACACCATGCCGACATGCGCACGCAGTCTGTGCGCATGCGCTTCATCGGCGGCTTTCCAGGGACCACCTGAACGACGGATGCTGTCGTCGGCGATCGTCACAGTGCCTTCGTCGGGAATTTCCAGAAAATTCAGACACCGCAGAAAGGTGGATTTTCCGCACCCCGAAGGTCCGATGATGGAAATGAGCTCTCCCCGTTCAACGGTCAGAGACACTCCATTGAGCACCTTGTTTGAATCAAACGTTTTACTGATCGATTCAGCACAGAGTACCGTTTCAACGCAAAAGGCTGGCCCGGAATTCTCCGGGCCAGCCTTTTTGCCATCGTCATGAAGAGACGGAGTTGTATCAGGCAGCTTTCAGCATCCCACGCAAGACGTACTGGAGAATGCCACCATGACGGTAATATTCGACCTCGTCCAGCGTATCTATGCGACAAAGCAGTGACACTTTTTCTGTCGTTCCATCGGCGCGGGTGATGACCAGCGTCACGTCCATGCGTGGCGTAATCTTCTCAAGTCCGATGATGTCGAAGGTCTCGTCGCCCTTCAGATTCAGCGTCTTGCGATCCGTGCCTTCCTTGAAGAGCAGCGGCAGAACGCCCATGCCCACAAGGTTGGAGCGATGGATACGCTCGAAGCTTTCGGCGATGACCGCCTTCACGCCCAGAAGCAGCGTGCCCTTGGCCGCCCAGTCACGGGACGAACCCATGCCGTATTCCTTGCCGCCGATGACGACGAGGGGCGTGCCCTTCTCCTTGTAGTCCATGGCCACATCGTAGATGAAGCCCTGCTTGCCGTCGGCAAATTTGGACAGGCCGCCTTCCGTACCAGGGCACATCTCGTTCTTGATGCGGATGTTGGCGAACGTGCCACGCACCATGATCCGGTCATTGCCGCGACGTGAGCCGTAGGAGTTGAAGTCCTTTGGTTCCACACCATGCTCGATCAGATACTTGCCTGCGGGAGAGTCCTTCTTGATCGAACCGGCCGGAGAAATGTGATCGGTGGTGATGTTGTCGCCCAGCAGAGCCAGAAGACGCGCGCCCTTGATGTCACTGGTTGTGCCCGATGGCTCGGCGGGCATGTTCTTGAAGTACGGCGGATCCTGCACGTACGTTGACTTCGGATCCCACTTGTAGGTCTGCGAACCGGTCGCAACCTTGAGATCCTGCCATTCCTTCGTGCCCTTATCCACCGTGCTGTAACGCTTGATGAACTCGTCACGGTTGATGGAAGACCCCATCAGCGCGGCGATTTCCTTGTTTGAAGGCCAGATGTCCTTCAGGTAAACCGGCTTGCCGTCCTTGGACGTGCCGAGCGGTTCCTTCGTGATATCCTTGCGCATCGTGCCGAGCAGCGAATAGGCCACGACCAGTGGCGGGCTGGCGAGGTAGTTCGCACGCACGTTCGGCGAGATACGGCCTTCGAAGTTACGGTTACCGGACAGAACCGAAACAGCGATCAGCTTGTTGTTCTCGATGGCGTCGACAATGTTGTCAGCCAGCGGGCCGGAGTTGCCGATACAGGTCGTGCAGCCGTAACCGACCGTGTTGAAGCCGAGCGCGTCAAGGTCTTCACTCAGGTTGGCGCGGTTCAGGTAGTCGGTGACAACCTGCGAACCGGGAGCCAGCGACGTCTTGACCCATGGCTTCGGCTTCAGGCCGAGGGCGCGCGCCTTGCGGGCGACGAGACCGGCGGCAATCAGCACGGCAGGGTTGGATGTATTGGTGCAGGACGTAATCGCCGCGATGACGATATCGCCGTTGCCCAGTTCGTAATTGGTGTTGGCGACCGGGAACTTCCTGTCCTTGTCGGCTTCGGCCACACCAAGGCCCGACGTCAGCTCTTTTTCGAATGCCGTTGTTGCTTCGGTCAGAACAACGCGATCCTGTGGACGCTTCGGGCCGGAGATGGACGGCACAACCGTCGAGAGATCGAGTTCGAGCGTATCGGTGAAGACCGGCTCAGCCGTTTCCGCCGTGCGGAACATGCCCTGCGCCTTGTAGTATTCCTCAACCAGCTTGATGCGGTGAGAATCACGACCTGTCTCGTGCAGATAGTCGAGCGTGAGTTTATCGACCGGGAAGAAACCACAGGTCGCGCCATATTCCGGCGCCATGTTGGCGATCGTCGCACGGTCGGCAACCGGCAGATGGTCGAGAGCCGGACCGAAAAACTCGACGAATTTGCCGACAACGCCCTTCTTGCGGAGCATCTGGGTGACGGTCAGCACCAGATCGGTCGCCGTAGCGCCTTCAGGCAGTTTGCCCGTCAGTCTGAAGCCGATGACGTCAGGAATAAGCATGGCGATCGGCTGGCCGAGCATGGCGGCTTCAGCTTCGATACCGCCAACACCCCAGCCCAGAACGCCCAGGCCGTTGACCATGGTCGTATGGGAGTCGGTGCCGTAGAGCGTGTCCGGATAGACATACTCCTTACCGCCGACTTCGGCTGTCCAGGCGACCTGAGCGATATATTCGAGGTTCACCTGATGGCAGATGCCTGTGTCGGGCGGAACGACCGAGAAGTTCTCGAACGCTTCCTGACCCCAGCGCAGAAACGCATAGCGCTCGCCGTTACGGTCGAACTCCATGGTGATGTTCTTCTGGAGCGCATCCGGTGTGCCGTAGACGTCCACCATCACCGAATGGTCGATGACGAGGTTGACCGGCACCAGAGGATTCACCTTTTCCGGATTACCTTTCAGCTGCACGATGCCATCACGCATCGCGGCGAGGTCCACCACACCCGGAACGCCGGTGAAATCCTGCATGAGGATACGCGACGGCTTGAAAGGCACTTCTTTCGTGCTGCGGGCATTTTCCAGCCAGCCTGCGATGGCCTTGGCGTCATCCTGAGTATAAGAGCGACCGTCTTCGAAACGCAGGACGTTCTCAAGCAGCACTTTAAGGCTTACCGGGAGACGATCTACAGTGCCGATGGTTTTCTCGGCCTCCGGGATTGAGAAATAATGGTAGGTCTTGCCGTCAACCTTGAGCTCGCGCCCGGTTTTCAACGAATCGTGGCCAACCGCTTTCATAAGTATTCCCTCCGCGACAACAGCATCCCGCTGGTATGTCGAACCGGTAGCTCTCCCATCAATCATGGGTGAGCGCCTCTACCCGGGAAGAGTCCCGAGTCACCAGCTTGATCTCTGATCGGTGGTAGAACATACCGGGGGCACGCCTAGGCACAAGCACACCGGCGACCACAAGAACGCGAGCAGGACGAAAAGCCCTCTTCCTGTGGTCACAAACAGGGGAACAGGCTCATCTCGGACACACCCTCCCTTTCTGCAACGCTCGAAGCGCAAGACATCACGGTTTTTCGTGGAGAGCGGCTTGTGCTGGATCAGGTCAGCCTTTCCCTCTCCGCAGGTGAGGCGATGCTGCTGACAGGCCCGAACGGCGCGGGCAAAAGCACGCTGATGCGTGTTCTGGCCGGGCTGAGAAAACCGGACTCCGGCCAGTTGTTGTGGCAGGGCGGGAATGTCTTCGCCGATCGCATGAGCTACTCACAGAACATTGCCTATCTCGGCCATCAGGATGCTCTGAAGCCGGGACTGACTCTGGCGGAAAATCTCTCGGTGTTCTCTCATGGCGCTTCTCTTGATGAAGCATTCGACAGTTTCGATCTGCGCTATCTGGCCGACACGCCGGTCCGTCTGCTTTCCGCCGGACAGAAACGACGCGCCGCCCTCGCCCGCGTGATTCTCGCCCAGGCTCCGCTCTGGCTTCTGGACGAACCGAGTCTCGGACTGGACGCCCATTCTGTCACACGACTTGGGGAAGCGCTGCGCCGTCACCGGCAAACGGGGGGCATGATCATCGCCACCACCCATGTGCCGCTCCCGCTTGATGATGTGCGCCACCTGACACTGTCAGGCGTGCCGGTGGACGACTGGACCGGGGAGTTCGTCGACGCATGATACGCCTGTTTCTTGGTATTATCGGACGTGACCTGCGCCTCGCCCTGCGTCATGGGGCGGACACGCTCGGTGCTGTGCTGTTCTTTATCCTTGCGGGCGCGCTGTTCCCTCTCGCCCTCGGTCCGTCTCCGGACCTGCTGCGACGCATGGCCCCCGGCGTCATCTGGGTCTGCGCCCTGCTCGCCTCTCTCCTGCCACTTGATCGTCTTTTCGGCTCGGAACTCGAGGACGGGTCACTGGACCACCTGCTTCTGACCGGCCTGCCGCCCGCCCTCGTCGCGCTGGCGAAGATGACGGCGCACTGGCTGACGACCGGACTCCCCCTTCTGGTCGCGGCTTTTCCGATGGCCATCATGCTCAATCTGCCGACACAGGCCTTTCCGGCGCTGATGGCAGGCTTGATCCCCGGCACCATAGGCCTGTCGCTTTTTGGCGGCATGGCGGCTTCGATTGTGCTGGGTGCGCGACGTGGCGGTGTTCTGCTTCCACTTCTTGTACTGCCGCTCGTCACGCCGGTGCTGATTTTTGGAGCGGCTGCTGTCGATGCCGCCCGAAGCGGGATCAACTGGGCGCCTGACATGGAACTGCTTCTGGCTGTCCTGGCCGTAGCGCTCCCGCTCTGCCCCCTCGCGGCCGGATCAGGCCTGCGGGCAGCAGCGGAATAAACCGCCGCCCTAGTTTTCCGCGAGCACCTGCCGACTCGCCTTGACGCGGGTCACGCGACGGCCTTCCATTTCCAGCACTTCAAACAGCCAGCCGGAAAAGACGACCTTGTCCGCAACGGCGGGAACGCGACGCAGCAGTGCAAGAATCAGGCCGCCGAGAGTGTGATAGTCCCCCTCACCCGGCAGTTCACCGAGTCCAAGGCGGTCTTTGACCTCATCGGCAGGTTCCGACCCTTCAAGGATCACCACGTCACCGGGCTTGACCGAGAGCAGCGTATGCTGACCGTGCTCGTTCACCTCGCCTACAATGGCGTCGAACAGGTCGGATGCCGTCACGATCCCTTCGAATGAGCCGTATTCATCCACGACAAGCGCGATGCCCAGCGGGATAGAGCGCATCCGTTCGAGCATATCGAGTGCGGAGATGGAGTCAGGCACCACCACCGGCTGCCTGAGTCCGGCCTCGATCGACACCGGCATGCCATCAAGCAGACGGTCCAGCATGTCACTGGCGAGAATCACCCCGACAGGATTATCCACCCCGCCCTCGCAGACCACCAGACGGGAAAAAGTCGTCGTGCGCAGCGTGGAGACCAGAACATCGCGCGGCACATGGCGTTCGATCCAGATGATCTCGTTACGCGGGGTCATGATCGCCCGGACAGGGCGATCGGCCAGACGCAGGAGACGCTCGATCATCGTCCGTTCTTCATGTTCAAGAACGCCGGACTGAGCTCCCTCGAGCAGGACAGCCCGCAACTCCTCTTCCGTCAGAGTCTGTCTGTCCGCAACCGGCACACGAAGCAGCTTCAGCACCAGATTTGAAGACAGCCGGAGAAACCAGACAAAGGGTCTGGCGACCATTCCCAGCACATCGAGCGGCACGGCGAGCATCGCCGCAATCTGCTCGGGATACTGAAGCGCCAGTTGCTTTGGCACCAGTTCGCCCAGAACCAGCATCAGGCCCGTGATGGCAAACACGACCACAACCATGGAGATATCTTCGGCAAACGGCCGCAGGGACTCAAACTGGGCCAGCCAGGGCGTCAGCGCGGCTTCAATCTTCACGCCGCCGAAGGTGCCTTCCAGAATCGACACCAGCGTCATGCCGATCTGCACGGTCGGCAGGAAGCGTTGTGGATCATCCGCCAGCTTGAGCGCCCGTTCAGCGCCCCTCACCCCCTGACTCTGAAGCATTACGAGGCGTGCCCGCTTCAGTGAAATCAGCGCCAGTTCTCCCATGGCGAAAACGCCATTCAGTATGACGAGCAGGAGAATGATCAGAATAGAAACAGTCATGACATCCGAACGCAGGGAACAGGATCAAAAAGAAAAAAGGGCAGAACCCACCGGTCCCGCCCCATATAGTGCAGTCTGTGTCGATTATCTAACGCGCGGTTCAGTCTGCGGCGTCAACAGGCTCGGCCTTCTCTGAAGCCGATGCGCTGACCACTGTGGTGACCCGCGGCGGCTTGGCCGGTTTCTTGCGGGCGACGATTTCTTCCAGCTTCTCTTCGACCTGCTCGGAGTAGTTGTACTGGGCAGGACGCTGGTTCGCCAGAGAGATTTCCGGAGCCATCGGCTTCTCGGTCTCGGGCCCGAACAGGGCCACCTTGGCGATGTGCCACGGACGCTTCACGGCATCCATGACAGCCGTGGACTCATAGCCGGAATGGACCATGCAGTCGGCGCACTTTTCATAGTTGCCAGTGCCGTAATCATCCCACTTCGTGTCGCTCATCAGTTCGTTGAACGACTTGGCGTAACCCTCGCCGAGCAGGTAGCAGGGACGCTGCCAGCCGAATACGTTGCGAAGCGGCTTGCCCCACGGTGTGCAGTGGTAGGTCTCGTTACCAGCGAGGAAGTTCAGGAACAGAGGCGACTGCGTAAAGCGCCACTTGTGACCCTTCCCGAGGCGGAAGATCTCACGGAACAGCTGCTTCGTCTTCTGACGGTTCAGGAAGTGCTCCTGATCAGGCGCGCGCTCGTAGGCGTAGCCCGGAGCGGTCATGATTCCGTCAACGCCCATGGCCATCACTTCATCAAAGAAGGCCGCCACACGCTTCGGGTCAGAACCGTCGAACAGGGTGCAGTTGATGGAGACACGGAAGCCGCGCGCCTTGGCTTTCTTGATTGCCGCGACAGCACGCTCGTACACGCCTTCCTGACAGACGGAGGCGTCATGCATCTCCTTGTCACCGTCAAGATGCACGTCCCATGAGAAGAACGGGTTCGGCTCGAAATCGTCCATCTTCTTCTCGAGCAGAAGGGCGTTCGTGCAGAGATAGACATACTTCTTGCGGTCGATCAGCGCCCGGACAAGCTCCGGCATCTCTTTGTGAAGAAGAGGTTCACCGCCGGCGATGGCGATAACCGGCGCACCGGCCTCCGCATCTGCATCAAGACACTCCTGAAGGCTGAGGCGCTGGTTCAGGATAGCCGCCGGATAGTCGATCTTGCCGCAACCTGCGCAGGCAAGGTTGCATCGGAACAACGGCTCCAGCATCAGCACGAGGGGATAACGCTGCCTGCGGGTAATATGCTGTTTGACAACATACGCACCGACCCGGACAGCCTGCATCAAAGGTACCGCCATTACGCTCTGCTCCTCAGGTCGGTGTTGACACCGACATCCAATCAAGTTGCGGACATAATATGGCCATGTCCGGAAAGAAGAATAGAAACCGTCTCGTGGCTCAGACCTGCGGACAAGTCATGGCGCGTGTGTGCATCGAGGGCACCACGCATTCGGATTGACGCCTATATAATAATCGCCTTCTCGCACTCAAGTGCGGATTGGACAATTGTTGCATTAACACCACACCCACTGATCATTCGGAAAAAGCCCCTTGCAACTCTCCCTGAAACACGACCAAGCAGGCCGGACTTTTTAATGATCCGACATTCCGTTCGTCTGCAATCACATGGGTTCCGTGAACCCGGATGCCTGAGTGTCACCAGACACCATATTTCAAAAGCTGTGAAAACGTCTCGACACCCGGACGTTTCAATGGCTCCACACAGACGAGCCTGTCGGTGAGACACAGACGATGGATGTGAGACGTCATGGTTAAAAACATACCACCTTCCCAGCCTTCGTCAGGTGACAGCAAGCCCATCCCCACTCGGGGTCGTTTTCCTTTACTGGACCGTGTTTCCTACCCTGTTGACCTTCGGAACCTTTCGATCGAGCAGCTGAAGCAGGTTGCGGACGAGCTGCGTTCGGAGACGGTCGAGACGGTGTCCACGACAGGCGGCCACCTTGGCGCCTCGCTGGGCGTGGTGGAACTGACGGTCGCGATCCACGCCGTGTTCGACACCCCCGACGACCGGCTGATCTGGGACGTGGGCCATCAGGCCTACCCGCACAAGATCATCACCGGACGCCGCGACCGCATCCGCACCCTGCGCCAGCCGGGCGGCCTGTCGGGCTTCACCCGCCGCTCGGAGAGCGAATACGACCCGTTCGGCGCGGCCCATTCCTCAACGTCGATTTCGTCCGGCCTCGGCATGGCGGTCGCGCACCATCTGCGCGCCGGGGAAGATCCGTCCTACCGCGAGCGCAACGTCATCGCCGTGATCGGCGACGGCTCGATCTCCGCCGGCATGGCCTACGAGGCGATGAACAACGCCGCCGTCGCCGGCGAGGGCGCGGAACGGCTGATCGTCATCCTCAACGATAACGAGATGTCCATCGCGCCGCCCGTCGGCTCGATGTCGAACTACCTCTCCCGCCTGATGTCGTCGCGCCAGTTCATGGGCCTGCGGGATCTCGCCGGAAAGTTCGTGAAAAAGCTGCCGGACCGTCTGGAACGCACCGCCAAGAAGGCCGAGGAATATGCCCGCGGCATGATCACCGGCGGCACGCTGTTCGAGGAGCTGGGTTTCTATTATGTCGGCCCGGTCGATGGCCACGACATGACCCAGCTGGTGCCGATCCTGCGCAATCTGCGCGACACGGATAAAGGCCCGATCCTGCTGCATGTCATCACCGAGAAGGGCCACGGCTACAAGCCGGCCGAGGCGGCGGGCGACAAGTATCACGCCGTGGCGAAGTTCAACGTCGTCACCGGCGAGCAGAAGAAAGCCCCTCCGGGACCGCCGTCCTGGACCAATATCTTCGCCCGCGAACTGGTCGACCGCGCTTCCACGGACAACCGCATCACGGCCATCACCGCCGCGATGCCGTCCGGCACGGGCCTCGACAGGTTCGCCACCAAATTCCCCGACCGGTTCTTCGATGTCGGCATCGCGGAGCAGCACGCTGTCACCTTCGCCGCCGGCATGGCGACGGAAGGGCTGCGTCCGTTCTGCGCGATCTACTCCACGTTCCTGCAGCGCGCCTACGATCAGGTCATGCACGACGTGGTGCTGCAGAAGCTGCCGGTCCGTTTCGCCATTGACCGCGCCGGTCTGGTCGGCGCCGACGGCGCGACGCATGCGGGCTCGTTCGACATCGCCTATCTGGGCTGCCTGCCGGGCATGACCATCATGGCGCCGTCCGACGAGATCGAGCTTCTGAACATGACGGCCACGGCCTGCGAGTTCGACGAAGGCCCGATCGCGCTGCGGTATCCGCGCGGCAACACCTATGGTCTGGAGCTGCCCGCGAAGGGCGGGATCATCCAGATCGGCAAGGGCCGCATCGTCCGCGAGATGGGCCAGCAGTCCGGGCGCGAGAAGGGCGGCATCGCCATCCTGTCGCTTGGTCCGCGTCTGGAGGAGGCGCTCAAGGCCGCCGACCAGCTCGCCGCGCACGGCCTGCCGCCGACGGTGGCCGACGCCCGTTTCGCCAAGCCGCTGGACACGGAACTGCTCGAACAGCTGGCGCGCAACCACGCCGTGCTGATCACCATCGAGGAAGGCTCCGTCGGCGGCTTCGGCTCGCTGGTCGCCCAGCATCTCTCGAAGACCGGCCTGCTCGACACTGTCCGCCTGCGCACCATGACGCTCCCGGACATCTTCATCGACCACGACAGCCAGTTCGAGCAATACAACACCGCTCACCTCAACGCCCCTCACATCGTCCAGACAGCGCTCAACGCAATCGGGGTGAGTGAAGTGCTTTCTTCGTCTCCGCGAATGGTATCAGGAGTATAAAAACAAATGACCAGATTACGGTTTCCAGCCCTGTCAGCTCTTGCCCTTGGCGCTTCTCTTTCCGTCCAGTCTTTCAGTGCACACGCACAGAATGCCGCTGCTGTCACGGCGCCTGTGCAGGCTCTCAATCAGGCGCTGGATGCCATTCAGCAGCCAAATTCAGGTAGTTTTGCTGCCCGCACCGCCAAGCTGGGTCCTGTTGTGGATCAGTCCTACGATCTGGAAAGCGTTCTGCGTTCATCCGTGGGCGCGTCCCGTTACGCACAGCTTTCTGCTGACGACAAACAGAAACTGATGGTCGCATTCCGCGAGTATACCGTCGCCCGTTATCTTTCGAGCTTCAAGCCAGGCTCCGGCGCGAAATTCAACCTTTCTCCGGAGATCAGCGCGCTGCCCATTGCTTCGGAACAGAAGGTGACGACGCATATCGGGTCGGATGAAAACCCGCAGGGAACGGAGATCGATTATGTCATGCGTCAGGAAAATGGCAGCTGGAAGATTGTCGATGTGTTGCTGGAAGGGCATATCAGTCAGACCGTTGCCCAGCGTTCCGATTTCGGCTCGACGCTGGCGTCCAGTGATGTGAACGGTCTCATTGCTGTTCTGAATAAAAAAGTGAAGACCTTCGCGGAGGACTGATACCCTATGCTTCGGAGCCTGCCTGCGACCGGTCTTTCTACCGTTGCGTTTGATACGACGCAGACAGCTGGCGTCCGGCAGTCCTGATGACCCTGCTGCACGATCTCGCCATTCTCTGTGATGTCCTCGGTGTCGCCGGGAGCGTTCAGGCCGCCCTTGGCACGTTACTGGTGATTCGCTTTCGCTCTGATGAGAAAAAAGCGCGTCCTGACCACACCGTCCAGCCACAGGTCACCATCCTGAAGCCTCTTCATGGTGACGAGCCACTGCTTGCGGAAGCTCTGGAGAGTTTCTGCACGCAGGATTATCCTGAATTCCAGATTGTCTTCGGAGTGCAGCGCGCCAACGACCCCGCCATCGAGATCGTTGAGAACCTTCAGAAACGGCACCCGCATATCGACATGTGTCTTGTCATCAATGGCACGCAGCATGGTGACAACCGCAAGGTCGGCAATCTGATCAACATGCTGCCGAATGCCCGGCATGATCTGCTGGTCATTTCCGATTCCGATATCCATGTAAGCCCGGACTATCTGCAGCAGGTTGTAAAAAAACTCGTATCGCCCGATACAGGTCTGGTGACTACGGTCTATGCTGGCCTGCCTGCCAGCCGGAATATTCCCCGCCTGTTCTCCGCCTGCCAGATCAACCACAACTTTCTTCCCGGGGTCCTGCTTTCCCGCTATCTGGGACGACAGGACTGCCTCGGCGCGACCATGGCTCTCTCCCGAACGACGCTCGAACAGGTCGGCGGCTTTCAGGCTCTGGTGTCCCATGTTGCCGATGACGCCATTCTTGGACGTCTTGTCAGAAACCATGGACAGGACATCTCAATCGCTGAAACCATGACCTGGACCACGATCGCTGAAACCACATTTGTCGATCTGCTGATCCATGAGCTTCGCTGGGGACGCACGGTCCGCGCCCTCGCCCCGGCAGGTTATCTGGCCTCAGCCATCCAGCTTCCGCTGTTCTGGCTCTCGTTCGCTGCGCTTTTGCAGCCTCACGCGACTGGTTTTCTGACATTTTTTCTGTGGGGATGGGTCTTTCGAGCGCTCTGTGCATTTGCGATGGACCGGACTGTCGGCCAGCGGTCCCTCATCCCACTGCTTCTTCTGCCTTTCCGTGACTGGCTCTCGGCCGCCGTCATGGTCGGCAGCATGACAGGCTCCCGCGTGGATTGGCGGGGACATACCATGCATGTCACCTCCCATCCCGCGGTCGCCCCTTCCGTTCCGCCTGTCGGCACTCCACTTTCTCCCAATGATGGTCCCTGAATCCTCATCAAAATAGAATCGATGGTCGTGCCGATAGTCGTATTTCGCAGTTAGACCGCCTATCTTTCCATAACGAACACTTGCCATGCGACCGCGCTGGCGATACCCGTCTGCAACTTTTTGTTTCGGCGAATGCCCAGATTAAGGATTTCGCGCATGTTAAAGACCCTGTTTCTGCAGCCTCCCACTTTCGACGGGTTCGATGGAGGCGCTGGTTCGCGCTATCAGGCCAAGCGTGAAATCAAATCTTTCTGGTATCCGACGTGGCTTGCCCAGCCCGCGGCCCTTGTGGAAGGGAGCCGTCTGATTGATGCGCCTCCCGCCAACATGGGCATGGAGCCGATTCTTGAAGATGTGAAGAATCGTGATCTGGTGATCATCCATACGTCGACTCCGTCCTTCACGAAGGATGTCGAAGTCGCGCAGATGATCAAGGACGTGAATCCGAACATCAAGATCGGGTTCGTCGGCGCGAAAGTGGCGGTCCAGCCGGAAGAAAGCCTGCTCAAGGCGCCAGTGGTGGATTTCGTCGCCCGTAACGAGTTCGACTTCACGATCAAGGAAATCGCCGAAGGCCGCGAGTTCAAGGACGTCGACGGTATCAGCTATCGCAACAGCGAAGGCGAGATCGTCAACAACCGTGACCGCGCCATGATCGAAAACATGGACAGCCTGCCGTTCGTGACGGAGGTCTACAAGCGCGACCTCAAGATCGAAGACTACTTCATCGGCTATCTGATGCACCCGTATATCTCGATCTATACGGGTCGTGGCTGCAAGTCCCGCTGCACATTCTGCCTGTGGCCGCAGACGGTCGGTGGCCACCACTACCGCACGCGCAGCCCGCAGCACGTCGCCGCCGAGATCCGTCTGGCGAAGCAGTATTTCCCGCAGGTGAAGGAGTTCTTCTTCGACGACGACACCTTCACCGATGATCTGCCGCGCGCCGAGGCCATCGCCAGAGAGCTTGGCAAGCTGGGCGTGACGTGGTCCTGCAACGCCAAGGCCAATGTTCCCCGCAAGACCCTTGAGATCCTGAAAGACAACGGCCTTCGTCTGCTGCTCGTCGGCTACGAGAGCGGCAATCAGCAGATCCTTCACAACATCAAGAAGGGCATGCGCGTCGAAGTGGCGCGTGAGTTCACCAAGAACTGCCACGAACTGGGCATCAAGATCCACGGCACCTTCATTCTCGGCCTTCCGGGCGAGACGAAGGAAACCATTCAGGAAACCATCAAATTCGCCAAGGACATCAATCCGCACACGTTGCAGGTGTCCCTCGCCGCTCCATATCCGGGCACGGCGCTGCACAAGGAAGCGATCGAGAACGGCTGGTTCGATGAGTCCCATGCCGAGCTGATCGACGAAAACGGCGTGCAGATGGCGCCATTGCACTACCCTCACCTGTCGCACACGGAAATCTTCAACGGCGTCGAGGAGTTCTACAAGAAATTCTACTTCCGCGCTCCGAAGATCGCTTCCATCGTCGGCGAGATGGTGCGCAGCCCGCAGATGATGAAGCGTCGTCTGCGTGAGGGCGTGGAGTTCTTCCACTTCCTGCGCGACCGTAACGCCGCCTGACCAGACGACCATGCGGCGCGCGATCATTTCCTCCGATGACTTCGGCCTGTCAGTCGAAGTCAACGAAGCGATCGAGATCGCGCACCGCGATGGCGTTCTCTCCACAGCCAGCCTGATGATGGCTGGTCCTGCTGTAGAAGACGCCATCGAACGCGCCAGAAGACTCCCGACACTGAAAGTCGGGCTGCATCTGGTGGTGATCGAAGGGCCATGTGTCCTTCCACCTTCCCAGATTCCGCTGCTGGTTTCTCCCGATGGGCAGTTTCCGTCCGATCAGTTGAAACTGGGCATCAACTACTTTTTCCGCCCTGATGTGCGACGTCAGCTTGCGGCCGAAATCGAGGCGCAGTTCGCGGCATTTGCACGAACGGGCCTTACGCTCGACCACGCCAACGCCCACAAGCACATGCATCTGCATCCGACTGTCGGGAAGCTGATGATCGAGAGTGGCAGGCGACATGGCCTCCGTGCCGTGCGTGTGCCGCTTGAGCCGCCAGAACCACTGATGGCGGCGGGCAACTACGTCGATAGCTTCGGCGCGGCGGCCCTGCGCCGCTGGACAAAGCTGCTGCGCTGGCAGGCACGCTCCGCCGGCATGGTGACGAACGACTGGTGTTTCGGCATCGAGTGGAGCGGTCACATGACGGCGGATCGGGTCGCGGCTCTGGCGGCGCATCTGCCTGCCGGTGTTTCGGAAATCTATTTCCATCCTGCCACGCACAAGAATGCGCTGCTTCAGAAGCTTATGCCGACGTATGAGCACGCAGCCGAACTGGCGGCTCTGTGCAGTCCGGGCTTTCGCGCAGGATTGGCTGACTCCCACACAACGCTGGTCGGCTGGAGCGATCTTTCGCGCTAACGGCTGAGGAAGGCCCGTTCCATCAGCCTCCTTTTCTTCGCGCCG